>JBFOLZ010000092.1:0-32751 GCA_040830445.1 Puniceicoccaceae bacterium
GAACGGCATCCCGCTGACAATCGTGTGCGCCCACGCCAACCTGCTGGATCCGTGCAGCCCCGCCCGCTATAGAACCCACGAAATTATCAAGGCGATACACCTCGCCCACTTGCTCGGCATCAAGCAGGTCATCACCACCGAGGGGGATCCGAAAGCCCTGTTCAGTGAAAGCCTAAGTAGCGGACAAAAGGTGCTCCTTATCGCGGAAAAGCTCCATGAGCCCATCCAGTGGGCCAAGGAATTGGGGATCGACCTTCTGATTGAACCCCACGGTGAAATCACCGATTCCATAGAATCCACAAAATTGCTGCTCGACACCCTGGGCGAACCGGAGACCGTCGGTCTCAATCTTGATACCGGCAATCTTTGGCTGGGTGGAGGAGACCCCCTCGCCTACGTCAGGGAATTCGGTTCCCGGATCAAACACGTTCACTGGAAGGACATGGGCGAGGAATGGCTGCCAAAACGCGGTCAGCAGTTTGGTTGCGGAATGGCGCTGATCGCCCTCGGGGACGGCATCATTGGTATTGAGGCAGTGGTCAAGGAGCTTGTTCAAAATGGATTTGATGGCCCAACCACCCTGGAAATCGCCGGTGAGGAGGCCGTCAAACTTTCCGCTGAGCGCCTCAAGGCCTGGACGGCCTGATTCTGATTTAGGACAGGACTCTTGGCGGTGTACCTTCGACCCCGGACAAGGGCAAGGGGAAGGATGCTCAAGCGTGGGACAGTTCAATCATTTGATGACATTACAACCGGGGCAGAACATATCGGGTCTCTATTGTGAAAGTCCAAGAACAGCGCTTCGCTTTAGGAGAATTTCCAAATAATCCTGTTTAGCGCGGGACGACAAATAGCTCCTGTCAATCATGTCCTTCCACTCATTGATCGCCGCGCTCAAATCTGCGAGGATGCGATCCACCTGGTCCCGGCTCAAGCCCAGCCTGTCGTGGCAGTAGTAATCTATCCAAAGTTTCCGGTTCAGGCTTTTCTTTTTTCCTTTGAGAGGGAGGGCTGTTTCCTCATTCACCGCACCGAGAACCAATGTGGTATTCAGAAAATCGTAGGCAGGTGTCAGGGAAGTCACACCCTCCTTATGCCAGATTGAAAAATTCTTCAAATGCATGTCCTCATTTCCCGTTAAAAAACAAAACAGGAGGCGTTTGGCCAACTTGGGTCTTTCAATCGCTGGAAATGTACAGAATTGATCGACCACCAGAGCCACTTGCTCCAGTGAACTTGAATACTTGGTCTCACGACTGGATCCGGTCAACTGGGAAAAGTCCTCTACATGTACGCGGCCGCTACGACCCACCCGATCAAAACGCTTGATGAAGTAAACCCAACTTCCATCAATCGCACGCAACAGCCCATGTGCGGGAACATCAATTCCGGCATGGGCCGCCATACACATCGTCAGAGCTTCGTTCGCAGGAACCTCTTCATACAAGGGCGGATTCGGTTTGAGGATGAACTTCCCGCCGGTATCGACCAATGCAAGGGATTGATCTTTGAGTTTGAGAACGGCTGACAACTTCGGCTGAACACCTTGTATGGACATTTTGTCAGATCGCAAACGGGCTTGCTTTAGCTGTTCTTCCTGTGAGTACGGCAACGGTTTCAGATCGGTTAACTTGGGGTGAATCAACCGTAGACCCGTTTCCGAATATTTCCACCTGGAAGGAATTGTTTCCAAAGTGATTGGACAACTAGCCATCGAACGGCCCTCTTCGTTTGGTTGGTGCTTCAGTTGCCGGTCGTACCGCTAGAGAACCGACCAAATCCTCTCCCACTGTGACCAGTTGCTTGAAGAAATCAGTTCGATCGATCTTGTGCTTGCGAAGCAATGCCTCCAATTGAAGTCCTTCAGGAAGGAGCCCATCAAATACGGCAGGGAATTGCTTATAATGATAGGGCTCATCCCTTACGGGCATCGTCAGCGAGATCGCCAACCCCTTGTATCCGGGTTCATAAGTAAATTGCCAGGATCCCTCGGGCAGTTCCTGCAGATGCCCCGCCAACTTACCCTGCTGAAAAACCGCAGCACAACGTCCCACAATAGATATATCGCCACTCATTCAGACCCCTCCCGCCAGTTACGCCATTGCTCAACCAAGGGTCCCCTCGGCTCAAGTTTCAGGTTGAGAGATTCCAATACTGAGCCGATGTGCTTCCATGTCGTCCGGCCTCTGCCAGCTTCAATCTCCTGCACAACGAAACGACTCACTCCAGCCAGTTCGGCAAGTTCAATCTGAGTCAAACCAGCTTTCTTTCGATGAAAGACAACCAGTGATGCTAAGTCTTTATTATGCATGGTATTACAGGCAAATTACCTTGATTGGCAGTGTTATCTCTCAAAAACTCAGAAAAATCAAGATTATTGCATGATATAACATGCTAAAATTGCGATTTATCGAGCCCTTGCTGTATAAACAGAGCATATCTCCGCCTTATGCCAGATATAACAAGCCGTAAAATCCAACCTGCGCGCCAGAAAGACAGCGATATCCTCCGGAAAGCGTAGGTGCGCCATTAGGTATTTAATTCAAGCGAGAGGTCCGTTTCCGGAAGATTCGGAGTGATTAAGCCTGCGACAATGCAATCATTTGATGGCCTTCCAACCGAGGCAGGATGAAGTGCAATCGGCCATCCTGCATATCAAAATCCAGTGATTCACCACCGGGAACAAGTTTCACTTCTTTGACCTCTTTTTCAAGGCGAAGGCTGACCCGGATGTCTCTCAGGACGGGGATGTCCTCGATAACCTCGACGGAGGGAATATTCCAGTTGGGAATGGCGTCGACCCCACGCCTGATGGGACTGGCATACAGCAGGTGCAGCACGTAGCGGTTGTTTGCGGCCTGCTCCATCAAGCTGGTCCGGCCGGCACTCTGCAAACTGGTCAAGATGCTGGGTGGCTTTCCCATCAGCCGGTCGATCACCGCCATGACAAGTTCCCGGTAGAGATATTGGCCGCGGTCGCTGTACTGGGTAAATATCCTCGGCGCGAAGTAGGCGATGTTGTCCGTTGCGGTTATGAAGGCGGCCGGAAAACCACTCGGTTCGGCTTCCGGGGCATGCTGATGGGAGCAGAAATGCTCCACGGTGCGAGAGAAGTAGGGATTGACGATTTCCGCCAGCACGGTTGCCCCTTCCGCCGGCCGGACGCGCAGGTTGTCTCCATTCATGACCACCGGAGATGCAATCAGCGAGCCCCTCTTGTCGGCTGCGAGCAGGTCGGGACCAACCTTGATATACTCCATGTCGAAGCGCTCAGCTTCATCGTCAACCATGCCAATTCCGTCCAGGACAAATTCTCCGCATCCAACAGCACGACCGGAGTCCCCGCTCAAGAGGATTTTCCCCCCACGGGACAGGAACTCGGAAAGTTTATCCGCCAGATCCGGGAGGAGCCGACCTTCATCAGGAAGAATGATCAATTGGTATTGCTCAAAATCAGCCTCCGTATCAATGACCTCAAACTGCCGCTGGGATTCGAGTAGCATCCGCGAAGCGCCCAAGTCGGCCTTGTTCATTTGCCCGCCGAAATGCTCACCGTCCAGCGCGTCATGAGGCAGGCTTTCGATGGCAAGAATAGCCACTTCACTGACCGGCTTGGCGTCGACGCACCAAGGCTCCTTTGCCTCGACTTCGGCATAAGCCAGGCCAATGCGGCGGTAGGTGTCCTCGTTCAGTTCACCGCTGGGATGAAGTTGATCGCCGATTGAGCAACGGCAACCAAAGGCAAGCATGGCCGCGCACTCGTAGCGCAAGGCATTCGGGTGCTTGAACCCACCAAACTCCGCCCAGGTTGTGTGAAACTTTCCCGTCATGCCAAGGTATTCGACACCCTTTTGCGTGGCGGCATACCTGGCTGAAAGCGGCATGTGGTCGTAGCCCCATCCGCCGGTCGGTAACGACTCGATTTCAAGATGTGAGGCATAGTTCAAGAAGACGCGGTCGCCCTTGGGAATGTGGCCGGCATTGTGGAAAATGCGCATGTTCGGCCTGAGATTGTGAATGGCGGCGTTGGTGGCCTGGAAATAGGCTTCCTGCCGTTCACGCGCAAACTGCAAACGGTCAATCGCCTTAAGCGGGTCGAGACCCCGCTCCCGCATGGCGCGCTGGGCCGGAAGCGAAAGATCGTTGGTCAGCCCGACAATATCGTAGAATATGCCATCAACCGGATAGTTCCGGATCACCTCCTCGGTAATGGCACAAATGTAATCGATATATTCCTTGTGGAAGGCGATGCGCTTCCACCCCGGTTTGGTGTAGTCGATGCCTGAGGGTGGAGCTTCGAGATGCTCGGGATGGGCGTGCGCGTATTCCTCATCCCAGCCAACCGTGATGTACGCGGGAGTGTTCACCCCGATCTCATGGCAGGCCTCGATTTGCTCCCCGAGCAGATCAAAGTCGAGATGGGGATGCACCGGGCCCACCTTGCTCGGATAATAACACCAGCCGTGATGGCAACGGGCAAAAAGTGTGATCGAGTCGACGTGACCCAGTCTTAAGCGTTCCTGCCATTGTTCCTTGTTAAACGCTTTCCCGATATCCGGGATTGCCCCGCTGGTGTGAAAATCCAAATGAACCTGGCGGAATTTCAAAGGTGATTTTTGCATAAATCAGATATGGAAGAAATTTCTGTAGATAGAATACCGAAAGAAGCTAAAGGCCTTGGGGTGAACGCTACCAATCGTCCGTCCGGAAGGGACTGGCCAGTTGTCCGGAAGCGTTGCACAAATTAAACCGCGCCGGGTTATTCGCCCAAGCATAGCGAACGGCGCGAGGGGTTGCAATATCCGGATGGGAACAGACGAGCCTGCCGACGTGGATAGAGGCATCAGCCTCAAGGAACAAGCGATCCTCTCCGGCAATGAAAATCCCACATGGTTGTGCTCCATCCAAAGTTGAAAGCCCATTCTCGACATGGTGGAACTCGCATATGATCCGTCCATCCTCAATGCTCCAAGATTTTAGAAGGGGTCCACAAGGAGATCCTGAAAGACCATAGACATCTACCAGAACGCTCAGGGCCAGACGCTCCCCGACCGGCATCTTGTTCGCGGGGTGCAGATCGTCTGCCTCGCCCAAGTCCAAGGTGATTGCCATGCCGGTATTAGGCACGTTCAAGGTCTCCATCTGCGCCTGGCGCAACTTGGCCCAGCTGCTGTGCTCCTGATAGGGTTCCAGCCCAAGGTAGTTGGGAAGCTGGACGATATGGAACGGGAATTCCCCTTGTCCCCACAGGTAACGCCAGTCAAAAATCAAGGCTTCAAGGTATCGGCGATAGCCGAAGCCAAGCACCGCATTACTCTCCCCTTGGTACCACAAGCCGCCCCGGATTGCATACGGAATCAAGGGGGCGATCATGTTATCGAACAGCCTGTGGGGTGAATTGGGCTGATCGGGCCCAACCAGATAACTGGTTTCCACATGACCGTAATCGTGCTCCACAGCAACACGCCATTCCCCGCTTAACGGAATCCGCTCATCCTCAGCATCGACAGGATGCAGGCACATCGCCGCAGTCGGCCCGGTCAGGCCACCGTCGTAAGCAAAGGAACAGACCCGGACCGCTATCACGATTTCCCCGTCCAACTCGGCTGCAAGCTCTCCGGGCACCGGATACTTCCTCTCTACCAAGTAATGGTCCATTTCCAGCCCCTTGCCGGTTCGGCCAACTTCCCGGCCGTTCACATAGGTGATGTCCTGCTTGTCGATGGCACCCAATTCAAGTCGCAAGGGCTTCCCCTTCCAGTGCATAGGTATGCTAACGCGCTTGCGGAACCAGAGGACACCGCTGTGGGAATACCCCTGGGATTGCCAGGTGTTGGGCAGTTCCATCATGGGCCAGTCCGTGTCATCCCACTCCGGCAAAGCCCAGCCGGCCCCGAACCCGACATTTCCCGGGTCCTCGGGAAAGGTGCTGCCGGTCGGTTGACTTGTGCCCGCATCCTCCCATGCCTCCGGTGAATGATTTCTCCGGTCGTAGTCGAGGCAGCGGGCCATCGACTCCGGGTTGCGCATCAGGCCCATCCGGCTGGTCCAGCTCTCGATGATCGTTCCCCCGTATGCCGACACGATCAGACCAATCGGAAGATTCAGCTCTCGTTGGAGGGAGCGCCCGAAGGAATACGCAACCGCCGAACAGTCCGCAACGCTTTCGGGGGAGACACACTTCCACTCCCCCGACACACCTTCATGACTCCCCAGCAAGGCCCTTTTACCGACTTGGAAAAAGCGTAGGGAAGGAAAGTCCGCGGACGCGATGTCCCGGGCAACCCGGTCCCCACAAGCCTGCATCGACCATTCCATGTTGGACTGGCCCGAGGCAATCCAGACCTCGCCAATCAGGATGTCCGTTACCTCGACGCTTTCCCCGCTGGTTTCATTCTCGACCCGCAGGATATGCGGTCCGCCCGCCGGGAGCGCCGGCAGCCGGAATTCAAACCGACCACTCTCATTGGCGCAGGCACGGGCTTCATGCCCGGCCAGCGTTGCACGCATGCGGGCCATCGGCTGCCCCCATCCCCAAAGCGGTAAATCCATGTCGCGCTGAAGGACGGCGTGATCCTGGAATAGGGAGGCCAAACGGAGCGGGTGTTTCATGGGATGAGCAGGTATCAACTCAGTCAATACTTTCAAAACTTAGTAGGCGAGGTCAAGTCTGTGCTGAACGGAAGCTCATGAGCTCTGGAAGAATCGGGCCATTTTGGATTTCATCTGGTCAAATATCCCAAAACGGTTAAAGAAAGAGGTCTCCGTTATGGCAGACAAGGATCCCGAGGAAATTATTCAATCGATAAGCAGCAATGCGGAGGAAGCATCTTCAGCAATGCAGACAGTTGGTTCACCCTTCCAGTATGCTTGTACAGCTCCCTCGGACTGTCCATGGCCGAAGTCAAAGACCTTCCGTGCGCTTGAATTTACAGGGCGTTACCGCAACTACACGAATGCGGACACATGGTATCCCTCATGGGCCGAGGACGACTGTCTTTACTCACCCTGGACCGATGGCTATGTCCTTGATTCACAGGTTTACTCAGCCTTTGATGCAACCCATCCGGGCACCCGCTGCCATTCCCTGGACTTCGGAGGCTTCAATGCCGCAACTGGACAAGCCAGAATTTCGGGTCCCGATCCGATGAATTTGGTCGTTGAACCGATCTTGCCAAATGTCGAGGGATCACCCGCTCCATATGGCGGTCGCTACCCCTGTGCCAACCTGGTCAAGGACGGTATCTGGTACTATGGAACGTATTGCCTCACCAACCATCCAACCTCCGATTGCGGAGGTGTAGGATGGACGGAATTTGGGCCTTTTGTCGGTTTTCGTACTTCGCGCGATTACGGTAGAACATGGGCCAACGGACCACGAACTCCGACCAATCCGCTTTTTGGGGAGGATCCTAAAAAGGCAAAAATAAAAATGGGATCGCCGCATTTTGTGGATTTTGGCAAAAACATGACACATTCCCCAGATGGCCTGGCCTACCTGGTGGCCCATGGATCCACTGATCCTGCATCATGGAACAACTACATCCAAGGAGACCATATCTACCTGGCCCGGGTAAAGCCGTCCATCAAAACAATCAACGACCTTGACTGTTACGAGTTTTACGCAGGAAAGACCGGCGGGAAACCTGTTTGGTCAAAGAGGATGGATGCGATGAAACCCCTCCTTTCCTGGCCCTGTCATCTGGGCTGTGTGACCATCACCTTCAACCCCGCATTGAACAACTATTTGATGTTCGTCACCCGTGGCACCAGCGGTCACCTTGGAGACACCATGTTCCTCGAAAGTGACCGCCTGACAGGACCGTGGAAACTTGTCCAATACCTGAAAAATTTCGGTCCCAATGCCTACTTCATCAACATTCCGACGAAATTCATTTCAGCAGATGGGCTGACGTTCTGGCTCTGTTATTCAGCCAACTGGATCATCAAGAACCGCCCGGGCAATCCACCGGGCAGTCATTACAGCTTGTCACTCCATGAGGTGACCCTGCTTGCATGATTCTGGAATATACGGACTCGGCAAAAGGCGGTAGCGAGTTAACGCTACCGCCGTGAAATTCCCCGGTAACAGGACCACTAGAAATCCATTCCGAAACCGAGTGTAAAATTCAGCGGGTCCCCCAGGAAGGGCCCCGGATTATAATAGGTCTCATCGAACAGGTTCTTTACATTGAGCTTGAGATAGGCGTCTTTGCCGGACAGTTCGAAGTCGAGTTGTGCGAGGAGATCCACCCTCACGTAGGAATCCAGCACAATGACATCCCGGTCATTCCGCGTGCCACGGCTTTCATCCGACCAAATGAACCCGAGACCAAGCTGCAGGCCATCCTGGATGTCCTCGATCGTGTACTTGGTCCAGAGGGAGAACCGGTTCTCCGGAACACCCACAACACTGGTGAGAATGTCCTCGTGTGGGTCACCATCGAAATTGGCATCTATGATCTCAGCATCAATATGTGCATAATTAACAATCGTCTGCCAATGGGTAATTGGTGTCAGGATCAGTGTCGCCTCAACACCCTTACTGGTTTGCCCTTCCGTATAGACGTTGTACGGGAATGAGACGACAATTTCACCCTGGTCATTAAATACCTGGTAGGCTGTGGTTCGGGCCACATTCTGGCGCTCAATGTCGAAGAATGAAATCGTCCCGGCAATCTTGCCTTCGGGAGACTGCAGCTTGACGCCAATGTCATAGCCCTCCCCGGTCTGGGGAAGCAGGGGTTCGATGATGATATCATCCTCAGAGTCACCACCCTCCGGCAGTCGTCTGAAGATGCCACTCACGGGAATGAAACTTTCCGAATAATTGGCGAAGACGGTAACCGTATCCGTGAGGTTGAAGTTGGCCCCCAGTTGGTAGGTGGTCTCCTCGATTTCGGGTCGCAGGTCGTTACCCTCACCATCTTCTGCGATGCTTTTATCCCTGCGTACACCCGTGAGTATGTTCAGTCGGCGGTTCATCGCGCTTAACATGTAGGAAGCGTAGAACCCCGTATTCTCAACGACGTTATTCACCTTCTGGTTTCTTGCCGGATCAAACGGGCGCAAGTCCAAATCATTGAATGTGAAGTCGGCGGTGGCAGTGTCCTCAGGCAGCTTGGACTCATTCTCCGGAAGGAAGTAAGCGCGCTGACCCGGGATGCCGCTGAAGTTGATATCTACGTCAAACTTGTCATTCACATGCTCGACACCGACCATCGCACGGTGATGGATGGCGCCGTCCTGATTGTTATAGACAAGGTCTGCCTGGAATTGGGTGACGTCGTTGGTCGCATCCCAGCCAAAGGTGCTGCGGATCAAGCCGTCGCCGGCAACACGTGTCCGGTTGGCGTAGGCAAGGCGGTTGTCGTTATTGATTTCCGAATTCGCGGCGATGGCACGGGCCGACAACTTGTCGTTGAAAATCACGTTGGCCTCCAGACTGGCGACCAGGGCATCTACCTCAATGTTGGCATCAGGACCCGATGAATTGAATTTATCGCTGAATAGAGGATTAATATCCGTCCAACGCACACGGCGGGGATTAGTGGAAATAGTGGGTCCCACAAGCAGGTCAGTGGCCGGATCAATAAGCCCGTTTTCATACAACTCTTCATTGTAAATAATGTTCGGAGACACGGGGTTTGCCTCCCTTTCGAGGTACTCCACTTCACCTATCAAAGTGACCATACTGCTCAGGCGCCATTCGAGCGCGGAGGAGATGAATTGCCGCTGCTCCTCATCGAAGTCCCGGTACCCTTTACGGTCGAGGGCAGACGCATCGATCTGGTAAAGGAGCGTATCTTCAACAATTGGCCCCGACGCGCTGAGCTGGGCACGGTAATAATTCCACGAACCGATTGTCGCATCGAACCCGAAAGTAGGCACCTCTGTCGGCCGCCGGGTCACATAATTAATGATCCCCCCGGGCTCAGCGGCACCATACATGGTCGAGGCCGGGCCCTTGACCACTTCGACTCTCTCCACATTAGTGGTGTCCAGGATCAGGTAGCGTGTCATGCCGTTCCGCTTCGGCCTTGAGCTTTCAATGCCGCGGATAGAAAATTCACTGATTTCCTGCACCTGGTTGTTCTTCTCGACAAGGTTGACCCCCGCGGTGTAAGGAACCAGGTCCCGGACATCCACAGCCACGATATCTTCGATGAACTCCTCATTCAGCACCTGGATACTGAAGGGTATCTCTATAATGGGCGTATTGATCCGGTAAGCACTGAAGGCATTACCCGAAAGGTATCCGGAATCCTCATAGGCTTGGACAACGAAGGGATTCATGTTGATCACTTCATCCTCCGCAGATTTGTCTTGTGGTTCGTCCTGACCATAAATCCCGGAAAACGGGGATATCAGGGCAAGCGCAAGAGTCAGCTTTCTCAGCGTAATGTAGTTTGCTTTCATTATTGGAGTGCGTTATTTTGGTTTATTATGGGGAATCTCATTATCAAAATACATTCCATCTCCCTCAATCAGATCTCGGTTTAGCGCGTTAATCCGGGAGTATCCCAAAAGCCGGGCGAAAGAAAAGCGCCGACCGCTCTTTCAAGCCGGCCGGCGCCTGGTCCTTAAAACCCCTAACCCTTTGGAAATTTCTGGTCGCTGTAAGGCTTAATTAGTCCGTCAAAGCCTCACTTAATGAGGCGACGACGGACCGTGTTCGTCATAGCCTCTGGCGACGACGGAACAGAATCAGCCCCAGCGTCGCAAACCCGGCCAACAGCGCGTAGGTTGACGGCTCGGGGACGGCCACCACCTCGAACTTGCCAACCCCAAACCGGGTATTTCCGCCTGTATTGGTTGATAAAACATTTCGAAAGAGCAGGTATCCCACTGCATCAACCTGGTCCGTTCCATTTAATGTGGCACTGGAACCAATTGCGGATAGTGAACTCGCAGGATCGTAGGTGTTCCAGGATGTGAGCGCCAGGGAAATGTCGCCGTAAGCGCTTGAAACATTGTTAGCCGGCGTATCAGCCACATAATAACTGCTGCCTACCCGGATGACAGCATGAGCGATCGCATTTTGACCGGTCCCGGTCGTGCGGGCGGCTGCCAAGGTGAAAGATTGTAGGTCACTGAAATTAACCGTGGTCGACGCATCGGCCATCATTAACAGGGCGAAGCTCCCTGCTTCTGACGCTGTGGCATTGAGCGTAAAGTACAGACCGTCAAAACCACCAGTTGTTGTGTGCTGATTAATCAGGGGCGGAAAATCCATATTCTGATTCAATGAATCCGAAGCCTCCCAACCGCCAAAAAAACCGGGCCCCGTATAATCGGTCTGCGGCTGCATGGCGTTGGTTGAAAAGGCACGGCTTAGATCGGAATTGGATGCCGCCGTCGTACCATCACCCAATGTTAGTTGAGGCGCGCCAGTTGAATATTCCGTACTTTCACCAAAGGAGTAGATGACAACCTGGGCCGAACTAGCTCCTGCGAGAGCGAGCGAGAGGAGGAGTGCAATTTGTTTTTTCATTATTATTTGTTTGAGTATTGGAACAATCGGGAAGGTTCGATCCTGAGTGGTTGTACTTTCTCAGACCTTTGTCTAAAGGAATAAAGTTTAGCACGTTAACCCTGCCTGTACTGACTAATCCCCAGACCTCGACGAGATACTATCGTAAATCTATCCTCGCTTCCCCAGACACTGGATAGGTCCAAAATCACAAAGTCTCAATCCAACTCTACCCCAGCAAGTTAACGCGCTCATCAAGAGGAGAAATGAACTCATGCACGCAATCTCCATTGTAATCCCCATGACCGATCCAAAAGACTGGACCCTCCGGGAAAAGGCCGGTGCCCTCTTCAGCCAGGGCTTTGCCGGCATTGCCAAGCACCAGCTGGCACTGGACAAGATCCACCGCTGGCACGCCTCCGGCCTACGGGTGAGCCCACAGTTCAAGCGCTTCATGGGCTACCGTGATCCGAAGACGGGGGCTTACATCAGCTCAACCGCGGGAGATCTTGAAATCGACCTGGAAAAGCAACCCTTACTGCATTACCGACCCGACCAGGTCCCCGTCAGCCCGGCCACGGCCACCGACTACCAGGCCCTCCTGCGGGACATGTACGAGGAAAATGGGGACAAGAACGCCATTCTGCCGCTGCACTTCTGCTTTGACCAGGAAGGCGGGGAGAGCGCCGACTTCCCCTACAGCGGGACAGCACTCTTTCCCCAGCCGATGGGGATCGCAGCGGCCGGGGGGCCGGAGAAGGCCTACGAGGTGGCGCTTGCCCTTGGCACCATGATGCGGGCCATCGGGCTGACCTGGGTCCACTCGCCGGTCCGCGACATCAACACCGAACCGCGCAGCCCGGAGGTGCTCACCCGCGCCTACGGGCAGGATGCCGAAACCGTCGCGGAATACGCCATCGCCGCCTGCCGCGGTTTCAAGGAGGCAGGGGTCATCGCCACCGGCAAGCACTTCCCGGGGCGCGGGCATTCCGATGTGGATGCACACTTCGAGGTGCCGGTCATCGATGTCGACGAGGAGACCCTTTGGAACCGCGAACTCCTTCCCTACCGGCGGCTCATTGAGCAGGACCTGTTGCCCTCGATCATGATCGCCCACAGCATCTATCCAGCGATTGACCCCGACCACGTCGCCACAGCGTCGAAAAAGGTGATCACCGGCCTGCTGCGCGAGCGTATGGGCTTCGACGGCGTCATCACGACCGACAGCATCACCATGGGCGGCATGATGAACCGTTACGGGTTGGAGGAATCCTGTGTCCTCGCCCTGGAGGCCGGTTGCGACCTCATCCTCCAGAAGCAGGAGGAGCCGGCGGAGGATCTCGACAAGTGCCTCGAGGCGGTCGTCAAGGCCATCGAGTCGGGCCGTATCCCGGAAACGGAGGTCGATCGCAAGATCGAGCGCCAGATCAAGCTCAAGAAGGCCTACAAGCTCGACAACTTCCACTGGCACCCCGATCCGGACAAAGTCATCCGCCGTCCTGAGTTCCAGGCCTTGTCAACGAACCTCGCCAGCAAGGCCCTGCGCATTGCCCGCTACGACGGTCATTCCCTCCCGCTTTCGCGCGATTCCAAACGCATTCTCGTGGTCGAGCAGCTGACCCACTACCGTCCGAATGACATTCATGCCCACTCCGGCATACTGTGGAAGAGCATGCTGGAATACAACCGCTCCCTCAGCTACTACGAGGCGGATACCAACTACAACGAGACTGACCGGGACAAGCTGCTGAAGCTGATCGATTCCTTCGACACCATCGTGCTCACGCTCTACTTCTCGCGCGGGAGCCAACCCGGCACCCGCTGGATCGAGCCGCTGCTCGAGCGGGAGGACAAGACCTTCATCGTCGTCACCAACCAGCCCTTCGAGTGGATCGCGCCGAAAAACGCGAAAAACATCCTCCTTACCTATTCCTCCGCCGCTCCCTCCGCCCGCGCCGCCGCGGCCGCCCTGTTCGGCGACCCGGAGGCGATTCAGAGCACGCAACTCGTAACGACAAATTAATTGCATATCACGCAATTCCTCAGTTAAGCCTGAAAGTTGACATGGACAGGAACCTTGGAATTATCGGCCTAGGGGAAGGCAAAAGCATCCTTGGCGGGGCGGAAGACAGCGAATACTGGAAGACCGCCCTCATTTGCGACCTCGACGAGGCGCTCTGCCGGCAACGGCAACAGGAATACGGTATCCCCGCCTACACAACCGACTATGCGGCCATGCTGGCGGATCCGGAAATCGATGCTGTCGGTATCTACACCCCCGATCCGCTCCACGCCGAACACATCGCCCTGGCCCTGCGGGCCGGCAAGCATGTCATCTGCACCAAGCCGCTGCTGACCGACCTTACCCGCGGTGCGGAACTTCTCCAGTTGCAGCGGGAATCCGGCAAGCAGGTGCTGGTCGGCCAGAGCTGCCGGTTCTTCCCGACCTTCATGCGTCAACGGGAGGACTTCGAGTCCGGGCAAACCGGCACCCTCCGTTCCGTTGAGGCCCATTACCACGGGGACAAGCGCGGCGGCACGAGCGGCAAGTGGGGCAGGAAGGGCGGCAACGACTGGATTTTCACCGGACTGGTTCATCCCGCCGATCTCGCCTATTGGTACCTCGGGGGGATTTCGGAGGTCACGGGCTTTGCCGTCACCAGCGATTCCTCAAAAGGCCGCGACGGCCCGGAGGACATCTTTCATTTCGTCCTCAAGAATGAGGCCGGCGCGATCGCCATGGTTTCCGGGGCCTTCGGAACACCAAGCGCCCATCCCCAGGCCCAGTCCTTCATCGAGTGCACCGTGCGCGGCGAGACCGGCACCCTCAGCGCCAAGTATCCGGATTTTCGCTATTTTACCGCAATTGATGGCAGGACGCTTTCGTCGGAAGACTACACCTACGAGCATGCCTATTACTTCCGCTTTGGCGGTTCCAGCCACCATGTCGGCGAATTCCGCAACTACCTGGAATATTTCGGCAAGTGCCTCGATGATGAGGCGCCTTCCCGCCCGGGCCTGGTTGACGGCCTCCGGGTCATCGCCACATTGACCGCCATGAAAACCGCCATCCGGGAAGAACGCATTGTCCGGGTATCCGAGATCCTTGAGGCCCACAATCTGGGAGATCTTTGACTCGCCAGGATCTGCGTGTTTTGTAGTTAATCTCCAATACACCAAAAATGTCCATCAAGCTGATTCGCCACTCAATTCGCCGCCGGGACATCGCGACCCGCATGCCCTTCAAGTACGGCATCGCCACGATGACAGATGTCCCGCACCTTTTTGTGTCGGTCACGTTGGAGATCGACGGCAGGGCCTTCACTGGCCAAAGCGCGGACCATCTGCCGCCGAAGTGGTTCACCAAGGAACCGGATACGCCGCTTGAACAGGAAATAGCGGACATGGAACGGTCCGTTTCAATGGCCTTGGATGCAGCGGCCGGGATCGAGGCGGAATCCGCCTTTGATTGCTGGTGGCAATTGTACAACCGGCTCATGTCTCCCCCGGGCTTTCCGCCGCTTTTGCAGCATTTCGGAATTTCCCTGGTCGAGCGCGCCGTCCTTGACGCCGTTTGCCGGTGCGAGGAGGCACCCCTCTGGCAACTCGTGCAGGATAACCTCCTCGGCATCAACCTCGGAAGGCTGTCTCCTGAATTGCGGGGCCTCCAACCTTCCGACTTCCTGCCTCCCCGTCCCCTTGAATCCGTCAACCTCCGTCACACCGTTGGCATGGCCGACTACCTGCGCGTCGAGGATATTCCTGTCGAGGAACGCCTTGAGGACGGGCTGCCCCAATCCCTTGAGGCCTGTATCACCACTTACGGAATCCGTGAATTCAAGTTGAAGCTGAGCGGCGTCCCCGGAGAGGATCTGCAGCGCCTGAGAAAGGTCGCCAATGTGGTTGGAGAATGCGCACCGGCGGATTTCCGCTTCAGTCTTGATGGCAACGAACAGTTCAGCTCAGCCGGTCAGCTTCGCGAATTCAGTGAGCAGGTTTATGCGGACTCCTTGCTGGCTGGTTTTTTTGAGCACCTCATCTTCATCGAGCAACCGATTAACCGCAAAGTCGCCCTGTCCAGCGAAGCCCAGAATGTCTCAACCGCATGGATTCGTCCTGTGCCCATCATCATCGATGAATCCGATGGTGCCCTCGAAGACTTTCCCCGGGCATTGGAACTCGGCTATGCGGGCGTCAGCCACAAGAACTGCAAGGGCGTCTTCAAGGGCATCCGCAACCGCTGCCTCATCGGTTTGCAGCAGCAACGGAATCCGGAGGGCAATTACCTGATGACAGGTGAGGACCTCGCCAACATTGGCCCCATCGCCCTTGTTCAGGATCTTGCCGTGCAGGCCCTTCTCGGGAATCGCTCGGTCGAGCGCAACGGCCATCATTATTTCAGGGGCCTGAGCATGTTTCCTCAGGAAATTTCGCAAAAAGTGCTGCAGGACCACACCGACCTTTTTACTGAAGGGCCCGGCAACTTCGCCTTTCTCCATGTAAACAAGGGATGCCTCCTTTTGGATTCGGCCAATGCCAAAGCCTTCGGCGGGGCCTTATTCCGGTCTTGAACAAAAATGACATGCGGAGACCGGGAAAGCGAAGGAAATCCGTATCAACGGAGTGGATAGTCGCATCCAGGCGAAGCGCAGCAGCAGCGATCTGGGCGTCAGTCGTCAAGTCGCCTCCAAGACCAAGGTGCCTGAGAAGCTCCAGCGCTTTTGCTACATCCTCGGGCTCAACGGTAACCAGTCGGCAGGCTTTTTGATTCAACCATTCCTCGACATGACCCGCTGCCGCCTCAACCGGCATCGGGTTGTCGTAGACCCGTGGATGCGTGCCAATCCGCTACCACCCTTGGCACCGCCCCCACTCACTCAAACCCCACGTACTTCAGCGGGTGCCAGTCAAGAAGGTTGCTGTGCCAGCCGGTGACCGAGGGATCCTTGAGGTAGACGGTGACGTAGTGGTAGAGCGGGATGACGGTTTGGTCGGCAATGAGGTAGCGCTCGGCCAGGGCATATCGGCGCATGCGCTGGACCGGATCGGCCGTCTTGCGGGCCGTCTCAATGAGGGTGTCATAGCGGACACTGGAATAGCCGGCCCAGTTGTTGGGATCCGTGCTGGTCCACAAGTTGAGAAAGGTTGATGGCTCAAGGTAATCCCCGATCCAGACCGCCCGGGCCAGTTGGAAATCTCCACTGGCGCGCCGCTGCAGGTAGGTCCGCCACTCCTGGTTGACCAGGACCACGTCGATATTCAGCTCTTTCTTCCACATCCCCTGGAGGGCCTCGGCAATCTGGCGGTGGCTCTCGGAGCTATTGAAAAGGTACTCCAGCTTGGGGAATCCCTTGCCCTCCGGGAAACCGGCATCTGCCAGGAGGTGACGGGCCGCGACCGGATCATGCTCCACCGGGATGTTGGCATCGTAGCCCGGCATATTGTCGGGAACAAAGCCACCGGCTGCCCGCTGCCCGGCACCCAGCAATCGACCGGCAATTGCCTCCCGGTTAACCGACAATGCCAGCGCACGGCGGATCTTTGGATCGGCCAGGACACCATCGCGGACATTCGCCAAAATGTAGTAGGTTCCCAAATACGGATCGATGCGCAAGTCCATGGAGACGCTGTCCACATAAGCGGCCACCCTTGCAGGGGGCAGTGAGTCGGTGACATGCAGTTGACCGGCAAGATAGGCCCGCTCTTCCGCCGCCGGTTCATCGATGGCCATGAAGCGGACTCCCTCCAGCTCCACTGTAGCGACATCCCAATACAACTCATTGCGCCGGACCTCCACATACTGGTTGGGCAACCATTCCACCAGGACAAAGGGCCCGTTGCCGACAAATGTTCCCGCCTGGGTCCAGCTGCCGGCGCGGCTGGCCGGACTATCTTGAGCCAGCTTGTGCGCGGGCACCGGATACCAGACCGGATGCAGGAGGACAGAGAGGAAATATCCCACGGGATTTTCCAGCCTCACCTCGAGGGTGTGATCATCAAGGACCCTTACCCCCACCGAGGAAAAGTCATCGCTCTGTCCACGGTTAAAGGCCTCGGCCCCCTCCAGCAGGAACAACATGGAGGCATACGGCGCCCCCAGCGACGGAGTCAGGACTCGCTTCCATGCCTGAAGGAAGTCGGCCGCTGTCACCGGCTGCCCGTCCGACCAGAGGGCATCCTCCCGCAAGCGGAAGGTGTAGGTTTTTCCATCTTCCGAAACATCCCACGAAAGCGCCACCGCCGGAATGGGCTCCAGGGTTTCCGGATGCGGCGAAACAAGCCCTTCGTAGAGGGCCATCTCGATGTTCAACTCGGCCGTCCCCGTTGTCACATGCGGATCCAGTGCCTGCGGCTCCGGGCCATTGCCCAGAAGGAGGATCCCGTCCCGCTTGGCGACGGCAGCCGGCCGGTCGCGGGTGCAGGCGGTGCCGACAAGGACCAGGCCAACCAGCAAAAGGGCAGGGACTCCACGGAATCGCTCAAACATGTCCTCCATCACAATACATTCCCCTCTCAATTGCAATACCGGTGCCCATATCATTTTAACAACCACCGTAGCGGGAGAAAGATTACACTCGACTCGAGCCCTGTATTCACTATCAAACTAAAGCGGCTTAAGCGAAATCGGCATCTGCGAATCCATACCTATCATGAATGCACGAACCATTCCCTGGATCAGTCTACTGTCCCTGCTCCTTGTCCAACCGGCGGTGGCCAACGACACGTTCCCGGCCTCCTACCGGGGAGAGCCCCTCTCGGTGGAGGCGCACTGGACCAATTTGACCCTGCCGATACCACCGGAGACCACCGCCCTCAACATTGCCGACAGTTTTAACTCAGTGGATGATGCCATCCCGGCAACGACCCTTTATTCAGGCGAACCCTTTGCCTCGACCAGCGGGGGTGCCGCTTACATTACCATGGCTTTGAACGCCATGTCCATCAGCGTGCCCAACTGGATCGACGACATGCCGTTGAAAAAGGTCCGCGTCCAAATCAGCTATACGAGCTTCGGCGGTTTTTTCAACTCCGGCAGCCTGGCCAGCGTCAGCGGGACGGATAATGGTGGTCCCATTTCCAACTGGACCCTGGTCAATTATTTCGACAGCCCCGATCCGCCCGTTTCCACGGAATTCGGCCAACCCGTGATCATTAACACCGCCGTGTACGACATCGAAATCGAGCCCAACCCGGATTGGGAAGTTTTCAATTTCTCCTTTCCGGCCGCGGTGACGATTAATCAAGTCGATATCGACACCGTCTCCGTTCCGGAGCCATCCCTGTTTGCGGCCGCACTGGGACTGACCGCACTCGGCTTTATCCTTCGCCGTCGCTCACTCGCCCTGCGCCAGTGAGTAGGCCCTCTCGCCGTCAAAGGTGTAGAGGTGTTCCGTCTTGATAAAGTCAAAGCCGGCGTTGGCCACCCGCAGCATGAGACTGGAAATCTGGCTGTGCGTACAGGTGCCCTCCTCGCTGGTGGCAATAAAGCGGCACCGCCAGTGATCGGTACAGAAAGTATCCTCGATGCCCTCGGGATAAACCTTCACCCCACGGTTCGTGATCAGCTTGAGCCGTAATCCGTCGCCATCCAGCTTCACCAGGCCATCGCCAATGATATCCGGGTCCCGCCCGGCTTCATCCCAGTCGATGAAGACATCCACCCCGACCAGCTTCTTTTCCTTCGCCGGATGTTCCGGCAATTCAATGTGAATGCCCTGGTTGGTGAAGTGCGCCGGTTCAAAGGAGCTCGGTTCCTGGCCCAGGCGCTCGATAACCGCATCCGCAAAGGCCTGCGTCCCTACCTTTTCCTTGGAAATGCTGTCCTTGAAAATATCGACCGTGTGAATGCCGTCCTCGAGGGTCTTTAACCAGGCATTGCGGATCTTCGTCGCCACATCGCCCTGGTCGAGATGGACCAGCATCATGGTGGCGGCATTGAGCAGGCCGGACGGGTTGGCAATGTCCTTGCCGGCGATGTCCGGCGCGGATCCGTGGACCGCTTCAAACATCGCGGCATCAAACCCGATGTTGGCGGAACCGGCAAGGCCGACGGAGCCGGCAACCAAGGCAGCGATGTCACTGACAATGTCCCCATAGAGGTTCAAGGTGACAATGACATCCAAATCCTCCGGGTGGGCCGCCACCAGGGCTGCCCCGATATCGATAATCCGGTGCTCGGTCTGGATGTCCGCGTACTGCGGCTCGCCCGCAACTTCCTCGAAAACCTTCTGGAAGAGCCCGTCCGTGTGCTTCATGATGTTGGACTTGGTCAGGCAGGTGACCTTCTTCCGGCCATAGGCCCGGGCATATTCCATTGCATAGCGGCAAATGGCCTCACAACCCGGGCGACTGACCAGCTTCAGGGACTGGACAACCTCGTCCGTCTGCTGGTGTTCAATCCCGGCATAGAGGTCCTCCTCGTTCTCCCGGATGATCACCATGTCGATATTGGGGAAATTAGTGCTGACGTAGGGCGAATAGGCGACGCAGGGCCGGACGTTGGAAAAAAGCCGCAGGCTTTTCCGGATGGTCACATTGAGGCTCTTGTACCCACCGCCCAGAGGCGTGGTGATCGGTGCCTTGAGGAAAACCGGATTCTTCAACAGGGTCTTCCAGTCCTCCGGGCTGATGCCGGAGGTATGCCCGCCAAGATACTGCTTCTCGCCAATCTCGATTTCCTCGTATTTCAACCGGGCCCCGGCGGCCTCGAGGATCCGCAGGGTGGCGTCCATGATTTCCGGGCCAATGCCATCGCCCCGGGCTACTGTGATGGTGCTCAAATCGCTCATAATCGTATAAATTACCGGGACGGAAGCAGGGTCCGGACCATTTGGCAACCATTAGGCAGGAATTTTCAAGGCGCATACCAGAAATATCCTTGCGGGCACAGACCCTTGGGCTTTCCTCGATAGGGAATGTCAGACTTACCGGAAATAACGAACAAACTGAGTGCGGGAACAAACCTTTCAGCCGGGGAATGCGTGACCGCCGCAGAGGCCCTGCCCCTGCCGGATGTCGATCCCGCGGAGAAAAAAGCCTTTCTCAAGGCACTCCACCAGAAAGGCGAGACGGTTGAAGAGGTGACCGCCTTCGCCCGGGTCTTTCGTGGCCTCGCCAGCGATCCGCAATTGTCCGACATTGCCGCGGAAGCCATTGACATCGTCGGGACGGGCGGCAGCGGCTCCAAGGGCTTCAACATTTCATCCGTCACCGCCTTTATCGTAGCTGCGTCCGGAACCAAGGTCCTCAAGCACGGCAACCGGGCCATCACCTCCCAAAGCGGCTCCGCGGACTTCCTCTCCGAGCAGGGCATTCGCATGGATACCGACCCCGCCCTTTTGCGAGCTGCCATCGAGGAACTGAACTTCTGTTTCTTCTTTGCGCCCGCCTTTCATCCCGCCTTCAAGGAAATCATGCCCGTCCGCAAGGCCTTGGCGGAGGAAGGGCAGCGGACCGTTTTCAATATCCTCGGGCCTCTCATTAACCCGGCAAAACCAGCCCACCAGCTGCTTGGTGTCTTTTCCCCGCAGTGGGTCGGGCATCTGGCCGGGGCCCTGGATCAACTGGGGCTGGCCCGTGGCCTGGCCGTTTGCTCCGAGCTGCCTGGGGGCGGATTCATGGACGAATTGACCACCGCCGGAAACAATCATGTCCGCGGCTTTGGTAGTCTCGGCGAGATTGATGCCGTCTGGACTCCCGATGGATTGGGTTTTCCACCCGCTTCACCGGACGACCTCAAAGGGGGGACAGCCGCGGAAAATGTCGCTCTCCTGAATGACATTCTTGCCGGAAATGGCCGCGTCAGCCTCGTCGACACACTCGCCCTCAACGCGGCCGCCGCCTTCCTGGTTGTGGACCGTGTCGACAGTCTGGATGAGGGCTGCGCCCTGGCGCGGGAAATCCTGCTCGGTGGCGCCCTCCGGTCATGGCTGGAGAAAGCCCGCGCCTTCTATGCCGCAACCGGGGAATAACCAATGAAGTACTTTGGCACAGACGGGATCCGCGACCGCGTCAAGGGCCCCCTCCTTGAAGCTGGATTTGTCTACCGTCTGGGCCGTGCCATCGGGCAATGGCTCAACCGGAAGCCAGCCAGTGCCTCGCGCCATGTCGCCATTGGCCGGGATACCCGGGCCTCCGGAGCCAACCTCTTTTTATCCCTTTCCCGCGGACTCGACCAGGAGGGCGTGCGGATTTTTGATGCCGGTGTCTGCCCCACCCCGGCCACGGCGGTTGCCATCCGCATCCTTGGGCTGGACTTGGGTATTGTCCTGACAGCTTCCCACAATCCGGCCTCCGACAACGGGATTAAGCTGTTCGGCCCCGGGGGTTGCAAGTTGCGTACTGAAGACGAGGAGGCCATTGAGGCACTCGTCGATGCCATCGCCCGGGAGGAAAAGGAAGATCCCTCTCATACACCTGCTGTCCGCTATTTCGAGGCCCGCCGCCACTATCTCGAAACCTATGAAAGCCTCCTTCCCGACAATGGCCTGATGGGGATGCGGATCGTCCTCGATTGCGCCAACGGTGCCACCTACAGGACCTCCGGTGAAATGCTCACCCGGGCCGGCGCACAGGTCATACCCCTCGGTTGTGATCCGAATGGCGAGAATATCAACGACGGCCTCGGGAGCGAACATCCGGAAGTGATGTGTCAGGCTGTCCGGGAACAGGGCGCAAATCTTGGCATCGCCCACGATGGGGACGGTGACCGGGTCATCCTCTGCGACCATCAGGGTCAGGTCGTCGACGGGGATGCCGTCATGGCGATTCTCGGTGATGGCTGGGCCCGGCGCGGCCAATTGGATGGCGACACGGTCGTTGCCACGATCATGAGCAACCTTGGTCTCGAGAAGTGCCTTCGCCCGGCCGGGGTCAATGTCATGCGCACAGGTGTCGGGGACCGTCAGGTCTTCTATGCCATGCGCAAGCACGGCTATGTCCTCGGGGGTGAATCCAGTGGGCACTTCATCGCCATGAACTACCTGCCCACCGGTGACGGCCTTCTGGCGGCCCTGCTGGTCCTCCGGGAGATGCTGCAGGCGGACCGTTCCCTTGCCGAGCTGGCCTCGCTCTTCCAACCGTTTCCACAACTGAAGAAGAACCTCGTCGTCAGCAGCAAGCCGGACTTGGAAAGCCTTCCCGATCTACAAGCCGACCTTGAAAAACTCCAAAAGGACCTCGGGGAAGCCGGCCGCATCCTGCTGCGCTACTCCGGGACCGAACCGAAGGTGCGCCTGCTGGCTGAAGCAGAGGACGAGGCCCTCGCCCAAAAGACCTTTGACGAGCTTACCGGCATTGTGGCCCGGCACCTCCCGGTCAATCACTAGCCGGCAAAAGCGCATTGCCATCCGGGCCGGCATGGCCAAGAAACAATCTCATGAAAGACGACCAAGGGATCATCAGCTTTCTCAAGTTACTGGCCTTCGAGAGCGCAAAAGTCATCAATCCCCTGTTCGCCAATCCGGAACTCAAGGTCGAGTTCAAGGAAGACGATACCCCGGTCACCTACGCCGATCGCAAGGCCGAGGAAATCATGCGGGAGTTGATTGCCCGGGAATTCCCGGACCATGGCATCATCGGGGAAGAGTTCGGGGAGGACAACCCGGAGGCGGAATTTACCTGGGTCCTCGACCCCATCGATGGGACCAAATCCTACGCTGCAGGCTGCCCCCATTTCGGCACCCTTATTTGTCTCCGCCAAAATGGTGTGCCCCAATGGGGGGCTATCCACATTTCCTCCATCGGTAATCTCTACATCGGCAACAACGAGCAGTGCCTCTGCAATGACCGCCCGGTTACGCTGCGCCAGCCACCGGCCTTGAAGGACTGCTTTCTCCTGACCACTGACCCCAAGAGCCCGCCACACTATCACAACCCGGAAGGATGGCAGGCACTCCTCGATGCCACCGGGCAATACCGCAGCTGGGGCGACTGCTTCGGCTACACCCTGCTGGTCTCGGGTCAGGCCGATGTCATGACCGACCCGATCCTCAACCTCTGGGACATCGCCGCCCTCATCCCCGTTCTCAAGGGTGCCGGTGCCGCTGCCACTGACTGGCAGGGCAATCCTCCGGACGGCACCAAGGGCCTTGTTGCCTCTCACCCGGATATCCACGACCAGGTGATCGCGCTGCTGAATTAGGCCGGCCTCATAGATGCCACATTCTACAAGCCTGTGGCTACGAATCTGATCTTGGCCTCAAGAGGCCACAGTGGGCCGGAGGCCCGGAATCTCACAGCCCAGGGTAAGCCATCCGAAGGATGGCGCAGCCCTGGGTAAGCCCGTTGCCAACAAGAATACAAAGCCCTGCAAGGGCGACAACTAACAGGCGGGACGCCTGTAGTCCTTTACAACCGCGGAATCGTCAACCCGCCATCGACCATGACCACCTGACCGGTGGAGTACGGAAAATCACCACGGGCCAACGATCCGACCGCCTTGCCGACATCCTCCGGGTATCCCCAGCGGCGGGTCACGCACAGGCCATCGGAGATCAACTTGTCGTACTTGTCCGTGACCCCGGAGGTCATGTCCGTCTTGGTCACTCCCGGACGCACCTCATAGACCGGTAGATCGTACTCCCCGAGGCGGGCGGCAAACAACTGGGTCGACATGCTTAATCCCGCCTTAGCGATGCAGTACTCACCCCGGTTCACCGAGACGACAGTAGCGGAGATGGAAGAGACGTTGATGATTCCACCCTGGAAACTGGCATCGGCCTGCTTCTGGGCCACCAACCAAATGGCTGCCAACTGGCTCAGGAAAAAACCGCCCTTGAGGTTGGTCCCGACGACAAAATCGAAACTCTCCTCGGTGGTCTCAAGAATATCAAGGCGCTCCCGTGGAGCCACGCCGGCATTGTTGATGAGCCAGTTCAGGGACCCGAAGTGTTCCCGCACGGCCTCAATCATCCCTTCCCGGGCTTCCGAACTACCGATGTCGCCGGGAACGTATAAGACATCCGCTCCGAGACCGCGCAGTTCATCAAGAACATCCTTCACCTGCTCCTCGGGACGCATCCCATTCAGGGCAAGATTGAATCCCTCTTCAGCGAGTTGGCGGGCGATACCGAGACCAATGCCCCGGGTCCCACCCGTTACCAAAGCCACTTTCTTGCTCATGTCAGGCCTTCAGTTCGGGGAGTTCGATCCACTTGCGCTCTGCAGAGCTTTGCAGGCCAAGTTCAGCCAATTGGACCCCCTTGGCACCTTCGAGAAGATCCCAACGGAATGGCTCATCGAGCACAACGTGACGCAGGAACAATTCCCACTGGATCTTGAAGGCGTTGTCATAGGTCTCCTGCTCGGGAACCTTCTGCCAGCCATCCATAAAGTCGATCGGTTGCTTGATGTCAGGATTCCAGACCGGCCGGGGCGTGTTGCCATAGTGCTGTGTCCAGACATCACGCAGGCCAACAACGGCCGAACCCTTGGTGCCGTCGACTTGCATGGTCAGCAGGTCGTCCCGGCGCACACGGACATTCCAGGATGAGTTGAAGTGACAAATAACACCATTCTCCAACTCAAATGTTGAATAGGCGGAGTCATCGGCGGTGCACTTGTAGGGGTTACCTTCCTCGTCAATCCGCTCCGGGATGTGAGTCGCCGCCAGGCAGGAAACGCTCTTCACATTGCCAAAGAGATTGTCGATGACGTAGCGCCAATGGCAGAGCATATCAACGATCATCCCGCCGCCATCTTCCTTGCGGTAGTTCCATGAAGGGCGCTCCGGCGGCATGGTATGGCCTTCAAAGACCCAATAGCCGAACTCCCCGCGAACTGAAAGGATCTCACCAAAGAAACCGTTTTCAACGAGGCGCTTGAACTTGACCATGCCGGGCAGCCAAAGCTTGTCCTGGACAACCCCGTTCTTGACCCCGGCATCACGGCAAATCTTGTAGAGCTCATAGGCATCTTCTGTCTTAATGGCCGTGGGCTTCTCGCAGTAGACATGCTTGCCGGCGGCAGCAGCTGCCTTGACGGCGTCAAAGCGGCGCAGCGTGGTCTGGGCATCAAAATAGATCGGGTAGGCCGGGTCGTTCATCACGCTGTCCAGGTCGGTGGTATACTTCTCCACACTGGACTGTTCGATGAGTGCCTTCAGCTTGGTTTCATTACGGCCGACGAGTATCGGATCCGGCATGATGCGTTCCGTGGGGCTGATCTTAATCCCGCCCTCCTTGATGATCGCGTCGATGGAGCGTAGCAGGTGCTGGTTCGTGCCCATGCGGCCCGTGACTCCGTTCATGATAATGCCAATAGTGTGTGTCTTCATAATTCTTAATCTTAATCTTAATCTTAGTCTTAATCTTAACCCCAACCTTAAACCGACTCCAAGTAAGCCTCCGTCACAGCCTTGAGCCATTCGTCCTGGTCGCCTTCCCAACGGGTCTTGCTGAAAATCTCGACTTCATTGTAGCCCTTGAAACCAGCCTTCTCGACCCATCCCCGGATAGTGGGAATGTCGATACATCCCTCACCCATGAGCCCGCGATCCAGGAGCATGTCGGCGGTCGGGGTCCGCCAGTCGCAGACGTGGAAAGCGGTCAGGTTGCCGTTCTTGCCGCAGCGCTTGATCTCGGTTTCCAAATCCGGATCCCACCAGAGGTGATAGACATCAACCGCAATTCCGACATAGGGAGAATTGAAATACTCCGCCAGCTCGTTGGCCGACTTCATGGTGTTAATCGCTGACCGGTCGTCCGCGTACATCGGATGCAAGGGCTCGATGGCAAGGGTCACCCCGGCTGCCTCCGCGTGGGGTAGGACGGCCTCAATCCCTTCGCGGATTTGCTTGCGGCTCTCCTCAAGGGACTGGTTCGGACTCGCTCCACAGACAAGGACAACCATGGGGGCACCGATTTTTTCCGCCTCATTGATGGCCAGCCGGTTGTCGGCAAATGCCTTTACCCGCTCATCCTTGTTGCTGTAGGTAAAAAAGCCTCCCCGGACAAGGGCGACGGTATCGAGACCGGCATCCTTGATGCGCTTGCCGACTTCAAATGGATCGTGCCCCTTCAGCGTATCGCGCCAGACGGTGATGCCCCCGACTCCGGCAGCGGCAAATTTCTCAATGGCCGTTTCGAGTGACCAGGGCTTGGTGGTGATGGTGTGGATGGCACACTTGGAGAGGTCCGTAATGGCTTTTGCGGTCATGATTAAGCTCCTTTCACGCAGCTGAAAAAGGTGTAGTAGGGTTTGTCCTCAATCAGACGCTGGACATAGAGGGCCAGCTCACGCATGTGATAATCCCCCCACATGCTGGCTTCCCCGCAGGCAATCTTGCTCCCCTCCGGCTTGTAGTCCCAGCCATTGGGCTCGTGGTAGATGCTGTGCAGGACAAGGCCCTGGTGCTCGGGGGAAAGGCTGAGGTAGGGTTCATCGAGCAGGGTTTCCAGGGAAGTCAGGCCTGCCTGGAAGTAACGGGCGCCGTCCTCCGTGTCGGTCCCAAGGTAACGGCCAAGGCGAAGCAAGCCCTGCGCACCGATTGCCGCTGCCGAACTATCCACCGGCTCATGGTCGTTAAACGGATCCGCCTTGCGGTTTTTGTAGTCACCCAACTGCCACAGGTTCGGTGCGCCACCATCCCAGTAGGGAATGCCATCCACTGGTGTGTTGTCGATGAACCAGTCGCAGGTGGCCCGTGCGGCCTTGAGGAAAACTGCCTCGATGGCTTCACGCCCGCCGTACGGTTCGAGCTCCGCATCGGAAACCGTCTTCAGGAATTCCAGTTCCTCCGGGAAGCCAACCATGGCCCAACTCAAGCCGCGTGTCCAGGTGGTGAACCCACTGAAGCCCTGCTGGGCATTGGGACAACGGAAGTTCCCGTCGTTACGGTTGAAAATCGCCTCGTGGGTGGTACGGCCCCACTCGTCATAAGCATCACGGCCTTCCCCGTAGAACACGGAATACTGAGCCGTTGCCTTGGCATGCTCGATCATGCGGCCGAGGAGGCTGACCGACTTGTCGTTGTCTTCCAGAAGCGAATGCCCGAGGCGATCGCTGACCACAAGGGCGCGGCAAGTCCGGATGGTGTCGACGAACAGGGAGTGGGGCCCATTGAAGGAATACATGTAGCCGCCGCCATCAGCGGTCGTGGCCCAGCGCTTCGCCTGGACTGCCCCGGAAATCTTCAGGGCCAGCTCGTAGAAGTCCCGCTCCCACTTGTTTTCCGGGATGATTCCCTCGTTCATCAGTCGCAACAGGTTGCCGTAGGTGCTGACATTGTTGAAGCCGTGGTCGTGCACCCCGAAGTGGCTCACGTGGGGGGCCATCTTGTCCACGGTGTCCTTGCGTCCCAGTTCGAGGAAACGCTCGTCACCAGTGGCATCAAACTGCAGCACCGCACTGCCATACTGGAATCCCTGCGTCCACTCGGTCCAGCCGCGGGTAGTGTATTTGCCGGCCCAGGTAAAGACCGGTGACCCTTGCGAGGCGTCATACTCCTTCGCAATGAGATCAATCTTCTGACCGGAAACGTCCCAGAACTGGGCCAGCTTCTCCGTCAGGTCACTTGCTTTCAAGTTGTTCTTAATTTCCATAAAAATCTCTTCGTCCTTTATCTTTAGTCCTTCGTCCTTTGTCCCTTAATACCGCTTCCCCTTCTTGATGTGTACAAGGACCAGCTTGCTGTCTTCAACAGCTTCATAGGAGTGCTCCTGGATGGCGTCGAACTGGAGGCTCTGGCCAGCTGAGAGCTCCACCGTTTCGTGCGGAAGTTCAACCCTGACCTTACCCTCAATAACCCAGCAGGTCTCATGGTCATCATGATGAATCTCCGGTTTGTGGATGCGTGCGCCCGCATCGGCCTCGCCATAAAAACAGGCGTGGTTGGCGTAACGCGTGACGCGGAAATGGAATCCGTCACTGCGGTATTGTTCATCGGCTTTGAGATGGGCCATCCGCGATTCCGCCAGGCCGAGAAGATCCGTCGCGCTCATGCCGAATACCCGGCCCAGCTTGTAGAGGGTCTCCAACTCAGCGCTGGTCTGGTTCCGCTCAAGTCGCGAAATCACCGCAATGCTCAGGCCGGATCGCTGGGCTGTCTCTTCCAAAGTCAGTCCTTCGCGCTTGCGGATTTCCCGCAAGATCGAAAAATCAAACATTCCGGTAAGCCCGCTTAACTGGTTTTGTTCTGCCATAAATTTCAATTGACGCGCCCTTAATATTTCCGCTAAGGATAAATTATCAAGCATTTTTTAACTAAATAGCAAAAATTATGAGTTTAAGTTCCGTAAAATCGACCCGGTTGATGCCCGTTGCCGTCATTCCTGCCCTGGAAAGCGCCCTCCCCTTGGCGGAGGCACTGATGGACTCAGGCGTCCCCCATATTGAAATCACCCTGCGAACCCCCTGTGCGATGGACGCCATGCGCGCCATCCGTAAGGAATTCCCGGAAATGATTGTCGGGGCGGGGACCATTCTTGATCCAGAAAGCATTCCTGTGCTGGCTGACATGGGGGTCGCCTTCGGGGTATCTCCCGGGCTCAATCCGGCAGTTATCGAGACTGCCCAAGCGAGGGACTTCCTGATGGTCCCAGGCGTCATCACACCCGGAGAAGTGGAACGGGGCCTTTCGATGGGCCTGAAGCTCTTGAAGTTCTTCCCCGCAGAAGCAGCCGGCGGGGCAAAAATGCTCAAGGCCCTGGCCGGTCCTTATGGACACACCGGCGTCAAGTTTGTGCCCACCGGGGGCATCAATGCAGCCAATGCCCAGCCATACCTGGACCTAAGCGTCACGGAGGCCATAGGCGGAAGTTGGTTCGTCGACCAGAAACTCGTCGCAGCCGGCGATTTTGCCAGAATCCGGGAGCTGACGCAGGAAGCTGTTAAATTGGCCGCGCAGTAACCCGGCCAACTACCGACCCGTCTCAAGTCTGGAAGCGGTCGCTGACAACCACTTCGTCAAAACTGAGCTGGCCTGGCTTGGGCCATGCCGGCTGGGTACCTTTTCCAACGGCGATCATGAAGGAAATGGCGTGGCCCTCGGGGAGATTGATAATCTCTGCCACCTTGTCGAAATCGAATCCATCCATGGGGCAGGAATCATAGCCCATGGCCTTGGCGGCCAGCATCAGGGTCTGTCCGGCGATGCCACAGGACCGCATGCCCTCGTCCCGCTGCACCTGTTCCCTGCCTGTGTAGTACTGGGTGATAGCTGGAACAAGAAAATCCTGCACCGGCTGCGGTGCCTTGTGCCAGTACTTTTCCGGTTCCTCCTTCCAGGCATTGAGGTTCGCGCACAAGACAACCAGCAGGGACGCGTCGGTGACCTGTGCCTGGTCCCAGGCGACGGCCCGGATCTGCTTTCTCAACTCCGGATCCTTGACCACCACCAACCGCCAATGCTGCAGGTTGAACGCAGTCGGCGACTGCAGGGTCAATTCGAGGAGCTCCTGCTCCTCGGCTTCGGTCATGATGTGCTCCGGGTCGTAATGCTTGATGGCCCGGCGTTCGCGAATCGCTGTCTTAGTGTCCATGGATGGAAGATACGCATTTGTGGAAATCTGCAAGCAGCACCAGCAATCCTTATCAGGAAGGCAAAACACTCTAATATAAAACCGCCGGTCATTGACCCCTCTGAAGCAGGCTGATAAACCGGATTCCGACCACGATGGAGGTTCACTCATGAATATCGGAAAACGCACCAGAAAATCACCCCTGCTGTTCATTTTGCTCTTGCCCGGCCTTGCCCTGACCGCCCAACCGGAGCCCAGCGAGGCCACCTCGGAATGCCTGCTCTGCCATGAGATGGCTACACCGGGTATCGTCGCCGACTGGCAACGCAGCCGGCACGCCATTACCAGTCCGGCGACTGCCATGGAGCAGGACGAACTGGCCCGGCGCATCTCGGCCCAGTCGGTTCCCGGCGAGCTGGCCCAAACCGTTGTCGGGTGCTATGAGTGCCATGGATTGCGGACGAGTGAGCACGCTGACTCCTTCGAGCACTTCGGTTACCAGATTAATGCCATCGTCTCCCCGGCCGATTGCGCCACCTGCCATCCTACGGAGAGTGGTGAGTATCAGGATTCCAAGAAGGCCCACGCCGTCGGCAATCTCGGCAACAACCCGGTTTACCATGCCCTGGAGACGGAAGTTATCGGACTGAAGCAGATTGTCGATGGGGAGCTGACCAGCCTGCCGCCTTCCGCCCACACCCAGGGCGAAGCCTGTTATGCCTGCCATGGCACGGTCGTCGGGGTCAAGGGATTGAAAACAATCGATTCCGACTTCGGGGAAGTTGAGGTTCCGGATCTGACCAACTGGCCCAACCAGGGCGTTGGCCGAATCAATCCGGACGGCTCCATGGGTGCCTGTACCGCCTGCCATCCACGGCACGGATTTTCCATTGAGGTGGCCAGGAAGCCCTACACCTGTGCCCAGTGCCATGTGGAGCCGGATGTCCCGGCATGGGATGTCTGGAAGGAAAGCAAGCACGGGAACATCGTCCTCTCCGAAGGCTCGCATTATGATTGGGACGCTGTCCCATGGAAGGCGGGGACCGACTTCCAGGCACCCTCCTGTTCAACCTGCCATAACGCGCTCGTCACCGATCTCTACGGCGACGAGGTCATTGCCGAACGGACGCATGATTTCGGCTCCCGCCTCTGGCTGCGCATCTTCGGCCTGCCGACCAGCCATCCCCAGCCCGTCCACGGGGATACCACCACGCTCCGGAATGCGGACGGGCAGCCTCTTCCCGTAACCTTTGGCGGCGTCCCGGCCGCCGAGGGACTCATTGATGCTGAGACCATGGCTACCCGCCAGGCCGCCATGGAAGCCATCTGCCGTTCCTGCCATTCGACGGACTGGGTCAAGGGTCACTTTGACCAGTTCGATGCCTTTGTTGCCGAGGTGGACACAATGGTTCTCGAGACCACCGCCCTGATGAGCCAGGCATGGGAAAGCGGCCTTGCCGATCCGGCCAATCCGTTCAACGAGCCGCTGGAGCATCTCTGGGTCAACCAGTGGCTCATCAATGCCAATGCCGCCCGCTATGCCTCAGCCATGAACGGGCAGGACTTCGCTGCTTTCAAGTACGGCTGGTGGGGCATGTCGCAGACCCTCGCCAAATTCCACGCCAAGCTGGAATAGCCGGGACCGCATCGGGAGATTTCATTTTCAGCTTGTCCCGGCACCCTCCTCCACCGACCCTTGGCGGAAGGTCGCTATGGAAAAGCATATCCTCATCACCAACGATGACGGCATCGAGTCCGGATTCCTCCACGCCATTGCCGGTGCATTGGCGGATCGCTTCCGCATCACGATTGCTGCTCCCGGTTCCGAGCAAAGCTGGATTGGCCGGGCCGTCTCACGTCGTGGGGGCGTTCCCGTGCAGAAGCACCCGGAGCTTCCCTGGCCCGCATGGACCATTGGCGGAACACCGACGGACTGCGTGAATATTGCCATGGCCAATCTCCTCGACGAACGCCCTGACGCAGTCGTTTCCGGCATCAATATCGGCTATAACACCACCACCCAGCTTATCTACTGCTCGGGCACCGTCGCCGGTGCCCTCGAAGGGGCCTTCTGGGGCCTCCCGGCCTTTGCTGTCTCCCTTGAAATTCCGGATGATATCTTCTGGGAAGTCAGCAATGCCAAGGGCCGCATGCCCGAGGGTTGGCAGTCCCTGCTCGACGACAGTGCCGAACACGCAGCCAGCCTCATTGCAAAACTGCTCGAAGACGGGGAAAGCCCGAAACGAAATGGAGACGCCGTTGTCCATAATCTCAATTATCCTTCCCGGCCGGAAAATCCTTTCCGTATTCTCCGCACAATTCCGGCCCATTTGCGGGAAATGGGCTTTTTCCAGTCCAACGGGAACGGGGAGTATAACTTTCACTTCACCCATGGGCAAATGCGCCCGTCCGAACAAGTCACGGACCGGGAAGCCCTTGCCAAGGGGGCCGTTAGCCATTCAATTTTGAACTTTTCCGCCCTAGGAAGAGACCTAAACCATTGACCCCGGGTTGAGGTTCGACACATTTATCCCATTTATCGCACTACTTAAAAGCATGAGCAGACCGCGCCATATAAAGGCTTTCCTGATTTTACTGACCACTCTCGTGGCAGGGGTTTCCTACGCCATCGCGCAGGAAGAAACCGCCACTGAAACGCTCGATCCCGGCCCGTTTTACGGTTTCTGGCAAATCCAGGAACCCGCCGGGGACACCTGTATTCTCATCATCAAGCGGGGCGGCCGCCTCTCCTGTTTCTGGGCAGGCTCTTCCGCCCGCAACATTGAGAAGGGCTCCTGGCAGCGTACCGGGGAAATCCTC
>JBFOLZ010000093.1:0-30669 GCA_040830445.1 Puniceicoccaceae bacterium
AAGAACTTCTCCAAGGAGGTGCTGCGCTGGTTCCTGATGCCGTTGTAATCCGGATCATCGAAGTCATTTTTCGCCTCTCCTGGATCGTTCCGCAGGTCATACAACTCATTCGGGCCGTGATGATATCGGTGGATGAGCTTGAAAGCCTCCGTGCGGACGCACCGGGTGTCGCCGTACTCATGGAAGGTGGCGGAATTCGATTCAGGCCATCTGGAAATGCTGGCTCGATTAGGATGATTTAGATTTTGGATTAACAACTGGTAGGTGTCCAAGTGTGAAACAGGCCAGTCGACAACGCTGCCCGGATCCACGCCCGCTCCGGCCATGATCAGCGGGACACGCAGGCTTTCTTCGTACAGGTTCAGTGGACGGGTGCCATTGCCCTTGCCCCAGACCCCATGGTGGCCAAGGCACAGCCCATGGTCTGCTGTGTAAATGATGAGGGTGTTGTCCCTGAGGCCGTTCTTCTCCAAGTAATCGAGGATGCGCCCAACCTCGCGATCGATTTCCGTGACGGCTGAAAAGTAGCCGCACCAACGCTTTCGGGCTTCCGCTTCGTCAAAGGTGTCCCCTGGGATGCCGTTCTCCGGCTTTCGCCACGGATGGGGATCAAGACGGGGCATTTCCGGGAAATTGGCATCGCGGTATAGCTCCACCAGCTCTGGATCATGCCGCTCCGCCATAAATGGGGAATGAGTCGCGAAGTAACCGACGTTTAGGAAGAACGGTTTGTCGGGTGAACGCTCGTCCAGGAAGCGGAGGGCGTTATCGGTAATTTGTCGCGAGCGGTTGCCCTCAATTGTGATCCTCTCTCCGTTCAGGAAATAGGCGACCTCGCCGTTGTGGGAATTGATCTTCCGGTCCATTCCGAATGCCCACTCAAAGCCAGGTGGAGGGCCCTCATGGAATCCCAGATGCCACTTGCCGCTCAGGCCGGTGTGGTAACCACACTCCTGGAATATCTCAGGAAGGGTTTTTACTCCCTCAAGCCAGTCGCGATCACCAATCTGCGGATCGTATTCCTGAAGCCAATCGTGGATGCCGTGCTCTGACGGCATGAGCCCTGTCATCAGGCTGGCTCGCGCAGGGGAGCACACCGGGCTGGGGGTCACGGCATTCGTGAAGCGGATGCCCCGGGCGGCCAGACGGTCCAAATTCGGCGTCTGCAATTCCTTGCACCCGGCCTGCCCCAGTGCCCAGGCCGCATGGTCGTCGGTCAGAAAGAGCAGAATGTTCATCATTTTGCGGTTCTTCCCCACTCAAGCATGTCTGGGTTGGGCTTGGCATGACTCAGTCAATGATAGTCTAACATCCGGAATTGACCGACACCGTATGTTAGGTTAACCTAACTTTATGTATATGGGTAAGCGCGCTACATCGTTGCAGGACATCGCGGATGCGACGGGGTATTCCCTGATGACGGTATCGCGAGCAATCCGAGGCACGGGGAAAGTGAAGGAGGCGACGGCGAAGAAGATCTTCGCCAAGGCGGACGAGCTGGGGTACAGCTATAACCCGGAAATCTCGCGCATGATGTCGTTGATGCGCAGTGGTCACCGGGACCGGTACCATGAGAACATTGCTTTGCTATGGTTTACGGATCCAACAACGATTCGTAAGAATCCCCATCTGAATCGCATCTACCAAGGTGCCTTGGAACGGGCTGTCAAGCTGGGTTACAAGGTGGAGTCCTTTCACTTTGATGCCTATGAGCTCAAGGCACGGCGTGTGAGCGAGGCGATCGCCTCGCGTGGGATACGCGGGGTTATTCTCTTCCCGCTTTTGCAGAGGAAGGAGCTCGTCTTGTCCAAGCTCAATATGGACTGGGACCAGTTTACATGGGTGGCGTTTGGCAACACCCATACCAACCATGAGTTTCACCGGGTTGGGCATCATCATCTATTCGGGATGGAACTGGCCATGCAGACCTTAAAGAAGCGTGGCTACAAGCGACCCTTCCTCTTGATTAGTGAAGGTCTGGATACAACCGTTCATCACGCTTATGGAGCCGGCTTCCTGGCCAATCATCCACTTGGGTTGCGAGAAGCTCTCGATTATCTGTATGTCGGACACATGGGCTGGGATGAATTGAAGGCCACCCTCATACAGCGTCGTGTCGATTCCCTCATCATGAGCCAAGATCCGCATCTCGTTCGGTATCTGCGTAAAGGCGGGCTTCTCATTCCCGGTGACCTTGCCATCCTGTCCCTTCACTGCCTGCCAAGTCAGGAGGTTTCCGGAATCGACCAGTGCAACGACATCCTCGGACAGTATGCCGTGGACATGATCGTGGCGCAGCTCCACCGTCAGGAATCCGGCCTACCCGACAACCCAAAACTGATGCTCCACAAAGGCGCCTGGCATGAGGGGGCAACCCTCAGCCCTGCTGCGCATCCCGCCCCTATGGGAGACTAACATTTGATGGTGGTTTTTTTGCGGAACAAAGCCACCTAGGGTTTGGACATTCGCATTATGCCCCGACGTAACAGACTTTTTCATTTGGCCATGTTGCTGGCCGTCCCGCTTTGTGCGCAGGAAGACAATGGCTCCATCTTCGAATTGGAGGCCTTTGAGGTCAGCTCAACCCAAAGCGGGTACTATTCAACCAACTCGCTCAGCGCTTACCGGGTGAATACTCCAGTAAAGGACCTTCCATTTAACATGGAAATATTCACGGCCGAGTTCGTAGACGACATCAAGGCGAACGATTTGGAGGATGTGCTTTACTGGGCGGCGGGGGTCAATGTTGCTGGCGGTGGAAACAGTCGTGATGTCGGTAGTGACAATTATACCATCAGGGGCCTTCGGGCGTCTCGTCCGAAGCGCAACGGCTTCACCCGTTACTACATACTGGACTCGACCAACATCGCCCAGGTGGAAGTGGTGAAGGGGCCGGTTTCCGCCTTGTTCGGGACCTCGGAGCCTGGAGGAATCATCAACTACATCACGAAGAAACCTCTGGAGGAATTCAACGGCAGCGTGAAGCTGGATTACGGCAGTTGGGACTACCGGAAAGGGCAGTTGGAAGTGACCGGACCCCTATTGGAAAGCAAAAAGGTGCTTTACCGGCTGGATGCCGCTTATCTGAACCGTAATGGTTACCGGGATTTTAATGATGAGAAAAGGAGTTTCTTCGCGCCCGTGATTGAGTTCCGTCCCTTCGATGACTGGATGGTCCGGGTCGATTACGAATACAGCAAATCGGACATAACCCCGCTTTCCCCGCTGGCGATCTGGAACCCGGAGGCATATGAGCGTTGGCTGGCCGACGGTTCCCCGGTAGGCGACCGGGAGGTTCCGCAGCAGAGCTATGCGTTGCCAAGGGATGAAACTTTAAGTTACCGCTACTTCACCGACATCGCGGACGAGAGAGTTTCCCTGAAATCCAACACGGCTGGGCCGGATGCCTATATGATTACGGAGTCGGATGCCTGGACGGTGGAGATGACCGGGAAGATGACGGACTGGCTGCATTTGCGTGCCGTCGCCTCGGAAGCGTCGACGAACCGGGTATCCCGTAACTCATCCCCGCACCGGCTACGGGTCATGGGTGATGCCACCCAACGTAATCCCGGGGTTTTCGGTGGTTTGGAAAATTCCACAGCCCACTTCCAAGTGGATGCGGTCATCAACTTTGATCTCTTCAAGGTCGAACACCGTTTCATCGTCGGGACGGAATTCCTCGAGGATGATTTTATCAACCGCTCAAACAACATTGGTGGGCCGCATTTGTTATTCTTGCGGGAGGATTCTAGGCAGTTTGTTGATTTGAAGCCGCCTGAGAGCATGGAGCCAGTTTTCAGGGAATACCCGCTCCGCGATCTCCCCGCTGATGATGATCCCAACTGGAAATCGATTGAGACAAACGAGGAACTTGAATCCTATTACATCAGTTATCAGGCGAAGGCATGGAACGGGCGGATTCACCTTCTCACAGGAATCCGGCATGATAAGAATACGGCCATCGGCAGCGGGGCAGGGGCGGCGAATTTCGAAATAACCAACAATTCCCCCCAGGCGGGACTCAATGTTGAGTTTATCGAAGGCTTTACCGCGTATGCCAACTACTCAGAGTCCTTTGTCCCGCAAACTGGGGGGATGCTCGGTCTGAATAATGAAATGACGGACACTGAACAACTTGGTTCACGTCCGCCGCAGCTAGGCGAGGGCTACGAGGCCGGCCTGAAGTGGCAGGCACGGGACAACCAGTGGATCGGAACGCTTGCCTGGTTTGATATCTCACGGAACAACGTCATTCAGAAGGCAATTTTTGTCCCGACAACCGGACCCTTCGAGGGCGTCCCCCTGACCTATGACCGTCTGATCGACGGACAGACAAGTAGCGGTTTTGAGTTTGACCTGACCTGGAATCCTTCCGCGGAGATGCAATTCAGGTTGGGTTACGCCTATATCGATGCCACCTCCAATGATGAAAATTTCAGCGACCTCCCGCATGAGGACTACCTGCGCAGCGTCATCGGCGTGCCGGAAAACGAGCTCACTTTCATGGGCAGCTACCGCTTTACCGAGGGCTGGCTCGAGGGCCTCAAGGTCGGCTTGTCAGCAAGCTACAAGGATAAGCGGAGCGGCAACGACCGGACCCAGATTACCGATCCGAGGCGAGGCAGTCCTGCTACACTGAACGACATTAACGTTATCTGGCTGGATGCCTATCTCCGGGTGGATCTGTTGGTCACATACAAGACAAAATACCGGGATTTCGACACAGAATTCAGCCTGCGGTTGGAAAACGTCTTTGACAAGACGTACTTCCTGCCCGGGCCGCATCTTGGCAATCCCTTCAATATCAAGGCCGGCCTGAAGGTTTCTTTCTGAGAACAATAACCCGAATTAAATCAAAACATGAAAAAATCACTACTGGCATTAACATTTATTGCCTCATCCTTGGCTTTCGGCCAGAACAACGGCGGCATAGGTGATGGCTTCTACACTGAAGGTGTGGACTACGCCGGCTTCAATTGGGTGCAGCGCGGGGACAATCCCTCCGCCATCGTCCAACTTGAAGTGCAGGCTGAAGGCGTCGATCCCGTCTTCACGACAGGTGAAACCCTCCGCTTGGTGACCCAGAGCGGGAACGCCCTGGCAAGCGCTTTTGCCGCACGCCTGTCGGAAGCCGTGACCCTTGCGGAAGGTCAAACGATCACCTTTAGTTTGAAATACAGGTATGTCCCGCCGCTATTGTTCGGAACGGAAAACCAGGACATCTACATGACCCGTGCGGGAATATTTCTGGACACCGACGGCGGCGATTTGGTACCCGCCTACAAGTCCGCCGATGCGGCATGGGCCGGATACTACGGCTTTATCTGGATGGACGACTCGGTCACCAATCCGCTCTTATCGCCACCGAGAGTTCATATCCTTAGAAGGGTTACACCGGGGTCAGCAGGTGGCCCGTTGAGCGGGGGAACGAATCTGGATGAAACCCGTTCTCAAACTTCTTTTCAGGCTGATGCAGATCCATTACTTTTGACATTCAGCGTCACAAAGACGGCTGAGGGATTAGTCGTTGCCATGGAAGTAGGCAAAGTGTCGGCTACCGAGCCAGCAGTCGCCCTGTCGTACCTCGACACCAACTCGCTGGACGCGGTGGACACCTTTGACACCTTCACCATTAGTTTCAACGGCTTCCTCGAGGCGGTTATTTCCGACCTTGAAGTGACGGTTTCCGGTGGCTCCGAGACCTGGTATGGCTATGAAGTCCGTCCGGACGGCTATGTCGACACGGGACCGAACGGATGGTTTTCCGGCTTTGTCTGGGTGGAGAATGACCCATGGATCTGGTCGGTCACGCTGGGTAAGTGGGTATATGTCCCGGATGACAGCGGCTGGGTATATTTGCCAAAATAAGCAAACCTTCGAATAATTCATATACGGGGCGTTGCGTGCCCCATGCGCGCAACGCCCTTATCCTGCCTCAATCTTTTCTTTGTCATGAAGAATTCCGTTGTCAGCATTTCCATCCTCTTTGCCTCCGCAGTTGCCATTGTACAAGCGGAATCGCAGAGATTTCCTGAAGACAGCAATATCGTTGATGTCACGCGAGCACCCTACAATGCCACTGGCGACGGGGTCACTGACGACACAGCAGCCCTTCAGCAGGCGATCTTTGATGTCATCGGTAACGCGAACAGCACCCAGACGGTATACCTTCCGAATGGGACGTATCTGGTTTCCGACACATTGGGCGGCTATACGGATGCGTCCAAAAGCACAGTGGCCAACCGGATTAAGATCCTGGGTGAAAGCCGGGACGGCGTTACTATCAGATTAGTAGATAACCTTTGGAACGGCGGTTTCGGCGACCGGAAACCAGTGGTTCGCTTTTCACTGGCGGATGATATTCCCGGGTTCAATGACGCTTTCGACAATTACTTGCATAACTTGACGGTGAATGTTGGCAGTGGTAACAAGGACGCGATCGGCGTCGACTTTATCGCAAGTAATCGCGGTTCGATCCGGAATGTGACGATTACTTCAGACGACGGGCAAGGCTACGTCGGTCTGCTCCTGACCCAGCTCTTTCAGGGGCCTCACCAGGTTTCCGATGTGCTGGTGGAGGGTTTTAGCCGTGGAATTCACTCAGGCGGCACCCAGCATATGATCAGCTTTGCAAATATATCTTTGCGCAACCAGACGGTGGAGGGTTGGCGCAATCAGGATCAGATTATCGGAATTGACAACCTGACGAGCGAGAACACTGTGACAACATTCATCAACACCGGCGACGGGATGGTCTCACTGAACAAGGTTTCCATCTCCGACGGGCCATCGGGTGGACCGGCCATTCTGAACACCCAGGATGGGGACATTTTTCTCAGAGACTCAACCTACGGCGGAAGTGGTATCCATTTACGGGATACAAACCAGACTTCGGATGTGGAGCTGGCGAGTGCCGATATCGACACCTATACGACTGCTGAACCTGCGGCCTTGTTTGACCCGCTGCCGTCCCATCTCGACATCCCGGATGTCGTCTATCCCGATTATCACAGCAATGACTTCGATGATTGGGCCAACGTCATGGACTACGGCGCTGACTGGGTTGGACGGGAGGACGACTCCGACGCGATCCAGGCGGCCATTGATTCCGGGAAATCAATCGTTTATTTTCCGGCCACAGGCGGGCCTCGTGGCGAGTATACCCTTGAGAAGCCGATCTACATCCGTGGTAATGTACGGAAGATCTATGGTTTCAACAATTTCGTTTACGCCCGCGGGGAACTATTTGATAGAGACGACCGCCCCCCGGCTATCATTATCGAGAACAATTCAGTGGATTCAGTAGTTATTGACGGACTTGTTCTTTTTAACGGAACTCGGTATGTTTCATACATCCACCACAATTCACCTGTGGATCTTGTTATACTCGATGGTGGCGGCGCGACCATCAATTCACCCGGTGCGGGAGATCTGTTTCTTGAGGACACGGTTCTTGGCTACCTGCATCTGCGACACCCGCAAACGGTTTATGCCAACCAATTGAATGTGGAGCCCTTTATTGGCACCAAGATTTGGAATAATGGGGGCGATTTGCGCATTAATGGGTATAAGTCAGAGAGAAACACACAGGTCTTTTTGACCACCAATTTTGGACGGACCCAGGCCATGGGTTCTTCAAGTCTCGGGCAATGGGAAGGAAGTGACAATTCACCGGTCTTCCGGACGATTGACAGCACCTTGACAGCGACTTTTGTGACAAAGTCGCAGCAAGGTAATTCCTACGAAGTCGTCGCCGTGGAGACACAGGGAGGAGAAACTCGGGTGGCGGATTCAAATGATCTTCAGACCAATTCAGCTCGAGTATCCTCCCATCCGCTTTACACCGCTGGAACAAGCCTTTTGCCTGCGGACGAGCCACGTGTGTATGTGTTTGGCAACGATCTCAAGGGATCACTGGCGACCAATGCCAGCTGGACCGGATTTACGGTGTATCGTTCTACTGGCCACGGCCCGTTGACGGTTGATCTCTCTTGGACTGCGAACGAGGAGCTCGATGGGTTAGTTGGGTCTTTACCCGCTCAGGTGAACTTTACTGACGGGGAGTATGCGGTTGAAATCGCCTTGCCGGCGTTTGATCCGTCAAGTTTCACCAAAGACCAGTATTTGCATCTCTCCATACAACCGAACGTCGCCTACACGGTCGGCTATCCCGCCGAGGCCTGGGCTGCCTTTATCGATCCCGTTGAAGCAGACACTCTCATCGATCAAACGGCTCCGGATTCCTTTTTTGATCCAGCCAGAGGGATTACCTTCTCTGAAGATGGACAGGCGTATCGATGGTTTGACACGACCGACTCCGACCGGCGCTTCCTCACCCACGGCAAATACGCACCCAATCCTCGCACGCCCAACTATGAAGCCAATGTCTTTGGCAGTGCACCCGGTTTAGTCTTTGACGGTGCTCTCTGGACCATCCAGACCGATCCCCTGTTATCGGGCACCTCATTTGAGGAACGCACCTTCGCCCTCCAGTTTAAAACCGGATTGGGCGTGGACAAGCGCCAGGTCCTCTGGGCCACCGGCGATGGAGACAATTCCATGAATGTCTACATAGATGGGGGGTTGGTTTACGTGAATTTTGAAGGTGTCGACATTCGCCGCTGGGGACCGGTCTGGGTCTCCTCGGAGGTTGATCCGGAAACGGCCTATTATCTTCTGGTGGAAAGCAGCAAGGCCAACGACTCGATCAAGCTCTTTTTAAACGGCGACCTGGTCGACCAGACCAACGGGGTGAAGAAAGTCGGCTCGCAATTTGAGGACACCGATATTGGCGGCAATGCCAGGCCGATGCAGTATCATGATTCGAACTTCACCGGCATCGGGCATGAGAATCTTTTCTATGGGCATCTCGGCAAAATAGCGGTTTGGAACCGGATGCTGACAAGTGGCGAGTTAAGTATTGTCGATACGACCTTCTCGATAACCACAGAATCCCGCTTCTGGTACGGGTATCCAGTCGACCCCCTCGGTTACGTCGATACGGGTGTACCGGGATGGTTTAATGGCTTCCTCTATGTCGATCTCGATCCATGGATCTGGAGTGTTACCTTGAACAAATACATCTACATTCCCAACGACACCGGATGGGTCTACTTCCCAAAATGAGTGGTAAGGCCGATAGTCGTCCCAATATTCTTTTCCTCGTTTCGGACCAGCATCAGGCGCGCTTGCTGGGTTGCGCTGGCCACGAGACGGTCCAGACACCCAACCTCGACAAATTGGCTGCCCAAGGGGTGCTCTGTAACCGTGCGTACACGACCAACCCCATTTGCACTCCCAGCCGGGTAAGCATGTTATCGGGTCAATATCCCCATAATCATGGCTTTTTTGGGCTCTCTGGACCGGCCCCACAGAACCTGCCCAATTTCTTCGGACACATGCGTCGGTACGGCTACCGGACCGCCGGTATTGGTAAGTTACACTTGCCAGATGATCCGAGAAACTGGGTTGCTGACGATCTTGATCTGTATGCGGACTGTTACCGCTCGGCAGCAGGCGACCGATTTGATTCTCCATACCACCGCTATCTTAGGGAACATGATGTTTTTGAACAGGAAGACAGCCGCATGATTCCCGATGAAAATGGTGGGTTCAATTCTTTTGATGCCCGGCCCACCGAAATGGCCAAGGAGCATGTAGTCGAGTATTGGTGCGCAAGTGAAGCGAAACGCTTCATTGACAAGAGTGGAGAGCAGCCATGGTGCATGCAGGTTTCGTTCCCCAGGCCGCACCATCAACTGACGCCGCTGAAGGAATTTTGGGACATGTACGAGGGGGTAGAACTGCCCGATTACTATTCACAGCCCATCCAGGGACGACCCAGACATTTCCATCAGGCAAGGGAACAATTCAAGCAGTACGAATGGTCTTTCGGGGATAAGGGAGAGACCGATTTGCAATCTGGACTGGCGAGAGCCTACCGAGGCACGCTTGCTTGTGTCTCGATGGTGGATGAAGCCATCGGCCTGATTCTCAATCATTTGGAGCAGTGCGGCCTGCTTGATGACACGATCATCGTCTACACGACGGACCACGGCGCGTATCACGGGATCTTTGGCCTTGCCGAAAAATATCCAGGCATCTGCTCGGAGGAAGTTTGTCGAATACCAATGATCTGGTCTTACCCGCCTGCCTTTCCTGGGGCGACGCAATGCAATTCCATCGTTGAGAATGTCGATATTGTGCCAACTTTTCTGGAATTGGCCGGGCTTCCCCAGATTGACAGTATTGATGGCCGGGATGCTTCCGATTGCCTCCGGGGACATGAGGAGGAGGCCAGAAAGACTTTCGCCGTAACGGAAAACGAGTGGAGCAAGGCGATCCGTTGGGAGGAGTACCGAATGGTGTTTTATCCGAATGAAATGTTTCACGGTGAGGAGGTCGGTGAATTGTACAATCTGGCTGATGATCCTTGGGAGACCCGCAATTTATATTCGGATCCCGAGCATAACGAAATTCGGGTCCAACTGACCCGTATGCTCCTGGAGTGGTTGGTCAGCACATCCCGTCATGTAACCTCACATCCGCCTATGTCCCGTGATGAGGGGGGGAGGGAAGTTTACCAACTGGCCGGCGACGGCAAGGAATCCAACAGGGCTGGACCGCGTCTTCGCATTCGGGAGGGTAAAATCAACTATCTTTAGGCTTGGAGCGGTGATCCTGAAAATTTGTTGTTGGGTCAGTGTGTTTCTGTTTCCTTTTCTCCTGCAGGCGGACACGACTGAGCTCTATTGGTTGAAAAACGCCTCCATGGAAGCCGCTTTCTCAGTTGGGAAGGGTATCCGATTGGAGATATTGCGTCTGCCGGGTGGGGACAATGTCCTGCGTGAATCGAAGGACTCTTCCCGCGGCCTCAAGACATGGATCATGACACCCACTGAAGACATCCGTCTGCGGGATTCACTATCTGAGGTCCCTGCGCAGGCTATGAAAATCTCAGAAAATGAATACCGTTTCATCGCGGAGGCGGCCAATCCCCTCGGCTTGGAGCTTGAGTGGTTGGTGCGCCTGGATTCGGATAATCCCTCGCTGGAAATCCTTCACCGGATAAACAACAAGGGGGAGATGCGGCCATTTCTTAGTATCTGGAGTCTCATTGCCCTTGGCCCGGGTTCCTTGATCCAGGTGCCGTTTTCGCGTTCCTTGAATCTGTCAAAAAATCATCCCAATGACCTTGCCGTATTTCCCTATACCGACCTGAGCGACGGACGTATATCGACAAGCCGGGATGGATTATCCCTTTCCATTCGGGAAGGGTTGGAAAGCGGTTCCGTGAAACTGGGCATTGTCCAGCAGGATGGCCGCTTGCTGGTCGAATGTCACGGTCTGGATCTGGAATCCATTGTGCCTTTTGACCCGATGGCGGAGTATCCGGAAGGGGGTTCCAACATCACCCTTTATGCGTCTCCGGCAAACAGGCCGGATACCATGGGAGAGGCTGAGCATGTCGGACCACTGCGCGTTCTCAATCTTGGGGAATCCATTGAGATGGTGCAGACGCTGAGGCTGAGTTTGAAAGAGTAAAAGCCTCCTTGAGGATCTAATCCGGGATTACGCCTCTGGCAGCCGCTCCCGCTCCGTGGCTTATGATGGATGAAGCTATCTTTTTGTTTGAGCAATTCCTCATTCCGCTTCGAAATGGCCTCATGCACATAGTTTCCTTGGCGCACAGGCAATTGGGGACAGCGGGATCGGGAAGATCCTCACCGCTGCTCTTGCTGCACGGGTTGCTGGGGTCTTCGCGCAACTGGCAGACCTCTGGCCGCCTTCTGTGGGAGCGCCATTCCGTATATGTCCCCGATCTGCGCAACCACGGGGAAAGCCCGCATGCCCGGGAAATGGACTATCCCTCCCTGGCCGCGGATGTGCTGGGCTGGATGGACCGGGAGGGAATCGGCAAAGCCCACATCGTTGGCCACAGCATGGGGGGGAAGGTGGCGATGTATCTGGCCTGCCGCTACAAGGAGCGGTTTTCCTCCCTGACGGTTGTCGATATCGCCTGCCGGGCCTATCCGCCGCGCTGGGAGAAGGAGTTCGCCGTCATGCAGGCAATGCCGGTACAGTCCTTCACCCGTCGCCTGGAAGCGGAGGAATGGCTGGAGAAGGACATCCGTGACTGGGCCTTCCGGAAATTCCTCGTCAGCAACTTGGACCGGAACCCTGCTGGTGGATTCCGCTGGATTGTCAACCTCGATATCCTCCAGGCGGCCCTGCCCAACCTTTTCCAGCAGGTACCTGCAGAAGGCCAGTCATGGGAGGGGCCGGTGCTGTTTCTGCGCGGGGAGCAATCCCGCTTTTTCCTCGATGAGGACCTGGCGATGGGCCGTCGGTTTTTTCCGGCGGCAACCTTGCAAACGATTGCCGACGCCGGGCATAATGTGCATTTCGACCAACCAGCGGCCTTTGTGGAAGCCGTCCTGGAGCATGTCGGGAAAGCGGAAGGATGATAATCGGTATCGAGAGTTCCTGTGATGAGTCGGCCCTGGCCCTTTTTGATCCGGCGAGCGGGTTCAGGGGCGAATGGGTCCATTCGCAAATCCTCAAGCACCAGGCCTACGGGGGCATTGTCCCGGACTTGGCCAGCCGGGAACATCTCGACAACTTTCCAGCCCTGCTAAAGGAGCTGCTGAAGGAATATGAGCCGGTCCAGGGGGATACAATCGCCGTGACATCCGGTCCGGGGTTGGCCGGTTGTCTTGCCCTTGGTATGACGGTGGCCCGCAGCCTTTCCCTGGCTTACGGATCGGAAATCCTTGGGGTCAACCATCTGCGCGGGCACGCCTTTTCACCCTTCATCGAGTTGCACGCCGGGAATCCCCAATCCTTTGGTGAGCGGTTCAAGGAGGAGCTGCCACACCTTGGACTGATTGTCTCGGGGGGGAACACGGTGCTTTTCGGAATCGACGAGGCTGGAACACTCTCGGTCCTGGCGAACACGGTTGATGATGCCGCTGGTGAAGCCCTCGATAAGGGGGCCAAGCTGCTGGGCATGCCCTATCCAGGGGGTCCACTGATCGAGGAAAGGGCCCGTGGAGGCAACACCCGGGCCTTCGACTTTCCCCGATCCTTCCCGGCTTCCAATGATTTCCGGTTCTCCTTTTCCGGATTGAAGACCAGTCTGCGCTACCTGCTGGAGAAATTGACGGATGCTGAGCTGGAAAAGAGCCTGCCCGACATTTGTGCCAGCTACCAGCAAGCGGTGGTGGATGCCCTTATCCGCAAGACCGGCCATTTGATGAAGCAGGGAGGGTTCCGGAGCCTCGGGCTGTCCGGGGGAGTGGCGAACAATTCCTGCCTGCGCGAGGCCTTTCTGCAATTGGGCCAGTCGCGCCGCCTGCCGGTGCATATTGCCTGCCCCGCCCATACCGGGGACAACGCCGCCATGATTGCCTTTGCGGCCTTTATGGATCGAAAGGGATGCCTGCACAACCCACCGGCATTTGATCCATCCTGGGAACTTGCTTGATCGGGATTCTGAATTCATCAAGCTGGAGGCCTATGGGTCAGGACTTGGAAGAAGGCGCTTCGCTGGAACTCGACTTTGACAAGCTGCGGAAGGTCGTTGCCACGGCACCGGATGTCATCCCGGCCGTGGCCCAGGATGTGGATTCCGGGCGGGTTCTCATCGTCGGATACGTCAACGAGGAGGCATTGCAGACCGCCTTGAAGGAAAAGGTAGCTGTTTTCTGGAGCACCAGCCGTAATGCCTTGTGGATAAAGGGGGCAACGAGTGGAGACCTTCTGGAGCTGGTGGAGACGCGGGTGAATTGCGAGCAAAACTCCATCCTTTACCGGGTCCGGCCAAAGGGAACAGGTGCCTGCCATACCCGCGAGGCGTCAGGAAAAAGCCGTCCCTCCTGTTATTACCGGGTAATCGATGGCGGTCAGCTGCGGCATGTCCCTTATGAGCCGGGTCAAGCATAAGCGACGGTTCAGGCGCAGGCGCACCGGGTCCAGCGAGGGAAAAAGGGCAGAGCCGACCATCGACTGGGCGGATCCGGGCTATTTCGCCGGCAATTCGCGTATCGGCAACACCGTCCGGGTGCTGGTGCAACTGATCCGCCCTCCGAAGGGGCACCGGACCTTGCCAACCCGGACCGGGGGGATGCTCATCGCGGTGACCATCGGGGTGGGGACGGCCGCCTTCAATACCGGGCAGAACATCCTCTATCTCGCCCTTTCCATGCTGCTGAGTACCCTGCTGGTGAGCGGGATCCTCAGCTGGATGAATTTCAAGGGATGCCGTTGGCGGCTGGAGACCGGTCGACACTTCCGGGTGGGTGAGACCAGTCCGGTCTATCTCGAACTGGAAAACACCAAGCGGCGGTTGCCCAGTTATTCGCTGACATTCCTGGTGGCTGCCAGCAAGAGTGACCAGAAGGAAAACCTGTCCTTGCGGGAACGGCTGGATCCCGGAAAGTCCATTCGCCTGCAGTGGGATTTCAAACCCCACCGGCGGGGCCGGGAAACCCTCAACCTGGTCGGGCTGGTATCCCGGTATCCCTTTGGTTTCCTGAAGAAGTCGATCAGCGACAGCTTTACGAAGGAAATCATCGTCTGGCCAGCCCGGCTGGCCTATCAATTCGGGGGAGACAAGTCCGGTCGCCGGTGGCTCTACGGCCATCACCGGAGAAAGGGTGAAGGCGTCGACCTGATCCATGTGCGTGGTTACCGCAGTGGGGATCCGTTGAAGAAAATCCACTGGAAGGCCTCTGCCCGGATGGGAACCCTTCAGGTCAGGGAGACGGAGCAGGAGCATCACCAGGCCTTCCAAATCTTTATCGATCCGTCGCCCCACTTATGGAAGGGGGAGGCTGTATTCGAACGCATGTGTTCCTTTGCGGCCAGCCTGGCGGAAGACCTTTACCAACGGGACCAGTTGCGTTCCGGTCAGGTGGCAGGGAAGGAGCCCGTTTCCGTTGGAGCAATCGAGGACCTCTACACCTTCCTCGATGAACTGGGAAGCCTGGAGCGAAAGCCGGTCAAAGCGGACAAGCGCCCCTCATCGGGGACAGCGATTCGTTTCATTCCCGGGCCGGCGGGAACGGTCCTGGCAAAACTGGGGGAGGCGACCGTTGGCCAAGCTTGATAACAGGGAACTGGCTGCCATCCGCTGGCTGATGGGACAATTACTGGTCCTGATCAGTCTTTCCGGAAGCTATGCCCTCGATTTAGGTGCTGACTTTCTCATTACAGCCGGGATCGGACTGACCGTCCTGGCCTGCCTCTTCCCGAGGGTCACGGAACGCATTCCATCCCTTTTCTGGAAAATTTCCCCTTTCATCCTCCTGATCCTGATCATCAGTGACTTCGTCCTCGGGGGAGGGGACATCCTGCCGCCGCTGTTTCGCATGGTGCTGGTGCTGACGCTTTACCGGGTATTGCAGATCCGGACACCCCGGGAGGACCTGCAGCTCCTTCTGCTGGCCTTGTTCCTGCTCATCCTGACCGGTGTATTGAGCCAGGAAATCACCTTCGGGCTCCAGATGCTGCTCTTTGCCCCCTTGGCCATGGGGCAGCTTTTTGTCGTTAATCTCTCGACGGATCAATCTGGGCAGAGCCTGTCGACCCAACGGGTTCCCGTTTTTGAGAACTTCAGCTGGAGACAGTTGTTCCGCCATGTCTGGCAACGCTTTGATCGGCGGACCCTTGCCGCCGGATTCCTGCTCTTTTTGCTGACCACCGGAATGGCCCTCCTGCTGTTCGTTCTCCTGCCCCGCTTCGACCTTGGGGCGGCCCTGCCATTCCCGCGCCTGCAGACCGGCCAGAGCCTTTCCGGTTTCACGGACAATGTCAGCTACGGTGACGTGGTCAGTATCCTTGACGATGATTCCATTGCCATGCGGGTCGACGTCGAGGCGGAGGAACCACCGGCCCGCCCCTACTGGCGCATGGTGGCGTTGGACGCCTACCATGCCGGGGGCTTCATGGTCTCACCGGCGGTCGTCCGCGACCGTCGCCGGGTGCAGAATTATCGCTTTTCCTTTGAGCTGCCTCCGGGCAGAGCGCCAACTCCGTCAACCTGGACCCTTTATCTTGAGGGCGGCATCAGTGCCTATCTTCCCGCCGGGGACTCCTTCAGTTCCCTGCGCTTCCGGAACCGGACCAGCCTGGAAATCCATGACCTGACGCGGGTCTACAAGACAACCCAGACCAATGCCAATACCCTCTCCCTGCGTTACGAGAACATGGGGTTCGAAGGGGTCCTTCCTCCGGGGATAGAGGATTGGCGACTGCCTGGCATGCAGCGCTTCATGACGGACACCTCGTCGCCTGACTATCTTCGGGATGTCGCCTATCCGCAAACCTTGCTGACCTTTCCCGAGGGGGAGGAGAATGTGCGCATCATGCGCAAGGTTCTCCGGGGAATGGGATTCGAGCGGGGGATGCCGGTTAAGGTGTTCTCACAGCGGGCGTCGGCTTACCTTCAGCAAGGACATCCTTACGGGTTGCAAAGCACCATCCCGGATGGCGAAGCGGATCGATTGCTGCGGTGGGTGGACTCGGATGAACCGGGCCATTGCGAGCTGTTCGCCGGGGCCTTTGTCCTCATCTCCCGTTATGCCGGATACCCGGCCCGCCTTGTGACCGGATTCGCTGGCGGGGACTGGAATGGTTTTGAAAATTACTACATGGTCAGGAACCGGCATGCCCATGCATGGTGTGAAATTTACGACCCGGAGTCGGGATGGCTGCGCGTTGATCCGACACCGGGTAATGGATCCACGGAGGGGTCCGTGGAGTCGGCCCTCTCTGGAGGTCGGCTCTTTGCCGACCGGACATGGCAGGCCTATCTGGACAGCTTGCGCATTCTCTGGTTCCGACGGGTAATCCAGTTCGACAGTGATGACCAGGCTGAAATGGCGGAGGCGGTCAAGGGTGCCGGTACGAAGGGACTGGATTGGGTGAGTCGGCAATTCAAGTATTGGCGGGAACGGTTTCGCTCGGATATGGAAGCCTTTTCCAGCCGGGGAGAGGTCTCCGGCCTGCTAAGGGATGTGGCCCTGCCGCTGGCGGTCCTGGCCCTGTTTGTGGTTCTGTTTTCTCTGATTCGCCGCCGTTCCCGTCGACAGGGATTCGAGCAGATTATTCGGCGCAAGGCAGGCCGGATCCTGCAGTTGCGCCAGGAACGGCAGTTGCCGGTTGATGAGCCCGGGCACCGGGAAGTGCAGTTGATTCGCTTTGGCCCGGTGTCAGCATGGCCGGATGACCCCGGCAAGCGGCTCGCTGAAATTGCCCGTCAGCGTTGAAAGGCTAGAATCCCAGAAATTCCTGAAAGACGGCCTTGGCGATAGGCGCAGCGGTTGATCCGCCTCCATACTCAACTTCCTGTTCAGGAACTCCTTCGATCATGACGGCCACCGCGATGCGGGGATTCTCAACGGGAGCATACCCGACAAACCAGGCCAGGGTTGTCGGCCGCCCATCCTTGCGGACCTGGGCGGTACCGGTTTTCCCCGCAACCGGCATTCCCGGTTTGCCGGCGAGCCGGGCTGTTCCCCGTTCCCCCGCCAGTCGCATGCCTTCCTTGATCAGGGCCAGCTGTTCACCGGTGAGGGTAATAGGACCCTCGACCTTGGCCGGCCCTTGGTCATGCAGGAGGGTGGGCTGCAGGAACGTCGTCTGCCTGGCCAGCGAGGCCGCAAAGGTGGCCATTTGCATGGGCGTGAGAAGCAGAAAACCCTGTCCGATGGACATGTTTGCGGTGTCGCCGGTGAACCAGCCCTCGCCGTAAAACCGGCCGGCCTTCCACTCCGGATCCGGGACCAGCATGCGGCGGGTTTCAGCAGGCAGTTCGATGCCTGTCGGTTGATCAAGGTGGAAGCGCCTTGCCTCATTGGCGATGGACCAGACTCCGGCCTCCGTGCCGGTGTTGTAGAAAAACACGTTGCAGCTGTCGCGGATGGCCCCGATGAGGTTTTCATCGCCATGGCCGTTCCGGCGATGGCACTTGAAGACCCGCTTGCCGACCAGGTGATAGCCGGGACAATAGATTTCCGTTTCATCGTCGATAACCCCCTCCCGCAGGACGGCCATGGCAGTGATCAGCTTGAACGTTGAGCCGGGTGGATACAGGCCCTGGATGGCCCGGTTGAGCCAGGCACCTTTTTCCCGGATTTCCGCATCGACAGCAAAGCTGATGTAGGGGGAGAGGTCGTTGAGATCATAAGCCGGACGGCTGGCCAGTGCCAGGACTTCGCCGGTTTCAATTTCTATGGCCACGAGGGCACCTGTCTTGTCCCGCATCGCCTGCTCCGCGGCCAACTGGATATCAATGTCGAGGGAGACGGACAAATCCTTCCCTTTGCCCGGTTGTTCGTGGAGGACCCGTTCGTACTGGAACCCGCTGGGATCGACGGTCCAGATCTCTCCCCCGGTCTGTCCCTGGAGGTGGTCGTTGAAGGCTTTCTCAAGGCCACTGCGGCCAATCTGGCCGGAATTCCGGAATGTCAGCAAGGTGTCCCCGGGGAGGCTTCCTTCCGGAAAATCGGTGCTGTCGGAGACAAAACCAAGCGTGTGGGCTGCGGCCTCGGCATAGGGATACCAGCGGGCGGTCCCGGATATGATTTGAATGGGAGAGTCGACGGGAATCTGTTCGATCAGCTGGGCGTAATCCTCCTGGGAGAGGTCCTTGATGAGGGGGAAGGGGAGCAGGAGGGACTGGGAGAAGTGTCGTTCAATAGCCTTGGATTCAACCTCCACTTCCTCACCCAGGAGAATGTTGAGGCGGTTCAGGTAGCGCTGGACCACATTTTTCCGGGCAGTGGTGTTCATGGTATAGCGGTCCGGGTTGAGTCCCAGATCACGCTGGCGACGGACGAGCGTGTAATACTCCTCCCGGAACTCCGCGCGCAGCTCGTTGAGGTAGACAACCGCTGAAAAGAGAGGCCGGTTGCCCACCAGCACCTGGCCATTGCGGTCATAGATGATTCCCCTCGGTCCCGGCATGAGGATACGCCTGTAGTTCTGGCGCTCCGCCGCTGCGGCAAAGGCCTCCCGCTGGATCAACTGGCGGTAGCCCAATCCCCCCAGCAGGGCAATCATGCAGATGCCAATGATGAGATAGAGGAGATAGAGCCGGGTGTTGACATTCGGGTCCGGCCGGTCGGAAGGCTTCCTGTATACCTTTTGTATCATGCCGGTTAACTACATTCGCGAGATTTCAGACTCCAGGTCCCACCCGAGGTTGTAAAGGAACTGCTTCTGGAAGTAGCACCATGGCCAGGCAAGGGCATAGACAACAGCGGCACTGAAAAACAGATCCAGCAGGATGCGTTGCCAGTAAATCCATTGGTCCCATTGTTGGAATCCAAGAAATACCGCCAGGGCGAGTAACCAGAAGGCCTGGGCTCCTGCAGCCACTGCCCGGACATGCGTCCTGTTCTGCCTCCGGATACGGCGCTGGAAGTTAACGAATAGCAACCAGAGGAAGAGATAACCAGCGACGTAGGTACCTTCCGGTGCCGGGTGAATGGAGTCCGCCAGGAAGCCGAGAATGGCAGTGTAGACCAGACTTGATATCCGGTTCAGGTGCAATCCGAAGAAGAGGATCAGCAGTGCGTCCAGATGGAGCCGAAGGGACCATGTTTCGAGCAGGAAGTTTATTTCCCCGGCAACAAAGTAGAGAATCAGGTTAAGCAGGAATATCAGGGAAATCCGGCCGTTATCGCTCATTGTGCAATCCCTCCGCGCGATTCCAGTGGAATCAGGACCGCCACTTCCCGCACGCTCTGGAGCCGGGGATCCAGCTTTACTTTTCCGCTTTGGAACAGTCCGTCCGGCGACGCTTCAAGGACATAGACCCATCCCAGGGTCAGGCCGTCCGGAAAGACTCCACCGAGCCGGGACGAGGTCAGGCGGATGGGTTCCTTGGGACTGGTCACAATATCAGCGGGTACGGTTGAAACCGTTCCCAAGGCCGGCTTGAGGCCGGGATTAATGCCGCCCCGGAATTCGACCGGACGGTCGTCCCCGTCGATATGGGCGGCTGTCCGGAACAGCGGGCTGCTGATCAGTTCGACTGTGGAGGTGTAGGCCCCGACCTTGGAAACACGCCCGATTACACCACCCGAGAAAATGACCGCCTGGCCCGGTTCGATGCCGTAATTGATACCCTTGCGAATGACCAGGGACTGCCACCAGGCTGTCAGGTCGCGGTGAATGACCCGGGCTACCTCGTAGCGATATTCCGGAAAGGAGGGGAGGTCGAAAAACTCCTCAAGACGGCGGATTTCCGTTTCCAGATTATCGGCCTGCTGGTTGCGGACCGCATAGGCGGCATTGAGGCGGGCCAGATCAACCCCGACCTCGATGAGATCGCTCTTGCTGTGGCTGCGGGTGGTCCAGTAGGAACGGAGGTCGCGGATGTAGCTGAGGGCCGTCCACGCAGGGGCCTGGAATTCCTGGAAGACGACACCGGTCCATCGTTTGAAGAGACTCGGGGTGAACCACCAAAGCAGGAGGAGAAGAAGGACCAGCAGGAAGGACTTTGCCTGGTAGGTGAAGTTCCGTGGCATTCCCTTAGGCCCGCGTCTTCATGAGCCAGTGCAAGTTCTGCAGGACGACGCCGGTTCCGTTGGCCACCGCTGAAAGGGGATCTTCGGCCACGAAAACGGGCAACCCGGTCGCGTCGCTGAGCAACCGGTCGAGGTTGCGGATCATGGCCCCGCCACCGGCGAGGATGAATCCCCGGTCAACGAGATCGGCGGAAAGTTCAGGCGGGCATCGTTCCAGGGCGTTGCGCACCAGTTCGGTTATGGAATTGATGGTATCGGCGAGGGCCTCACGGATTTCCTGGGAGGAAATATGAAGGGTTTTGGGCAGTCCGGCAACGGAATCCCGGCCCTTGACCTCCATCGTCAGCTCCTCGTCGAGGGGTGCTGCCGAGCCAACGCGCATCTTGATTTCCTCAGCGCTGCGGTCACCAATCATGAGATTGTAGGCCCGCTTCATGTAGTTGACGATGGCGGCGTCCAGCTCATCTCCGCCGACCCGGATGGATTTGGAATAAACCACCCCGGAGAGGGAGATGATGGCAACCTCGGTCGTCCCTCCACCGATGTCGACAATCATGTTGGCGGTTGGCTCATCAATCGGAAGCCCGACCCCGATGGCTGCGGCCACCGGCTCCTGGAGCAGGCGCACCTCACGGGCACCGGCGTGGATGGCGCTTTCCTTGACCGCCCGGCGCTCCACTTCTGTGATCCCGGAAGGCACCGCCACCACGACCCGCGGGGGGACAAAACGCATGGTGTTGTTCACCTTCTGGATGAAGTACCGGAGCATCGCCTCGGTGATTTCAAAGTCGGCAATAACGCCATCCTTCATGGGGCGGAGGGCACTAATGTTCATCGGCGTCCGGCCGAGCATGCGCTTGGCCTCATCACCGACAGCAATGACCTCCCGCGTCTCGTTGTTGATAGCAACGACCGAGGGTTCCCGGAGGACGACCCCTTTGTCGCGGGCGTAAACCAGCGTGTTGGCTGTTCCGAGGTCGATTCCGATGTCGTTTGAAAAAATTCCGAGTGCCTTGCCGATCATGAAAGAGCTTTCCGTTGTGGCGTGATCTATTTCACTGCAATTTTGACATATTTGAGGAGATGTCAAAACGGAAAAGGCTTGAAGCTGAGGGAGAAAGAAAAACGCCGACCCACAAATCGGGGCCGGGCCGTGAAATTCTGCAAGAGGATGTTGCCGGTAGGCAGGTTTTCCTTACAACGGAGACATGCTTATGATGAGCCAGTTTGTGGCGGGTTTGGGGGATGGAATGCTCTTCCTTGCTGCCGGTGATCCTGCTTCGGTCAACTGGCTGAGCGACTTCGGCCTTGTCATTGCCGCGGCCGGGATTGCGGTGGCGGTCTTCCACCTGCTGCGGTTGCCGGTCATTTTTGGATACATTCTGGCCGGGGTGCTCATCGGTCCCCACCTCTTCAGCGAGTCACTGGTCAAGGATACCGCCTCCGTCCAGCAGATCAGCGAGCTGGGGATTATCTTCCTGCTCTTCTTCATCGGGATGGAATTTGACCTGAAGCGTCTCCAGCGGGTCCTCGGTCCGGCCTTGATCAGCCTCCTGCTGCAGACGATATTCATGCTTTACCTGGCCCGCATGCTGGCTCCATTCCTGGGCTGGAATCCGACCAGCACCCTCTTTTTCGGCAGCCTGCTGGCCATCAGTTCATCGATGGTGACCGTAAGGGTGTTGCGGGATACAAAGCAGATGCAGGCGGCCCCGGCCCAGTTCACCATCGGCATCCTGATCCTTGAGGATGTACTGGCGGTAATCCTCCTCGTCATCCTCACCGGTGTGACCGTCACCAAGACCTTCGACTGGGATGCGGCCTGGCTGGTCACCTTCCTGATGGGGATTTTTGTCATTATGGTCTTCGTCATTGGCCGGGCACTGGTCCCGCGGATCCTGATGGCGATCTGTGGCGAGGAGACGGAACAGGAAGTGATGACCCTGGTCAGTACCGGCCTCGTGATGGCGGTCAGCCTCTTGGCCCTGCGCCTGAATTTCAGCCCCGCCCTGGGGGCGTTTGTCGCCGGGACCTTGCTCTCCCAGACCCAGGTGGCCCAGACCGTGGAGCGGATGAACAGGAGTCTCCATGATGTCTTTTCCGCGGTCTTCTTTGTGTCCATCGGGATGCAGATCGACCCGGCGCTGCTCATGGCCAGCCTCCCCTGGATACTGGCCATTTCCTTCAGTGTCATCTGCGCCAAGCTCCTCGCCTGCTGGGCCGGACTGGTCCTAGCCGGACAGACCGGACGGACCGCGTTCATGGCCGCCATGCCGAAGGCGCAGATCGGTGAGTTCAGCTTCATCATCGCCGGTCTGGGGAGCTCCCTCGGCGTGCTGGACGATGAGCTGACGCGAATCGCCTTTGGCGTTGCCCTGGTGACAATCCTGCTGACGCCCCCGCTTACCAGCCGGGGCGAATCCATTTACCGGAGCTTTCTGAAGTTGGTCCCGCGGGGATTACTGACCCTGTTCCAAACTTACCAGAAATTCCTTGAAGGGTTATTGGTCGGGCTCGGGCGGAGTGTCGTCCTGCAACTGATCCGCCGACCAGTCATCCAGATCTTCATCTACTTTTTCATCATCAACGGCCTGTTCATAACGGCCTCATTCCTGGCCCCGTGGTATCTTCGCCTGGTCAATGAACTTCCCTGGCCCTGGGCCCTCCAACTGGCCTATTGGCTGGTTACGGCAATCATCGTTTCCCCATTTCTCATTGCTGTCCTGCGCAATCTCAATGCCATGTCCTACATCCTCACGGATGCCCTCTTCAGTGGTCCCCGGAGCAGTAACAAGTACTACCGCAAGCGGTTACGGCAAATGCTCAGTACAGCCATCCTCGGGGTCATCATGATTCCGCTGGCCCTGGTTTTCCTGGTAGTGGCAGCTCCCTACCTTCCGGATTCGACCCTCGCGGGGATGGCATTCCTGATTGCCACGGCGGTGGTATTCCTGGCCCGCAGCCGCCTCATCCACGTCAACAGCCAGATGGAGTATCTGTTTATCGAGTCCTTCCGGGCGGAGGTGGAAAACAAGGAGGAACAGAGGCGCGTGGAAATCCTCGACCTCATCCAAAAGCAGGCGCCCTGGCCGGTGGAAATCGTCGACCTGACCTTGCCGCAGCATGCAGCCTGGTCCGGCAAGCTGATCCGCGACCTTGACTTGAGGTCCCGTTTCAAGGTCAACATCCTCGCCCTCGGCCGGCGCTACTCGGTTGTCTACGACCCATCGCCGGAAGCGGTGGTTTTTTCGGGTGACCGGCTGGTCCTTTCCGGAACGCCGGAGGATATCGAGTCGGTCCGGGAGGCGATGCAGGTGCAAGTCAACCCGGAGGACAGGCCGGTACCGGCCCCGGACCAGTTCCGCATGGAGCAGGTTTACCTTGAACCCCAGAGCGAATTGGCCGGCCAGACGCTGGCAGGGGGCCGCATCCGACAGCGATTCGGTGTGACGGTGATTGGCATTCAGCGGGGTGAGGAGCGAATTACCAATCCTGCCCCGGACTTCCTCCTCGCCGCAGGGGATGTCATTGTCGTTGCGGGACTGCCGTCACGAATTGAAACCTTTGCCGGTTCATGCGGCGAAAAACCATTGCCAGCAGAGGCTTAAACTGCCAGAATGCAGGCATGGTACCACTAACATTAGCCGAACAACTGTTGTTACTCGCTCTTGATGATGAGACCGGCAAATTGTTGCCGTTGCCGGACAGGGCATTGGACTTCGCGCTGGCCGGAGCTATTGTGGCCGACTTGACACGGGTTGGTCGCCTTGAGGTGACGCTGGACACCCTGAAAATCCTTGACTCCAGCCCGGTTGAATCCGTTCCGGAGGACCTCGGCCTGCTGGACCTTACCCAAGCCGATGTCACCAACCTGAGGGGAGCCTTGTCGCACCTCGCCGGGGACGCACATGGCCTCCGGAGGCGACTTATCGACCAATTGGTCCGGAAGGGAGTCTTGCGGGAGGAGGATCAGGAGTTCCTCTGGGTTTTCCACTTCAGCCGCTACCCGCTTGCCGATCCGAACACTGAAGCGGCCGTGAAGCAGCGCCTGCGCAACCGGATCCGGGATAGTAACATTCCCATATCGGACAGTGATCATGTACTGATTGCCTTGGTACATGCCTGCGAGCTGGAGGATTTGCTCCTTTCCAGGGAGGAACAGGAGAAGTGCCGCGAGCGGATTGACGAAATCACAAACAGCGACCGCATTGGTCACGCTGTTGTCCAGTGCCTTGAGGAAATCCAGAAGGCCATCCTCGAGATTCGCACCTATTCGGGTATGTAGGTCGGGCGCGAGGGCCCGGATCAGCGCTTGATTTTCAGCCACCGCTCGTAGGTCGGTGGCTCGGTAAAGGTGTCGTCCGCGACTTCGCCGGCAGGGATGATTGAGCTGAAGGAAATCTCGCGGAAGGCCTTGCCGCGGAAACGGTAGACATAGCCCTTTTCCCACCATGTTTCCCCGACCCGGGTCAATCCGGCGGGTGCCCGGTCAATCTGGACGACTTTGCCCCCGATGGTGTAGGGTTGGCGATAGTTGATGATGTGGAAGGACTGGGCGTCAAAGAGGACCTCAATTTCCAATCCATTGGTCAACCATGCATGGAGGACATAGACCTCCCGCTTGGCGAAGGTATCCTTGCCGCGGTAAGCACAGACATGGCCGTTTTCAGCCCTGTGGGTAAACAGGAAAGGCAGCATCCCGTCCAGCTCCACCAGTTGCTTCTCGAGTCCGGATAGCCGTTGCGGGTTCTTCCTTTCGGGGAGGGTTTCCTGGCGCCAGACATTTGGACCGTCGGTGGCGGAGACGGTCAGGTAGTCATCTCCCATATGGCGAATGGTGGATTCATGACGGATCCGCCCGGGAGCCTCAAGAATGATGTTCAAACGGTACTCCTTGATGTTCTCGACGAGGTCGCCCTCAATCCGGACCATCGGCAGCTTCTCCAGCTTATCGGCCCCGCCCCGGGCTTGCAGGTGGAGGTCGATGATCCGGGTGCTTGTCTTGTCCGTGGCGGACGGTTTATCCGGGTTTGCAGATCCGGCATCCCCTTGGCCATGCAGGCCGGGGACGATGGCGGTCAATACTACCAGGAGAAAGGATAAATGGGACAGCTTCAGCATGACAGGTGGCAATCTGGAGCAATCCCCGTCAGGATGCAAATGCTTTCCGATGGTTGCTCTCTCAGGCCGGCGGAAGCAGATCGGTTTCCCGCTGGAAGTAGTTGAAGAGGTCGGTGAGGCTTTCCTGCAGTAGCTTGGGCTCCATGGAGACTTCATTGACCGGCTGTTGCAGGACTCCCTGGAGCGCTTTCCTGAGCGCTGGCTCTTTTTGTTGCAACCATTGGGCGTTGACAGGGTAGCCCTCGAGCTTGGCAAAGAGGTAGAGGGCCTTGAAGAGGGTGACATGTGGCTGCGGCTGGGCGGCAAAACTTTCCAGCGCCTTTTGCAGCAAATCCCACGACCCGTTGAAGTGTTCCATATGGATGAGGTTCTTTTCATAGAACCGGGTCAATTGAGCAGCTGCTGCAAATGCCGTGTATTGGCGGGCAATGCCTGGAAAGCGTGAAAGGGGAGTGTATTCCCTCAGAAAGGCCGGCTTGGCGGCGTCCTTTTGCTGCAGGTAGACTTCCCCCGTCTCGAAGAGGTCGGGCAGCGCATTTCCCGCCGGTTGTTTGGAGCGCCGCCGGGCAAGGACGTAACGAAGGCCGGATTCGCGGAGGAAAAAGACGAGCAGCGTATGGTTTTCCCCGGAATCCGTCTTGCGCAACAAGCATCCCTCTTCAGTCAGAAACACGGCTAACCTTGAAGCTTGTCCGGGGAGTCTGGTGACGGGATCGCTTCCGTAGCGCCTGGTTCCAGGATCCCCTTTTGCCACGGAGGTACCACCGCGCCGCCGGAAATAATTACTTTCATGGCATCCGGGATCGACATGTCCAGTTCCACCACTTCTTCCCTGGGAACCATGAGCAGGAATCCGCTCGTCGGGTTGGGGGTTGTCGGTACGAAGATGTTGATCAGTTCAGAGTCGGTCCGGTGCTGGATCTCACCTTTCCCCCGTCCGGTAAGAAATCCAAGGACCCAGACGCCCTTGCGCGGATATTCCAGCAGGACCGCCTTCTGGAAGACGGCCTTTTGCTGCTGGACAAAGGTGTCCCGGATTTGCTTGACCGTATTGTAGACGCTGCGGACCACCGGAACCGTATCGACAATGCGCTCGAAAAAGTTGACCAGGGCCCGGCCAATGAGTCGTTTCGAGAGCCAGCCCAAGAGGGTGATGAAGACCACCACCACCAGGACCGCGGCGATGTAGAGGACGTACTCTACCCAGATGTTGTTGGATTGGTCCGACGGTATGAAAAAGAAGAACACCTGGCGGGTGGGGACGCCGATCCGCTGTATCAGGAAATTGACGACAAAAATCGTGACGCCGACTGGCGCAAGGAGCAGGAGTCCCGAGACAAATGCGTTGCGGAGGTTGCGTAGCATGATGGGAGATACTTATGGTCCCGCAGGTGCCGGGAGGCAAGATTAAGTGAAGCTGGTCAGGCCTCCCAGGCAGCCTTCAGGAGGGCACCGGCGTTCCGGAGCTGGTCCAGCATCCGGGCCTCTGCTGCCCGCATCTCCCGGCGCTCGTCCTCATCGCTGTCCCTGAGTCCTGCCAGATGGAGCCAGGCATGGACAAGGTAGAGCGTCAGCTCTTCGTCGAAAGGCAGTCCTTCGCGCTTCGCCGAGGCAGCGGCGATGGACGGGCAGATGGCGATGTCGCCGGCATGGTTGTCCGCCGGGTCGCCTGGAAAGGTCATGACGTCCGTGGGGTCCGGGTCATCGAAGAAGTCCTTGTGCAGCTGGCCCGACTCCTCGCTGGAGACAAAAGCCACGTCAAGGGAGCCCGGAGCCACCCGGTATTGGCCATTGCGGTCCAGTTCAATCAGGCAGCTCTCGACCGATGCCGCTGCGATCTGCAGCCGGCTGTCACCGACTACCAATCCGATGCTGCGTGTCATTGCTTGCTCTCGCCTGCCGGTTCCTTCTTGTCCCCGTTGCCGTTTTTGCGCCGGCCATTGCCACCGTTCTTTTCCGGTTTGCCCTGGGGGTATTCAATGCGGGCATGGAGCATGTTGAGCAGGGTGAATCCGAAGCTTTCCTTGACCTTCTGGAGCTGGCTCAAGGTCAGCGGGGTGGCATCCAGTTGCCCGTCCTGCATTCGCGCCATGACAATCTTGTCGACCAGGTCGCTGATACTTTGCGGGGTGGCCTTTTTCAGGCTGCGGCTGGCCGCCTCGACACAGTCCGCGAGCATGATCAAGGCGCTCTCCGTGAATTGCGGGATAGGGCCCTCGTAGCGATAGGTATCCTCGTTGACGTCATTGAGCTCGATCTTGGGCGCATTGGGGTAGATGGATTCGATGACGCCCTCGTCCCGCTGCTTTTCAAGTGCCTTGTAATAGAAATATTGGATGAGGGAGGTTCCGTGGTGCTGGCGGATGACATCGATGATAATCCTCGGCAAACGGTGTTCCCGGGCCATCTGGACTCCTTCCTTGACGTGGCTCTTGATGACCAGTGCGCTCATGGAAGGATTCCGTTCGAAATGCGGGTTCTCCCCGGCCCGCTGGTTTTCCACGAAGTAATCCGGTTTGGTCATTTTGCCGATGTCATGGAAAAGCGAACAGACGCGGCAGATCAGCGGGTTGGCGCCGATGACCGCGGCCGCGTTTTCGGAGAGGTTGGCCACCATGAGGCTGTGGTGATACGAACCCGGGGCTTCAATCTGCATCTTCCGCAGGAGGGGGTGATTGTAGTCCGTCAGTTCGAGCAGGGTAATATCAGTGGTATATTTGAAAACCTGTTCCAAAACGGGAAGCAGGCCGACAATGAGCATGCCGGAGATGACGCCGGTCCCAATGCTGGTCAGGACCTGGAAAAAGACGGTTGTCAGGGCGAGGCTGTCCCGGATGGCAAAAAGAAGGGCCCCGATGGCCATTAATCCGCCGGCAATAAGGCCGGCGCGGACGAGGGAGGCCCGCAACTGGATGTTCCGGCAATAGGATATGGCGACCAGGCAGACCAGCTGGGAGAGCAGGAATACCGAAAGGGAGTTGCCCTGCATCATGGCGTTGAGGGCGCTGACGAGGATCGCGGAAAGGATGCCCGGACCCGTGCCGACAAGAATGGTAATCACCATGGGGCCGAGAATGACGGGAACGAGGTAGGGGATCAGGTTGATGAAGACTGGCGTGGATTCCACAATGACGCTGTCCCCGAGTTCAATCACGAGACGGATGAGAACAATATTGGAAAGGATGATGGCTCCCGATAGACTGAAAATGCGGTAATCCCGCTGCATGGCATAGCGGGAACTGCGCAGGAAAAAGACCGCCCCTAGGACAAGGATGGCAGTCAGCATGGCCCGTTCCAGGAACAGCGAGTTGATGCCGAATTCCTTCGCTTCAGAAGCCCTCAATTCTTCCCGGTAGGCCTCGAGTTGTTCGTATTGCAGGGCTGTGACCCTGGAGTTGGGCTCGATGATGGTTTCGCCTTCCTGAACTTCAATGACGAACGGCTCGACGGAGTCCTGTGCCTTGGCCACCTGGTCATTGGTTCGGGTGGCGTCAAAGACAAGGTTCGGAATCAGGGCTGCTCGGAGGATGCGGAACAGGGCGACCGTGCTTTCCCGCGGAATATCGAGGGCGGTCAACTGGATGCGCAAGGTGCGGAGGCCTTCCTCCTCGGAGAGGATTTGCACATCCTGGACATTTCCCTGTTCATCCTCGACGCTGAAAAGGGTCAGCCTCTGTCCGGAATCAAGATTGAAGGCGTTGTCTTCCTGATAGACGCCTTTCTGGAAAATCTCCCCGATAATGATCAGGCCCTCGTCCGCTACCGACTGGCAGCGTTCAATGCCCAGCTGGTTGAAAAGGGTGGCCAGGTCGGAGGGACGCAGGTTGTAGGGATTTCCTGGCGCATACTGGCGCAGGAAATCCTGGATCTCGGATTCTTCCAATCGGGCCAGCTCCTCGGGTGTGTTCTCCGGGACCTCGGCAAAAGTGCCAACATCCACCACGAGTTGTTCCAGGTAGGCCCGGAAGGAACGGTAGGGTTCCATGTCCAGTCGGAAGACGGGTGGGACCCTTTGCTGCACGGCTTCCAGTCGGCGATCCGTTTCAATCTGGCTGACGTAATTGAAGGGGATTTCCGCGGTGATGCGGATCCGGGAAACCTGGTCCTGCTGCACCAGGGGGCTTGCTGCGGACAAGCCGAAAAAGGCGAAAAGGGTGGCAGTTGTTCCAAACCCCAGAAAGAGGACAAAGCGAATGAAGGCATCCCGTGTCAGGGCTTCCTTGACGGCAGACCCCCTCTGGGTCCCGCGTCGTCGCTGCCGATCCGCTTCGGCCTTTTGCTTCTTTGACTTTTTGAGAAGATTCATGCGGTGGTGGTACCGGTTCCGAAAATTCAGGAATCCGATCAGTCCGGGCTTACTTCGCGTGGCTGGTGAGCACCTGTCTTTGCTTCGTACCGGGCATAGGCATCAATAATCTGCTGCACGATGGGATTGCGCACAACATCCTTACCTTCGAAGTAATGGAACGCTACGTCGGGGATATTGACAAGGACCTTTTCGGCTTCCTTGAGTCCCGAATACTTGTGTCGCGGCAAGTCAATCTGGGTCTTGTCCCCGGTTATGACCATGCGGGAACCGTCACCCAGGCGGGTCAGGAACATCATCATCTGCTCCGGGGTCGTGTTTTGCGCCTCATCAAGGATGACAAAGGCATTGGCCAGGGTCCGCCCCCGCATGTAGGCCAGCGGGGCAATCTCAATGCGCGTGTTCCGCTCTTCCTTGCGGTCGCCGTCGAGGCCGATCAAGCGGCGTCCCTCGACCCGCCCGATCATGTCATAGATGGCATCATAAAGGGGGAGCAGATAGGGCTGGATCTTTTCCGTCAGGTCGCCCGGGAGGAATCCCAGGGCCTCCCCGGCCTCCACCGCGGGGCGGGTGAGGATGACCCGTTCGACCTTTTCCTCCATGAGGGCGCGGAGCGCGGCTGCCACGGCGAGGTAGGTTTTGCCGGTTCCTGCCGGTCCGATGCCAAAGACAACATCCCGCTGCTCAATCGATTGCAGGTAA
>JBFOLZ010000094.1:0-51002 GCA_040830445.1 Puniceicoccaceae bacterium
CTGTAGCGCTTCGTAAAGTATACTTTACAGAGCCAGTGTCGGAATGAGATAGAGCTGTTCCTAAGACAAATTCAGAACCACTCCACTGACGGTAGCTGAAGCATATTTCTCCATTGCTCGTGTCTAGTGTGATAAATGAATAACCTAGATTTTCATTCTTCCTAGTAAAAAGTGGGGGAGCTGTACTTCTTATCACCTCGTTTAGGCTCTTACGATCATGAGTTTGGCTGCCTTCATGAGTATGACCAGATAGGACAAGGTCAAAATGCTGATAAATGATATTTTCTAGTTCTTTTCTTGCCCATTCCCGAAGGTGTGTCTCCGGATGATGCATCACTAAAATCTTATACTTCTCTTTGTTGCTATGGCACCATTTGTTCAATGACCTAGTGTTAATCATTAATCTTTTCTCGTCATCAATCGGTTTGCCGGATTGTTGCTCATTTATGCCGCCGACAGAGCAAATGGCTGTATTAAGGCAATAGATTGCAACATCGTTCGTAAGGACTCTGCCACTTCCCGTTCCGGAATCGATTGGTGCGTATATTGACGCAAATTTCTGCTGGAAATTATCGAAATTTTCTAGTGATTCTAAAAGGAAGCCATCATCTTGTGTTTCTATGTACTGATTGAAACTACTTTCGCTGTTACACTGTTCAATAATCCCTTCAAATGCTATTTGCTTACTTGAAATATACTTACGATTAATATCGTGATTACCAGGTACAATGATTCTTCTTTCCTTCGTAATGTTTAGTGCATTAAATTTATCGTCAAATTCTTCGATGAAACTTTGAAAAAGAGATTCATCTTCTCCTGCTTGAACGAAGTCACCTGAGAAAACCAAATATGGAGGATCCTCAGAATCTACTTGCTGTTCAAGATCCTTAAAGAAACCGTATGTTACCTTCCCGATTTCTTCATGCCAATTGTTTCGATAGTGAAAATCAGACAAATGAAGCAATTTAATTTTTTGAGACATTGTAATAAGCAAGATGCTGGAGTTAGGGCGTTTAGGTTTATTAGAACATAGCCGATCTCTCGTTAATAACTAAGCGAGTAGTCCGGTGCATTCAAAACCGACTTAGTTAATAAAAAAGAGCTCCGGCGGTTAAAGAACAACATGTCAAAGTTAGTCCGGTGTTTTTGTAAATACAAGTTGGATTTCGATCATTATCGATTGTTCGTTTCGCCAGAGGAGTGGGGAGTAGAATTAGTCGAATGAGAATGCAGAGGACGGTCTCCTGGAGAATCAGTAGCCCTTGTTCTATATTGAATTAGCAACATTTCCTGTGTACTTGTAAAATTAGTACCCATTTTATATAGCAAATATTGGGACCTGTCCTCGAGCCCAGTTGTTTTGCTTACTCCACACGGAAAAATATCCCACTATCATCCCAGCGTTTCTATCCTTTAAGCACTAATATGGAGCCCAAGGCGGGCTCGAATCTGCGGGAATATAATTGGTGCCCAAAGCGGACGTAATTGTTGTTTCCGGCTAATTGCAGATTGGAGTAATCAGAGATTAATCGGAGAGAAGGACTCAGATGAGCTATATTCTACCTAGAATTACAAATTCCATGGTCTCAAAAACCGAGAGAAGAGAGCTGGTGTACATTGTAAGGCTCTTTTAAACAAGGCGTTACACATGCCATGGCTCTAGGCCAGTTATTGTGGTTTTCCGGGTCAGGCTAATGTGGGAATCAAAAACTGGGGTGGTAAACCGGACTTGAACCGGCGACCCCCGGAACCACAATCCGGTGCTCTAACCAACTGAGCTACTACCACCACAAGTTAAGGTGGGTAAGAGAAGCGGTGCTGGGGTGCTTGTCAACACCCTTAATGAAGAAGCTGGCGGGTTATAACCAACTGAGCTACTACCACCACAAGTTAAGGTGGGGAAGAGAAGCGGTAGGGCGGGGGTTGTTTGTACTCCAATTGGGAAGAAAGGCGGGTAATTCGGATTGCAGGAAGGGGCGCGGGGCATTTTTTTCAGTGGCATGCGACGATTGATCAGTTTGTCACCGGCGGTGGCGGAGGTTTTCAGTGAACTGACCGGGAAGACTGGTCCGGACTGGTTTTGCGCCCATGACCCGGTGGACAGCAAGCTGGGCAGCGGGGGTGGAACAGTGCATCTTTTAAGGGAGGCCTGGCGGTCCGAGGGGGAAGGGGACCACTTTTCCGATTGGCTGTCGCGGGAGGGGGGCATCATCCTGCATGCGGGTGGGCAGAGCCGCCGATTGCCGGCCTATGCGGCGGAGGGGAAGGCGTTGATCCCGGTCCCGGTGGCGCGCTGGTCGCTGGGGCAGCGGATTGACCAGACCCTGCTGGACCTGCAGATGCCGTTTTTGGAAAAGGTCTTTTCGCAGGCCGACGGGGAATCCCGCTGGCTCATCGGGAGCGGGGATGTCCTGCTGGAAGCGGATGCCCTGCCGGACCCGTTGCCGACGGCGGACGTGGTATGCCTTGGCCTCTGGGGCGAGCCGGAGCAGGCCTCGCGGCACGGTGTCTTCTTCACCCCGAGGAGTGATCCCAGCCGGCTCTCCTTCATGCTGCAGAAGCCCACGCTTGACGCCATCCGCAAGGGCAGCGAGGGGCATTATTTTCTTCTCGATGTCGGGGTGTGGCTGCTGAGCCCGCGGGCGATGAAGGTGCTGGCGGAGCGGAGCCTGGAACCGGGCGATGATCCCGGGATCCGGGAATTTGACCTCTACGGGACCTTTGGCCCGGCAATGGGCGAGGAGCCGCATGAGCAGGATGCGGACATCAATGCCCTGACAACGGCCATAGTACCCATGGAGGGTGGACGGTTCTATCACTTTGGAAGCGGCAGCGACATCATCCACTCCTGCCTTGAGCTGCAGAACCGGGTCATCGACCAGCGGCGCCTGTCGAATTTGAATATCAAGCCACATCCCTCCCTGTTCGTGCAAAACAGTGCCTTGGGAAAATCCATCCTGAGCAGCTCGCTGGAAGACATCTGGTTGGAGAACTGTAGCATACCGGCAGGCTGGCAACTGTCGCGGGGAAACATTGTCACCGGCATGCCGGAAAATGACTGGGGACTGCAATTGGAACCTGGGATGTGCCTCGACGTCGTCCCGATGAAAAAAGGCGGCCGGGCCTGGCGGGTTTACGGGCAGACCGATCCTTTCCGTGGGGCAGTGGGTGAGGAAACGACCCTTTACTGCGGCGAGCCACTCGCCGGCTGGCTGGGGAAGCGCGGCCTCAGCCTTGAGGCCCTTGGACTGGATCCGACCTGTGACATCCAGGAAGCGCCGATATTCCCAGTGATGGAGAACCTGCCGGATGAGGCATTTGTGCAGTGGTTGCTTACCGGCTCGGATGATTCCCATGCGGCGACCTTCCTGTCGCTCCCGAGGGTCTCTGCGGATGCCATCAGTGCCGGGGCGGATTTGGGGCAGATGCATGCCTCCCGCCGGTACCACTTGAGCAAGGCGCTGCCGGCAATGTACAAGCACTCGGAGCGGAGCGTCTTCTACCAGGTCGACCTCGAGGACCTAGCAAGAAAGTGTCATGCCGACAAATTTGAGCCTTCCGGCAGCCGACCAGATCCCGAGAGCGACCTCTTTGCCCATATCCGGGATGCCATGTTCCGGTCACGTCTACTTGAGCTGGGTGGGCAATCCGGGCAGGAGGAATCCCAGCGGGCCTTCCGGTCCCTTTCCGGTGCAATGATCGACACTGCCCGCGAAAACCCGGTCCGGCCCCGGTTGGATTGCCTGGACGATCAGATTATCTGGGGCCGCAGTCCCGTCCGCCTGGATCTTGCTGGTGGTTGGTCGGACACGCCCCCGTATTGCTTCCTCAACGGCGGCCGGGTGGTCAACGTGGCGGTCCAGCTTAACGGGCAGCCGCCGATCCAGGTATTTGTGCGCAAGCGGAAGAAGCGGGGGATCCGCATCCGATCGATTGATTTGGGCCATGCGGAGGAGATCATGAGCTATGATGACCTGCGGTCCTACGCCCAGCTTGGATCGGGCTTTGCCGTGCCCAAGGCAGCGCTGGCCCTGTGCGGCTTCCTGCCCGAGTTCCATGCCGGGAGTAATCCGGGCGACCTGCCGGAACTGCTGGAGAACTTCGGCAGCGGGTTCGAGATGTCTCTCCTCTGTGCCGTGCCCAAGGGATCCGGCCTAGGGACCAGCAGCATCCTCGCGGCGACCGTCCTGGGTGTCCTGAATGATTTTTGCCAGCTCGGCTGGGACCAGTACGCCATTGCCCAGCGCGTCCTCGTCCTCGAGCAGATGCTGACCAGCGGGGGCGGATGGCAGGACCAGTACGGTGGCATCTGTCGCGGCCTGAAGTATCTTGAAACCAATGCCGGGCTGGACCAGATGCCGACTATCCACTGGATTGACGACCATCTGCTTACCGACCCCGTGCACGAATCGAAGGTTCTCCTCTACTACACCGGTATCACCCGGGTGGCCAAGAACCTGCTCGGCGAGATTGTCCAGGGCATGTTCCTGAACAGCCGGGATCGGCTCGGTATCCTCGATAAAATCAGCCAGCATGCCGCACACACGAGGGATATCCTGAACCAAGGCAGCTTTGAGGGGCTGGCACAGGCCATTGACCGCAGCTGGCGGCTTAACCAGGCACTCGATGCCGGCACCAATCCCCCGGAAGTGCAGGCGATCCTGGAGCCTATCAGCGACTGGATCGCCGGGTGCAAGTTGCTGGGCGCCGGCGGGGGTGGCTACCTCCTCATGCTGGCCAAGGACGGCCCGGCGGCCGTGAAAATCAAGCAGCACATGGAAGCCCATCCCACCAACGACCGGGCCCGCTTTGTCGATGTCAAGGTCTCCCGGGAAGGGATGCAGGTCACGCGGAGTTAGGTCGGGGAAGTGTCGCCCCGCTGGGGCTTGGGTTGTTGGGGCTGGCGGTGGTCCCAGGGCTGCGCCATTCTCCGTCCGCTTCACTTTGTTTCGCGGGACTTCGAATGGCTTACCCTGGGCTTTGAGATGTTGCCCCTGCGGGGCATTATTCGTTGGGGCTGGCGGTGGTCCCAGGGCTATGGGATATCGGGCCTCCGGCCCGCTGCGCTGGCTACAATCATAATCCGCCTCTGGCGGAACTGCCTGTAGCCCACGGTTGCCACCGCGTATGCGGTGGCTACCGTGGGAAGGTTTGAGTCAGGTAATTATTCACCCACAACAACCGGGAGCAGGACAAAATCAATCTCGTGCACGACGCCGTTGGAAGCATCAATGTCCACATCAACGATGTTGGCCACGGAGCCAATGCCCTCGAGGGTGGCGGATCCGGATTCCTTGAAAATGAAGGATTTGTTCATGGTGCGGACGCGCTCGGCGGGGACGACATCTTCGGCAAGGCGCTCACCCGGGGCCACGTGGTAGAGAAGGACCTCTTCCAGAAGACCATTGGTAACGACGAAGTCTACCAACCCGGCCACATCGGTTTCCAGCGCCGCGGCTGTGGCTTCGAATGCCTCATTGTTCGGGGCGAAGACCGTGAATTGGCGCTTGCCGTCGAGGACGCCTGTCAGGCCGGCAGCATCGAGTGCGAAGGCGAGAATGGAGAAGCGTTCGGTGGAATCAACAATACCGGCAATTGTCATCGCCTCGTGCTCGTCAGCTTGAGCGGAAGAGAAACCGAAAAGGGCCGTCGATGCGATGAGGAGAAGAGAGATAGCTTTTTTTGTCTTTTTCATGATGTCTTTTGTTAAGTGTGTTTCCTAATGCAGAAGTGCGTGAAGAAAATACCCCAATCCCTTCTCTAAAGATTGGTAAAATCCATGAATGGTCGCAAAGGACCGGTCAGCGGCAATTAACTGCCTGCTGAAGGATAATGAGCCGGAATCGGCGGCCAGCCTAGAATGGATGGGGAATCAAGACTGATTCCATTCCGGCCGTGCGGGCGGCCTCGATGCCGAGCAGACTGTCCTCGAGGACAAGGCAGTCAGCGGGCGCAAGGCCCATTTTCTCAGCGGCAAGGAGAAAGAGGTCGGGGGCCGGCTTGGCGTTTAAGACATCATCCGCTGTAACCACGATGTCAAACAGCTCCCCGAGCCCGATGTTCCGGAGTGTGAAGAGGACATCATCGGTTGTGCCCCCGGAGGCCACACTGATGGCTGCCCCGGCCCCGTGGCAGGCGCGGGCGAAATCCGCGACCGGCTCAATGGGGCCGATTTCGCCCCGATGCTCTTCAAAATAGGCGTTCTTCGCCTCGATGACCACATCCGGGTCGATTTGCAGGGTGTGGGTTTCGTTCCAGTGCTCGACCGTCTGTCGTAAGGCCATTCCGGCCACGCTCATGAAATTCTTCCCGTCCAGGTGGAAGGGAGCCTTGGCTGCCACCAGGCCGGCATTCCAGGCTCGCAGGTGAAGCGGCATGGAATCAGCGAGGGTGCCGTCGCAGTCGAAGATATAACCCTTGTAGGCCTTTTCCGGGGGAGTGAAGTCTATCATCGCCCTGAGAAGAACACATACTGTCCGCAGGTCGAGCTTGGAGATTAAATTTTGACAATTGTAACCTGCGTTCTTGACTGTCTGTAATTTTTATACATAGAATTGCTTCAGTATAATTCTTTTCAGCAGCATGTCATTCGACATTAAAGGATTTCAGTTAAGATACGTCCTCTCCAACAAGGAGATGGCGGATATTTGCAAGTGCTCCCTGCCGACGATTCAAAAGTGGCGGAGTGGGGAGGTTTCGGTATCGGGAGCGGCCAGCCAGCTGCTGCGGATGCTGGACCTCAGTGCGGAAGGCGATCCGAACCGCCTGCGGGAGCTGCTGTCCAAGCTGGACAAGGAAGCCTTTTCGACCGGACAAGTCCTCAATCCTGAGCTGGATGAGCTGGAAAGCAGCATGAGCAAGGTAGTTGATCGCCTTGAAGTGATGCTTGAGAGCCGACGCAAGGAAAAGGAGCTGGCGGAGAGCGAGGCACGCTACCGTTCCATGCTGCAATCCTTCGTCCATCCCGTTTGCCGCTGGTTGCCCGACACCACCATTACCTATGCCAATGCGGCTTATGGCAGGCTCTTCGGGACGGAAAGTTCGGCGCTGCTTGGTAAAAAGTGGCTCGAGCTCCTTCCCGCGGAAAAGCGGGCCGATATGGAATTGGTCGTCTCGGACATGGTTCGCCGGGCAGAAGAAGAGATAGGGATCCATGAATTACCGGATGCAGCGGGTAATATCCGCTACTTCGAGTGGCGGGAAATTCCGGTCAAGAATGAGCGCGGTGAGCTGGTGGAATTCCACTCCATTGCCCATGAGGTAACTGAGCTGCTTGAACTTCGACGCCGCATGGAACACTTTGACGCGGCGAAGGCGGCTATCTTTGCCAGCGCCGGGCAGCCCGTTCTTATTTTTGACGATGCCGGCCGATGCATGGAGTCGAATGAGAATTTCCGGTTGAAATTTGGCTGTGATGAGAATTGCCGTGACCTCACCGAACTACTGCCGCGCCCCGCCTTCAACAAGTTGATGCGCCTGCTGAAGCGCCTCACCGCCGGGGAGGAGGTCTGTTTCCAGGTCATGGTGGCTGGCGTTGTCTACCTGATGAACATCCGCCAACTGGCCTCAGGCGCCGGCAGCGGACCGTTTTTGGCGGTGTTCCAGACCCTCCGGCAAGAGCAGGAGAGCAAGGTCATGCAGGTCCGGTTGCAACATGAGGTGATCCTGCAGGGGGAGAAGCACCAGTTCCTCATGGAGGAGAAGCTGTCCAGTGAGGTTCGGGCAATGATGGCCCAGCTTGGCCGGGCCGTTCAGGGCCACCGCATCTATGTATTCACCCTTGATGAAGGGGAACGGGTCTTTGACAATATTCTCGAATGGTGTGCCGACGGGATTAACCCGCACATTGACGAGCTACAGCGCATTCCCATGAGCGAGTATCCCTGGTGGATGGGACGCCTCCGCAAACAGCAGTGGATAATCGTCGAGGACACGACCAAGTTGCCCCGGAATGCCTCGCGGGAGCGGGACATTTTGATGGCCCAGGACATTCGCTCGATCATGGTGGCTCCCTTGCTGATGGGGGGCGGTGTGGTTGGATTTGCTGGCATTGACCACAATCACACCACGCGCATCTGGCACCAGCAGGAAAGGCAGGAACTGGAAACCTTCAAAGGCCGGATCGAGCAACTTCTCGCCGGCGCACTGATTAATTCGCCGACGTTCTAGAACTGGTAGTCCTCGACCAGGCGGGCGATGCTGGGGCTGAAGTACTGCTTGCCCTCCTTGGCTGCGGCAATGGCCTTCTGCAATTCATCCAGCCCATAGGCCTTTTCCACATAGGCAATGGCGCCATTCTTGAGCGTCGTGTGGAGAATGTCCTCGGAGAGGGAACCGGTAAAGATAATGACCTTGGTTTCCGGCAGTTCCTTGTGCAGGACCTTGAGGACGTCGATTCCGCTGACCTCCGGCAGGCGCAGGTCAAGGATGATCATTTCCGGCTTCAGTTCACGGCATTTCTCAATTGCCGACGCACCGTCGCGGGCATCGCCAAGGAAGTTGATATCCTCCTCGGCACTCAGGAATTCAGCCAGCAATTCACAAACCAGCTCTTCATCTTCGATTAAAAATAGCGAAATCGGCATTCTGGATTTTAAGTTTGGTATCCTGATAAGGGATGTCCATTCCCAATTCAATCGTTTTTCTTCACTATCGGCGGCAGCTCAGATATCGTCCTCCATGGTGGTTTCGACCTGTTTCCGGTAACGGAGGACGCGTTCGGAGATCATGTCGAGGGAGGTTTGGACAATGTGTCCCATGCGGGTGCACTTGAGGAATTTCTTATTCTTGTGGTACTCGGCCATGCCCTCGCGGAGCTGGACAATCTTCTCGTCGGCGGAAATCCGGTCCTCGCACATGCAGGCAAGGAGGCGCTTGACGCGGGTCTCGGCCAACTGGATGCGCCGGAAAATGACGGATTGTTCCTCTTTCTGGTATTGCCGGGCGGTCTGCAGGTTGAGCTGTTGCACGGTGAACTCGACGAGGGCGTTGTTGTCCTTGAAAAACTGGGGCAGGTAGAACTTGAGACGCCCGCTGTAGGATTGCTGGTCGAAATCCATGGCCCGGATGCGGATCTGCACATCCTCGAAGTCGGGGGTCACGTCGACGACGAAGTTGTAGGCCCGCATGTCACCCAGAAGGCGGACAAAGCAGCGCTCGTTGAACTTGACCAGTTCCTTGGCCAGCCGGATCTGGTTGAGGTGTTCGTCGTGCAACCATTGCTCGATAAAAACATCCCCCGGAATGCCAACCACGTGTTCCTCGACAAGGATGTCATCGGCGACGAAGTAGTGCATCCGGTTCGGGGAGAGCAAATGCTCCAGCTCCAGTCCGTAGATCCGGGAAGCGTCGGACTTCTTGATGTAGTAGTAGTCCTGGTTGTCGTTGTAGGAATTGACCACCCGGATGCGGAAGGGATTGCTGTTGCCGAAGGTGCAGTAGTCCACCCGGTCAACATAGAGGTGGTCGACAAAGGAGGTATCGCCCTCCATCTTCAGGAGCGCATAGACGGTGGTCAGTTGCTTGTTGAGGCGGCGCCAGATTTCCGGACGGTAGATAACCGTGCGCCAGAGGGTGTCCTCGCCATCGGGCCCGTAGAGGGGCATGGCCTCGGCCCATTCCAGAAGACGGGTGTAGGAGACCGGCAATTCAAATTCGCGGCTGTATTGCTTGAGATAATAATGCAGGCCCTCACCCACGGGGTACATGGGCTTTTTCTTGGTCGCGAAGGCGTCAAGAACGGGTACGGGGTCATCCTGCATAGGGGCATTAAGAGAACCGCTGCAGGGGTAGGCAATACCGTTTGTAAAATATCCCGTATCCCGGAGGTTGCCTTTGAGCTTGAACCCTTTCGGTAAATTGGCCCATTTTATGGGTTTAATAAGATGATCCCTTGTGAACCAGAAGAAACGGAGCCTGACAGTAGATGCCTTCAAGGCACGGCTTCCGCATACAACAAAGTCAGTGACCGGGTAGTGAAGCCCGGTGTCATCAAAAGGGAGGGCTGCCAATGACCACGCTCATTCTGGCCATCTCTTTTACCTTGGGAGCCTCCGCCATCTGTTCCCTGCTGGAAGCCTTTATTCTCAGCACGACCATGGCGGAAATCGAGAGCCTCAAGAAGCGCCATCCGCGCATTGGAACGATTCTTGAGAACTACAAGATCGACATCAACGAGACCAGCTCGGCGATCCTCATTCTCAACACCATCGCCAATACCGCCGGGGCGACGATTGTCGGCGCACTCGCGGCCCGTTTGCTGGACAGTACCTGGCTGGGCATCCTCATGGCCGGGATGGTCCTTGGCATTCTCTTTTTCTCGGAAATCATTCCCAAGAACATCGGGGTCGCTTATCGCAAGCCGTTGCAGGGTTATCTGGTTTACCTGCTGGTGGGCGTCCGCACCCTGATGAAGCCGTTCTCCTTCCTGGCCAAGCAGATGCTGACCGTCATTGTCTCCCATGAGGAACCGACCGAGGAGGAACAGGAGGAGGAAATCAGGCTCCTGGCGGCCCGTAGCGCCAAGAGCGGCGCCCTCTCGGATGACGAGCGCGACCTCATCTCCAACGCCCTCAGCTTGGATGACGTCAATGTGGAGTCGATCATGACCCCCCGGACGGTGGTCACCTTTCTCCGTAACACCCTTACCGTGGAGGAAATTTGCCGCGACCTGAAGGTCATCCCCTTTGCCCGCCTGCCGGTGTACGGGGATTCCATCGATGAGATTGTCGGGATTGTCCGCCGCCGGGACATTCTGGAAGCGAACAGCGAGGGCAAGAACGAACTGACCATGGAAGACCTCAAGGGGGAGACCCTCTTTATCCCGGAGACTGCCTCCGGCATGCAGGCCTTGCAGCAGTTTCTCAAGCAGCATCAACAGATTGCCGTGGTGGTCGATGAATATGGCTCAACAGCAGGGGTCATAACCATGGAAGATATCGTCGAGCACCTGCTGGGGAACGAAATTTACGAGGAATCGGATGTCGCCGTGGACATGCGTGAACTGGCCAAGAAACGGGCCGAGCGCCTTCCCAGTGCGACACCTGATGTGCCCTCCGACTTGCCAGCCAGCCGCGACTCGTGACGACTTTCCTGGCATATTGGGTTCATGACCTCAATCCGGTCATCTTTCAGTTCACCGAGACGATTGCCATCCGCTGGTACGGACTCTCCTACGTCTCCGGTTTCCTGATCGCATTTTTCCTGCTTGGCCTATACTGGAAGAAAGGCCGGTCGGTCCTCACTCCGCGGATGCAAGAAAGCCTTGCCATGGCCCTCATCATCGGGGTCGTCATCGGGGGAAGGCTGGGATACTTCCTCCTCTACGAAGGGGCCAACTTCTTGCGCGACCCCCTGATCTTTTTCCGGGTCTGGGAGGGTGGCATGTCCAGCCATGGTGGCTTTGTGGGGGCAATCCTGGCGGGTCTCTGGGTGGCGCGGAAATTCGCCATCAATCCCTTTCAGATTGGCGACCTGGTGGCTTCCGTGACGGCTCCGGGGCTGATGCTGGGTCGTCTGGCTAATTTCATCAATGGGGAGCTGTGGGGGAAAGTCACCGAAGTTCCCTGGGCGGTTATTTTTCCCGGGAGCGCCCCGGTGGGGATGCCGGTGGAGCTCATTCCGGCCAGGCATCCCTCCCAGCTCTATCAGGCCTTTCTGGAGGGATTTCTTCTACTCCTCTACATGCAATGGCGCTTCTGGAGCGTCAAGGGGAGGGGGGCAGCCGCCGAGACGTCGCCGTATCCCGCTGCCCGTCCGGGACACCTGATGGGCGAATTCCTGATCGGCTACAGTCTCATGCGCATGCTTGGGGAGCTGTTCCGCGAGCCCGATGCCGCCTTGATAGCGGGCTTGAGCCGCGGATCCTTCTATTCGATTTTCCTCCTCGTAGCTGGAATTGGCCTTATTTTCCTTGTCCGTCGCGGACAGTTGACAAATTCCCGAAGTCAGTAACCTTTCCCCACATGGAAATCGTTGCTTACCTGAAACCGACCTGCGGCTGGAGTAATGGCGTACGCGCCATTTTCCAGAAGTACAATCTCGCCTACGAGGAAAAGGACATCATCAACAGTGCGGAAAATTACGCCGAGATGGTCCAGCGTTCCGGCCAGCCCTTGTCCCCCTGTGTAGTGGTAGACGGGGTCATGCTGGCTGACGTCAGTGGCGAGGAAGTGGAGAATTATCTCCTTTCCAACGAATTGGTCTCGCCCAGTGAATCCCAGACGGATGTCCCGACGAATGCGCCCTGCACCGACGAAGAGCACGAGCGCATGCGCTCCAAGACCATCCGGTTCTTCTAGAAGCCGCCTTTCTGGCCGCCTTCAGGCGCGTGGCCGAACTCACCTGTTGACAAGGGGGGACGTTGCTCCAAAAATAGTACGTCCCAATGAGCACAACAGCGCGAAATCTTTTAGCATCGAAGGCAACGCCGGAGATTTTCTCGGTCAAGCCCGACCAATCAACGTATGAGGCTCTACAGTTAATGGCCTCAAAGGATGTCGGGGCGGTGGCTGTCATGGAGGAGGGGCATCTGCTCGGTCTGCTGACGGAGCGGGAATACGCCCGCAAGATTGTCCTCCACGGCAAGGCCTCTCGCCATACCCCGGTATTCGATACCATGAACCGGGATTATCCCAAGGTCGGGCCTGGGGCCACTATCCATGAGTGCATGCAACTCATTACCGATCGGCATTTCCGTTACGTGGCCGTAATGGAAGAGGACAATTTCCTCGGGCTCATCAGTATTGGCGATATCGTGAAGCATATCATTGCCCAGCAACAGGCCAATATCGAGCACCTGGAACGCTATATTACCGGTATTTAAAGGGCGCACTGCCGGCCGCTTCCGCCTGGTCCTGCCCCTTGACGCCTTCCGCCTTCTTTGCTAGCCTGAACTGGTTCTCAACTGGAATCAGGCGATGCGTCGCACCGTACAGGCTATCCTCGAAGCGGCTGGAGTTGAGATTAACGGTTCCAGCCCGTGGGACATTGTCGTCCATGATGAGCGCCTTTGGCGTCGCGTGCTCCTGCACGGGACGATTGGATTAGGCGAAGCCTACATGGACGGCTGGTGGGATTGCCGGGCCATCGATGAGCTGGTGCACCGGGTCCTCATGGTTGCCCGGACCAGTGAGCGGCATCCGTGGTGGAAGTCGGTTTCCGGTTCCCTGCTCAGCCGCATCTATAATTTTCAATCCCTTGCCCGGGCCTTTCAGGTCGGGGAGCACCATTACGACATTGGCAACGACCTCTACCGGGCGATGCTGGGTGAGGATCTTGTCTATTCCTGCGCCTATTGGCAGGGCGGGGCAACAAGCCTCGCGGAAGCCCAGCGCGACAAGCTGGAGCTGACCTGCCGCAAGCTGGGTCTCCAGCCCGGCATGCGTATCCTCGATATTGGATGCGGCTGGGGAAGCTTTGCCCGGTATGCGGCGGAGCATTTCTCCGTTCAGGTTGTGGGCCTGACGGTATCGAAAGAGCAATTACAATTTGCCCGGGATAACCTGTCCCATTTGCCGGTTGAGGTGTTGCTGAAGGACTACCGCGACTATGAAGGCCGGTTTGACGCCGTGGTCTCAATCGGCATGTTCGAGCATGTGGGCTGGCGCAACTACAGGACCTATATGAATCGGGTGAGGGATTTCCTGAAACCGGATGGACTTTTCCTGCTGCACACCATCGGGGCCAACCGGACCTCCCATCCCGGAGAGACCTGGCATACCAGGTATATTTTCCCCAACGGCTATATTCCCTCCATCAAGCAAATCGCCAAGGCGGTTGAACAGCGGTTTGTTGTCGAGGACCTGCACAACTTCGGACCAGACTATGCCCTGACGCTGATGGAATGGCACACCAACTTCGAACGTGCCTGGCCGCACCTGAAAGGAACCAAGCCTGCCTACACCGAGCACTTCCACCGGATGTGGCGGTTTTATCTTCTCAGCTGTGCCGGGGCATTCCGCGCCCGCGACCAGCAGCTCTGGCAGTGGGTCCTTTCTCCAAAGGGACAAAGCGCCAGCTATGTGAGGCCGGTGTTGAATAAGCAGCCCGGGTAGACCGGTTTCCGCCCGAGGCCACATGCACGAAATCCCGCAGCGCGAGATAAGCAATGCCTGTCACGGAGGGCCGGAGGCCCGAAATCCTACAGCCCGGGGTCAGCCGACCGTAGTCCCGCTTCACTTCGTTTCGCGAGACTTCGGATGGCTGACCCTGGGCTTTGTGATATGGCCGCTCCGCGGCCGGCGGCGGTTGGGCTTTGCGGTATGGCCGCTTCGGATGGCTGACCCTGGGCTTTGCGATATGGCCGCTTCGCGGCCAATCTGAAATGCATTGCCAGCGGATGGCCTTTGATCCATGGAATTTATATGGTTCGACCACCTGTATTGCTTTCTCTTCCTATTGCCTTCCTCTCCGTGTGCCTGATTTCCGGTTGTGGCAAGGAAGCGGTGGAGGAGGCGGTCTATGACAATACGGAGGAGGTGGATACCTATTACCGGGACAATCCGGACCGCTTTGTCTTTGCCTCCTCCGAGGATATCCCGGGCTACCTCCCCTGGCAGGATGGCAACGATCTGACGCCGTTCGGGGACCCCCGGGCCGAGCGGGGAGGGCGCCTCAACCTGCGGCTGGCACGCATGCAGCCGACGCTGCGGATCATGGGACCGGATGCAAACGGCTCCTTGCGGGGGCCTCTGTGGTCGGCCAATACGGTCTACCTCATCCACCAGCATCCATGGGAGGACGGTTATATTCCGGGGATTGCCAGGCGCTGGGCGGTTGATCCGGACAACCGGCGCCGGATTTTCCTCGAGCTGGACCCGGATGCCCGCTGGAGCGATGGCCGGCCGGTGACGGTTGAGGACATGTTCTTCAGCCTCTACATGCAGTTGTCGCCCAATATCAATGATCCGGCCATTAACCGGGTCATTGGTGAGAACTATCAGCGCTTTACCCGCTACAGCGACCACCTGTTTTCCATGACGCTGACCAACCCCACGCCGAATCCATTAAGTGCAGCGGAAACCTTCATCCTCAATCAGCGTGAATTCTACCGTGAGTTCGGTGAGGACTATCCCGACCGCTATCACTGGCGCTTTGCCCCGGTCACGGGTCCTTACACCCTGGACGAGAAGGATATCAAGCGCGGGGAGCAAATCACTTTCCGGCGGATTGACGACTGGTGGGCCAATGACAAGCCGTTCTACCGCCACCGGTTTAATCCGGACGCGTTGACTTTTGTCGTCATCCGGGATGACACCAAGGCATTTGAATCGTTTCTGCGGGGCATTATCGACTGGCATGCGCTGAATGAAACCGATCTCTGGTATGATCGGGCGGATGAGCAGCCCATCCTTGATGGATATATCGAGCGGGCCTGGTCCTACGACCTGCTGCCGGCCCCCCGCGCCGGGATGTATCTCAATGCCATGCAACCGTTGCTGGACAACCGGGATGTGCGGACGGGAATCCATTACGCCATCAACTACCAGCGGGTAAACGAGGAGATCCACCGCGGGGACCGGCGGCGCATCCGATCCTTTGCCGATGGCTTTGGAGCCTACGACCATCCAACCCTGCGGGCGCGGGAGTATGATCTTGAATCGGCCCTGCAGCACTTTGCCAAGGCAGGCTTTTCGGAGCGCGGACCCGATGGAATCCTGCAGGATGCGGCCGGCCAGCGCCTTTCCTTTACCTTGACGGTCAGCACACAGGGCGAGGATGTCGACATCTCCACCGTGATGAAAGAGGAGGCCATGAAAGCGGGCCTGGAGCTGCGTATCGAACAGATGGATCCCACGTCCTTCTTCACCAAGATTTTTGAGAAAAACCATGAGTTGGCGTTGTCCTCATGGGATACCGGCTACTCACAGCTGCCGGCCTTTCAGTGGGAAATGCGGGGTGAAGATGCTGGCAAGCCGAAGAACTTCAATACCAGCAACATCAAGGTGGAGCGACTGGACGCACTCCTTGATGAATGGGACGCAACCGATGATCCGGTGGAGGCCCGCCGGATATCACATGCCATCCAGCAGGAGATTCACGACTTTGCGGCCTGGATTCCCGGGCTGACCATCGACTTCATACGGTTGGGCTATTGGCGCTGGGTCCGCTGGCCGGACTATTTCCAGGTGCCGCGCTACTTTTTCTTCATGAGCACAGGTGTGTTCTGGATCGATGAGGAGATGCGCCAGGAGACCCTTGAGGCGCGGAAGAACGGGACCACGTATGAGCCGGTAACCGGCGTTTATGACCGCTGGAAGAAGGCGGACGAGTAGCCTTCGGCACTAGTAGGCAGTCGCCTCGAGCATGAAGAAGAGGCGTTCGGAGGGGTCTTCAAAAACCGCCTCTACCAGCTGATGCCCGTTGCCGTCATCCCAGATGACATTTATCCGGACCGGTGCGGCTGCTTCCCAGCCGCCCAGGTCGCTGGACTTCCAGTGCGTCCTCTGTATGCCCATTGCCTTCAGGTCCCTGTAGTAGACAAATGAATACAAGTTTGTTTCCGGATCACGGTAAGCGACGGGCATGTCCGCGCCGGTCATGGTAAACGGGTCCAGGCCCATGGAGAAGGCAAGGACATTCTGGACCGAGAGCGGGCCGTTGACGTCATCCGCCTGGCGATTGCTGGGATGGACACCGTGAAGGTTGGCCCAGTCAACCAGGCTCATGAGGCCTTCCTTCTGGGGATCGTAGTGGACGGTTGCCAGTTGGCTGATCAGGGTATCAATCACCGCGCGGTCATCGGATCCGGCGTTGATGTCGAGGTAATTCAAGCGGACGTCGACATCGAAAAGAATGGGGAAATTGAGCAGGGTGGAGATGTCCGATAGGTTGTTGTTATTCAGGTCAACGATGAATAGAGTGGACAGCCCCGCCAAAGGATAGAGGTCACTGATCTGGTTGTCTGAAAGGAAGAGGTCCCGGAGGTAGATGGCATGTTCCAGACCGGTGAGGTTGGAGATATTGCGGCCACGGGCATCAAGGGTGATTAAGATAGCCATTTCGATATCGGCAATGGGCTCATTGGGGAATCGGCCGAGGTGCTGCTCCACGGCGGTGCGCAGGTTCGGGTCCGGAATTTCAATCGTCAGGGATGAGTCGATGATCTCGATCGGGACCTGGACCGAGGTCAGCGTCGGTTCATCCAGGGTGATGTCGACCGTCGTGTAAATGGCTCCGGAGATTTCTGGCAGCGGAGTGAAGTCGAGGTCGACCACGGTTTCGACACCCGGGAAGAGAATTCCTGCTGCCGGGGAGGCACTGACCCAGCCATCCGGGGAGGAGAGGCTGAAGGTGACCAGGTTGAAACCGCCATTAACCAGGGTAATGGAACCACTCGCCATGCCGCCCGTGGTGCCCTCCAGACGAATCCGTCCGGGTGCGACTGAGACCGGGTAGGGCATAGGATAGTTCAAGTAGATATTGCCCGTGGAAAGATCGACTCCATCGGTAAGTCCCGTGACCTGGATGATGTAGGTCTCGCCGGCAACGGCGTCAAAGGTGACGCCCGCATAATAGCTGACAAAATCGTCATTGGCGCCTACCAGGGTGAGGGAGGCAAGCTCCGTGCCGGTGTAGATGGCCATGGCGGTGTCGAAGGTACTGTCCACGGTGTCAATGGTCACCGGGCCGGAGGTGGCAGCCGTCCACTCCCACCAGACGGATTCACTGCTGGCGCCAATCGGATTGACCGGCTCACCGGTCTCGGAGGTGGCGTTGTCATTATTGCCCTCGGTCCGGATGGTCCCGGTGGCGAGGGCGATGCGGTTCTCAAAGTTGTCGTTGAGCGGCCTTGGAATGCCGGGAAGGGGATAGTTCAGGGAGGCCGAGCCGGTAGCACTGTCCCAGCCGCTGACTTGGATCTGGTAGGGCTGGCCAAGTACCGGGGTGAAGGTGACGGAGCTTTGCTGGCCGGCAGCATCGTTGTTGCTGGCAAGGAGAATGAGGTTATCCAGACTGGTCCCACTGTAGACGGCGAGAGTGGTGTCGAAGCTGCTGCCGGCTGTTGTAATGGTGGCATCTGCATTGCTTGGGGCTACCCATTCCCACCAGACAGTTTGCGGGCCTGCGCCGGTGGGATTGACCGGTTCACCCACCTCAAGGGTGGCTCCCTGGTTGGTTCCGGCCGCACTGGTTGTTCCCAGCGGCAAACTAATGCGGTAGGCAAAGTCGTCATTCGGAGGATTGGGATGGGCCGCCTCGGGATAATTGAGCTTGATGTCACCCGTGGATGACCCGGAACCATTGACTTGGATCTTGTAGGAGGTGCCCTGGGTGGCGATGAACGTTACCTCACTTTGGGAACCAACGGTATCATCATTTTCGGCCACCAGGATGAGCTCGTCGATGGCATCGCCGGTGTAGACAGCCAAAGTTGTATCAAAGGTGCTGCCGATTGTATTGATGACCACACTACCAGATATGGGGGATATCCATTCCCACCACACGGAGGCGCTGCCTGCGGTAGCCGGCTGGATGGGCTCGCCGGCCTCGATGGTGGCACCGGGATTGCTGCCGCTTGTCTGGGTCGAACCCGGGGGCAGGAGGATCCGTTGGGCGAAGAAATCATTGGGAACCGTTGGCGGGGCGGGATCCGGATAATTGAGGACAATGCTGCCAGTTGTGGGGTCAGCGTAGTAGAGCCCGTATACCTGGATCATGTAGGACTCGCCCGGGGTTGGTGTAAAGGTGACCGAACTCTGGAAGCCGCCGGAATCGTCATTCCATGTGACGAGCGAGAGGCTGTCGACCTGTGTTCCCTGGTAGACGGAGAGCACGGTGTCGAAGTTGCTCCCGAAGGTCGTGATAGTTGCCGGTGAGGAGGACGGGGCGATCCATTCCCACCACACGGTTTCCCATCCTTCCGAGAAATAGATGTTGGGTTCCCCGGGTTCAATGGTGGCGCTGATGTTGCTTCCACTGGTCTGTGTTGTTCCGGAAGCAAGGACAAAGCGATCGTCGAAATCGTCATTGAGCGGGCCAACGTAGAAGTCGCCATAGTTCAACTGGATTTCTCCAGTCCAGTAAGCATAGCCATTGACCTGGATGTAGTAGGATTGGCCGGCGATGGCATCGAAGCGGACCCCGCTTTGAAGACCGAGGGCGTCGTCGTCAGCGTCAAGCAGGACAAGGTCGCTCAGGCTGGTCCCGGAGTAAACCGCAAGCGTGGTATCAAATGAGCTGCCGGTGGTTGAGATGCTGAAACTGCCGGATGAGTCCGGGATCCATTCCCACCACACGGAATGTCCCCCGGCGCCGGGTGGGTTGAGTGGCTCGCCCAGCTCGAGGGTTGCCTGATAATTGTATCCCGTTGTCGAGGTTTCGGCATTGGAGAGCAGGATCCGGTCCGCGAAGTTGTCATTGGGAGGAGGAACGATGATGGAAAAGGTCTCAATCGCGGCAGCCGGATTCTTGCCCGGTGCCGTAACGGAGATGTTAAGGTTGGTCGAGGACGGTCCGGAGGGGACGAAAATGGCAGCGGTGTAGATGGCGTCATTGGCAACGGCGTCCGGTGCAACCCCGTCGTCAAGGAAGGCAGTGGCCGCTCCACCGTCAATGTAGGCGGAGACCGTGGCCCCCGTTAAGGGAAGGAAGTCGTTCACTTGGATAAGAATGGTGTTGTCCTCATCGCCCACGAGGACGCCATTGGCCGTAAAGGCCCGTAGTTCCATGTCGCCATCGGCGGCAATCGTCAGGGCGGTCTCGCCGTTGACCATACCGCCTGTCGCCATGAGTCCGTCGAGGCTGGCAAGGGGAGTGGCCGATTGGAGGAGGCGGGCACGCTGTTCGGCAATCCCGGCTGCGGGATACTGGCTGGCCACGAGGGCAGCTATCCCAGCCACATGTGGTGTCGCCATGCTGGTGCCGTCAAAGTAACTGTAACTGGTATCTGAAGCGGCAGTGGCCGACAAGATGGCCACGCCCGGGGCGGCAAGGTCCACCCGTGTGCTTCCGTAATTGGAAAACCAGGCGAGGGTGCCCGTGCGGTCGATGGCGGCAACGGCGATGACATTCTCCACATCGTAACTGGCCGGGTAGATGGGGCTGAGGTCATTGTCCGTTCCGGAATTTCCAGCTGCGGCAATGAAGAGGATGCCGGCGGCGTTGGCGGACTCAATGGCATCCTCAAGGGCCTGGCTGAATCCGGATCCACCCCAGCTGTTGTTCATGATATCGGCCCCGTTTGTAATGGCATAGTCTATACAGGACAGCGCACCTGATATGGTCCCGTTGCCCGTGCTGTCGAGAAACTTGAGGGCCATGACCTTGACGTTGTAGGCAACCCCGACATGTCTTCCGGAATCAAAGGAGGTCGCGGCGATCGTGCCGGCCACGTGGGTCCCGTGGTTATGGTCGTCCATGGGGTCACCTGTCCCGGTTATGGCGTTGATGCCGTACAGGTCATCGGTGAAACCATTTCCATCATCGTCAATGCCGTTTCCGGCAATCTCCCCCGGGTTGGTCCACATGTTACCGGACAGATCCTGGTGAGTGTAGCGGATGCCGGTGTCAATGACAGCCACTGTCACGGAAGGGGAACCGGTAGTGATGGCCCATGCGCCGACAGCGTTGACGTCCCGTCCGGCCACACCGCCATTCTGGCCGGTGTTGCGCAGACCCCACAAGTCGCCATTGGCAAAGGAGGTGTCGGTGGGCAGGGTTTGCAGGACACTTACCTGCCAGTCGGGTTCAACGTAGGCAAAGAGCCCAGTTGACCGAAGGGCTTGCATGCGCTTGTCAAGGCCGTTGGCTCCAGCGCCTTGCGCCGCATCCGGTTTCTCGGTCCGGATGATCTTCAATCCCGGTACGGAGCGGATTTCCCGCTCAAGCTTCATGCCGTTTCTCTTCAGGGCAGCCGAAAGGCGGGCTGCATTGGCCCGCGGATTTTTCAGCTTAACAATCAGGGTATCCCCGGAAAATACCGCCGGGGGTGGTCCTTTTGCTGATTTGGGAATTGCCCCCGGACCACCTGCGAATGAAGCCACAAATCCAAGGAACAACATCCCCATCGGGATGCAGCAACGGATGATGGACTGCCGGTTTCGATTCAATGCCCCATTCTCCTCGTCGTCCGTGCCGGACCTGACACTCTTCGCATTGTAAGCCAAAGGCGAGTCCCGGAACAACGTTAAACTCTGTTAGAAAGCTGTAAAATTTTCCCCCAAGTTACTCGTAAACAACAGGTTCTTGATGTTCGCAGAGCTGTTTGGGAAGGGTTGATGGACCGGTAAAATCCACTGGCAGGGAATGGATTACTCTGGTAATCCTATCTCGAACCATTTGAAGGAATGATCGCATGAATGGCATTATGGGCATCGACATCGGCGGGACCAAATCGGCCGTCTGCCTGGGGACCGGGAACGGGGATGTCCAGGCCCGGGAGGAGATTCCCACCCGGGGAGATCCCATGGAGGTCATCGGCCAGTTGGCAAGCATCGCAGAAAGTTTGGTTGGTGACCAGGGTCCCGTTCAAGCGATTGGGATTGTCTGCGGGAACCCCATGGATGCCAGGAAAGGTCTTATCCTTTCGCCCCCGAATTTGCCCGGCTGGGACCATGTCGATGTGGTGGGTTATTTCCAGGAACGCTTTGGCCAGCCGGTCCGCCTAATGAACGATGCCAATGCCGGAGCGCTGGCCGAATGGCATTACGGGGCGGGGCAGGGGACCCGGAATATGATTTTCTGCACCATGGGGACCGGGTTTGGTTGCGGTCTCATCCTCGGCGGACGACTCTACGAGGGCGCCAATGGCAACGCCGGCGAGATCGGCCATGTCCGCCTGACCCCGGACGGGCCGGAGGGCTATGGCAAGGCCGGTTCCGTCGAGGGCTGGTGCAGCGGGGGCGGCATTGCCCGTCTGGCAGAGGGCTATCCAACCACCAAAGCCCTCGCTGAAGCGGCCAAAGCTGGCGACAGGGAGGCAATGGGTATTTTCGAGACAGTCGGTGAACGCCTGGGAATGGCGCTTTCCATGACGGTCGACCTGTTCAATCCCGAAGTCATCGTCATCGGGAGTATTTTTGTCCGCTGTGAGGAGTTACTTCGGCCGGCCATGGAAAGGGTCATGCAGCGGGAGTGTTTGCCTTCCGCCCTGGAAGTCTGCCGGGTCGTACCCGCCGCACTTGGGGAGGCAATCGGGGACAAGGCCGCCCTGGCGGTGGCTAATTTGGCATTGGAGGAATCATGCAAAACCGAATAATTGAGGAACTTGTGCAGAGCTATCCCTCCCTGGAGGCATGTGTTGAGGATATCACTACAGCTTTTGATTTGTTGGCTGGGTGTTACGAGCAGGACGGCATTGTCTACCTCTGCGGCAACGGGGGCAGTGCCGCCGATGCAGCGCACATTGTCGGGGAGCTCATGAAGGCATTTGACCGGAAGCGGCCGCTGCCGGATGAGGAGAAGGAGACCCTGGGCGACCCGCACCTTGCCGACTACTTGGAAGGATCGCTGCGGGCGATCGATCTTTCCGCCCATACCAGCCTGACTACGGCCATTGCCAATGATACCGATCCCAACTTGATCTTTGCCCAGCAGGTCTACGGTTATGGTCGCGCCGGGGATGTCCTCTGGGCCATCAGTACCTCCGGCAATGCCAAAAATGTAATTTATGCCCTCAAGGCGGCCCGCGCAAAGGGGCTTAAATGCATCGGGATGACCGCCCATCACGGCGGCACAATGAAAAACCTCTGCAATGTCTGCATCCGCGTCCCGGAAACCGCGACCTACAAGGCCCAGGAACTGCACCTTCCCGTCTATCACGCCCTCTGTCGCATGCTCGAGGCGCGGTTCTGGGATTCATGAGGACAAGAGTCGTTTATTTAAAAATGCCTTGCCTGAATGGGATTTCAGATAGGTTTCGAAAGCCAGAGCACAGTGTTTGTCTCTGAAACGAATCACTGTTTCCATCTCCCATGGACGATATCGACACGTATATTTGGTATTGCCGCTGTTGTGACCATAAAGACGGGACGAAAGGTTGGTGGTATAACCAATGTAGGTTTTCTTTGGGGAAGGGATACTGCGGAGGATGTAGACGTAGTGGAATTGTGTTTCTTTAGGCACTCCTGAGACTGTGCGGAAGGAGGAGAACTGCGCGAATAACGGGATTACCCAATTTTGAGGTTGCTGCACGCTCTCCTGCATGGCTGCGCATGCTTCGTTCTAATCTCCAGGCTCCACAGCGTTTCGCCTGACAAGCACTCCTGCATGGCTGCGCCAACCCCTCTTCGCCCTGCGGGCTTCGCGGGGCATGCTTCGTTCTAATCTCACTTCTGCATGGCTGCGCCATGCGAAGTTCGAAGAACGAAGCATGGTCGGGCTGACTGGATTCGAACCAGCGACCCCTTGCACCCCATGCAAGTGCGCTACCAGACTGCGCCACAGCCCGCCATAAAGGGAACATAAAGAAGGGAAGGAGGGGCGGGGGTCAAGGCAATCCTGAATTTGTCTTCACCGGGAGGCGGATTGGTGTTTCCGTGCTTAATTCAGGTATTAGTAAACTATGACTGGACAGGTGTTCCAGTATTCGTGATTCTAATAGCGCTCCCAAGCCGGGCGGGCCTCAAACCCCGGGTGCCCCGTTCTATAGACAGCGACAATTCCCCTAACAATCGCATCGCAAGAAGCGCTGACGATGACAGCTCAAACCCCAGATCCGCGTGGTGACGACCTTCGGGCCGTTGTCATCGACTTGTCGGAACGCTTGAAGGCCGTGGAGGCCCGGCTGGGCATTGCGACACCAGAAAGGGAGCCGGAGGCAGCCTCCCCGGAGGGTCCGGAAGTTGTGGAAACTGCTGCCCGCGAGCAGCGGGATTCGCTGGAATTCGAGGTGGGACAGAACTGGTTTGCCATCATCGGTATCGTGGCCCTGGCGATCGGGATGGCCTTCCTGCTCTCCTTGCCCTTTGGTGGGCTACCTCCATGGCTGCCTTCCGTCGCCGGGTTTATCATTAGCGGGATCCTCTTCCTGCTTGCCCGGGTCTCCCGCCATTCCTTTGGGATCCTGTCAAAACTGCTGCGGGGTGCCGGCATGTTGCTGCTCTTTTTTGCCACCTTGCGCTTTTTCTATTTTGGGGAAGTTCCTGCCTTGGGGACAGAATCCATTGTCGGTCGATTGCTCCTGATCCTGGTACTGGGTGCAAACCTGCTGCTGGCTTGGCGCCGTGAATCGCAGCCCCTGTTCTTCCTCGCGATGTTGACCGGCTACGCCACGGCGGTGGCCGTGGATGCGACCGGTTTCCTTCTCGGGCTCGTGACCGTTCTGGCGTTAGTTGCGGTTTATGTCCGGGTCCAGAAACAGTGGCGGAATCTGGCGCCATTGAGCTTTGTCCTGTCGATAGTGACTTATGTTATCTGGGCGGTTGGAAATCCGATTGTGGGCAATGAGGCTGCCGTTCAACGGGAGGCCCAGTTTGCTGTCTATTTCATCCCCTTATGGATGGCAGTTTTCTCCCTTGGGACACTCCTGCGGCAGAATCTGGAGCAAGAGCATACCAACGTGCAGGTAACGGGTTTATTGGTGTGCGGTATAGGCTTTGGGACTTTCTTCCTGCATAACCTGATTGCCTTCGATACCACCTTCATCATTTCCCACTTGGTTGCTTCAGCAGTTCTGCTGGTGCTGGCGGTGGCCTTCTGGAAGCGGGAGGAGAGCTGGTTTTCAACTTTCATCTATGCCATGACCGGCTACATGGCGCTGAGCTTTGCCTTGATGAAGGCCTTTGAAGTGCCGGAAGTGTTTGTCGCCCTTTCCCTGGAGAGCCTGGTGGTCATCGCCACGGCTATCTACTTCCGGTCACCCTTCATCATCGTGACGAACTGCCTGATCTTCATCGGAATCATTGTGGGCTATGTGGTTGTGGCGGAGGCGGAGCAGGGGATGAGCATCGGTTTTGGTGTCGTGGCCCTGGTCAGTGCGCGGGTTCTCAACTGGCAGCAGGAGCGCCTCAGCCTGAAGACGGACCTGATGCGCAATGCCTACCTGGCGATTGCCTTTGTGGTCTTTCCCTATGCTCTCTACTACCTTGTCCCGAAGGTATTCGTCGCCGTCTCATGGGTGGGAGTGGCCCTGTTCTATTACGGCATGAATCTTTACATGCGGAACCGGAAGTACCGCTGGATGGGCCACATGACATTGATCCTGACGGCGCTCTATGTCCTGATCATTGGCACCAGCCAACTGGAAAGTCATTACCGGATCATTACATTTTTCGTGCTCGGCACGATCATGCTGGTGGTCTCACTGGCCTTCACGATGGTACGGGGCAAGCGTCAGGACAACCAGGAAACAGGGGAGTCCGGCGAATGATTCGGTCTATTGCCTTATTGGATGCGGCAGGCTTACTCCACCGCCAGCGAGCGCAGGTAAGCGACAACGGCGTCCACTTCCTCTTCGGAAAGCTTCTTTCCAAAGGCCAGCATGACCTTCTTGCCACTTTCATTCTTAACCCCGTCGATAACGGCGGCCTTGATATCCTCGTCCGACCATTCCGCCTGTATCGCGGGGTCGGTGTAGTCCCGAATCTCAAAACGCTTGCCCATGGCGGTCTGGCCCTTGCCGTCATCGCCGTGGCATTTCTTGCAGTACTTCATCCAGACTTCCTCACCGGTGGCACCGGAAACGACGGAGGGGAGAGCGATGAGGGAGGCGGCTGCGATAATGGGGATAAGCTGATTCTTCATGGCTTCAGGCTGCCTTCAGCGGCTCCAAGTGTCAACGACTTTGCTGGTTCCGGGAACGCCGGGACACACCTGTTCAACTGCAACAATTTCTCCTTATCGACATGAAGATGCGAACCAAACTGATTCTACTCTACGCCATGCTCGCGGCCACGGCCGGCCTCGTCAGTTCCCTCGACATACCTGAATCGACCGATTCCGGGGCTGGGGCAGTTCCGGAGGATCTGATCGCGGTGGCACCCCCTCCCTTCTCGGAAGGCGTTTTTCCCTGTTCCGATTGCCACTTCGAGGATGACGAAGTGGACCTGGATCCGCGGGAGGTGGATTTCCACGATACCGTCCACTTTGATCATGCCTCGGACAGCCGCTGGTGCCTGGATTGCCATGACGCGCAGAACCGGGACATGCTGCATTTGGCCGACGGCCGACTGATCCCGTTTGAGGAGTCCTACCGGCTATGCGGCCAGTGCCATGCCCAGCAGTTGCGTGACTGGGAGGCTGGTGACCACGGACGCCGGACAGGCGAGTGGTCCGGGACCAAGCAATACCTCCTCTGTGCCCACTGCCATGATCCGCACAGTCCGACCTTTGAATCCCTTACGCCCTTACCACCCCCCATCCGACAGGAGGAAATCAAATGAGCACTGAGAATCCTGCAGATTGCCAGACCGTCAACCGGCGCGAAGTCATAAAGACCCTCTTCACCCTTGCGGCTGCCTACACGGCTACCGGTTGCAAGCGGGAAGCTGATTCGCTTAGCACCTTCTTCCATACCCACTTCAAGGAGATGTCTCCGGAAAAACTTGCCTCCACAATGGAGAGCTGGGAACGGCGCTACAAGAAGCGCTACAACCGGGAAATATCAGTCAATGCCACGCCGGCGCAAGAGGGGGTGCTTTTCGGTTATGCCCTTGATGTCTCCCGCTGCATCGGCTGCCGCAAGTGCGTCTATGCCTGTGTTGATGAGAACAACCAGTCCCGCGATCCCCAGGTCCACTGGATTACCGTCCTTGAGATGGATAACAAGCACGGTATCGATCTGCGGCATGCGGATGCCTATTATGAGGCCGAGAAGGTTCCGCGGGAGGACAAATTCTACTTCCCGGTGCAGTGCCAGCAGTGCGAAAATCCGGCCTGCGTCAAAAGTTGCCCGGTCAAGGCGACCTGGAAGGATCCGGACGGCATTGTCGTCGTGGATTACGAATGGTGTGTCGGCTGCCGCTGTTGTGTGACCGCCTGCCCCTATGGCGCCCGCAGTTTCAACTGGGCCCGGCCCAATGTGCCGGCTGAGGAAATCAATCCCGTCACGGAGTACCTCGGTAACCGTCCCCGGCCGCAGGGTGTGGTCGAAAAGTGCACCTTCTGCATGCAGCGTTCCCGCAACGGCAAGTACCCGGCCTGCGTGGAAGTCTGCCCGGTGGGGGCCCGCAAGTTTGGCAACCTGCTCGATCCGAACAGCGAGATTAACTACGTCCTCAAAAACCACCGCATATTTATCCTCAAGGAGGAACTGAACACACAGCCGAAGTTCTTCTATTACTTCTCAATCTGACCTTCCAATCAACTTCCCATGAAAGCAATCATCCGGATCATGTTCAACGGCAGCTATGCCTACTATGCGTGGGTCTTTTTCCTGCTTGTCTGCATTGTACAGGGGCTCATGGCCTATGCCTCACAATTTACCGACGGCCTGATTGTCACCAACATGCGGGACTCGGTCTCCTGGGGGTACTATATCGGGAATTTTACTTTCCTCGTCGGGGTAGCGGCTTCTGCCGTGATGCTGGTCATACCGGCCTACGTCTACAACTGGAAGCCGATCAAGGAAGTGGTCATATTCGGCGAGTTGCTGGCCGTGGCGGCCATTGTCATGTGCCTCCTGTTTGTCCTCGTTGATATGGGTCATCCGGAGCGCCTGTGGCACATGATCCCGGGGCTGGGGATGCCCAACTTCCCCAATTCCCTGATGGCATGGGACGCCCTTGTGCTCAACGCCTACCTGGCAATTAACCTGTTCGTGGTCATCTATCTTCTCTGGTCCGCGTATCAGGGGAAACCCTACAACACGAAGATTGTCATCCCCTTGGTTATCCTTTCCATCCCCTTGGCGATTGGTATCCACACGGTAACGGCCTTTCTCTACAGCGGAATGGCCAGCCGTCCCTACTGGAACGCCTCCATCCTGGCCCCACGATTCCTTGCCTCCGCCCTTTGCTCGGGACCGGCCGTGCTGCTGATACTCTTTCAGGTCCTGCGTAAAATCACGCCCCTGGAGATCAAGGACAATGCCATCCACAAGATTGCCGAGCTGATGGCCTATGCGATGGGCTTCAACCTGTTCCTTTTCGGAGCGGAGATATTCAAGGAGTACTATTCCAACACACACCACCTTGTCCATTACGAGTACCTCCTCTTCGGCGTGAACGGTGAGCCGTCACCCATTGCCCTTTATGCCTGGACCTCGTTGATCTTCTCCTTTGTAGCGTTCTTCCTCTTTGTCATTCCGGCGACGCGGCGCAATTTCTTCACCATGAACATCGGAGCCCTCTTGATCTACTTCTCCGTCTACATTGAGAAGGGAATTGCCCTTATCATTCCGGGCTTTACGCCTGATTCGCTGGGACAGATCTATGCCTACACGCCGAGTGCCACCGAGCTGCGGGTGGCCGTGGGTATCTTTGGCATCGGATTCCTCATATTCACCCTCTTTGTCCGGGTTGGTATATTCCTGCTCTTTGAACGGAAAGAAGTGCCGGAACCGATTCATGAAATCAGCCCTGGCGAGGCCGCGGAAGGTTCCTCAATTTAGCTCGAGGACGGGGGAATAACGCCCCCGGTCAAGGAGCCGACCGTCAGGGTGGAGGCAATCTCAAAGAGAAGACGGGCAGTAACAAGGCCGATGACCCGGTCATCCTCAGTAATTGCCGCGACCTCGGTCTGGTTTTCGGCAAGGCAGAGAAAGGCATCCTCGAGGAAAGCATCCGGGGAAAGCCGGGGAATGTCCCGGTTCATGATCTGGCCGACCGTCAGATGCAGATTCCTGGCAACAATTTCCGCGAATCCGTCGTCTGACGGGGACTCAGAGTCCACAGGTCCACCAGCTACGGAGGAAAGGATGGCCTTTGGTTCAAGAATTCCGGCAAAGGTCCCATCTTCCGCTATCACCACCAGGAAGGGTAGGCCGTTTTCCTCGAAGTGCTTGTCGGTCAGGAATCCCATCACCTCGTGCATGGTGTGTGACTCACCAAGGCGGAGGTAACGGCGCAGCATGATATCCCGCAATCTCTGGCGGCTTTTCGCTTCCGCACTCATGATTCCACCTCCTTGATGTCCTCACCTTCGCCCTCATCCAGATTGAGATGAATGTTGAGTGCGTTGCCAAGGGCGGCGATCAGCTGGCCTTCGTCAATGACCCCGAGGATGCGCCGTTCGGGATCACAGACCGGCATCACGCCCGCTTGGATCTGCTCCGCGCTCTGCAGCAGGTTGATAAGCATGTTCGACTCGCTGCAAACCGGCATATCGGCATTGGCAATTTCGGATATCCGACGACTGAAGGAGGCGGCCAGGCGGTTGCCCAGCTCCTCGTCGGTGGCCGGCCGGCCCAGTTCCTCCATACGGATGTGGGAGGCCATTTCCTTCAGAATAGAGAGGGTTTCCAACTGCCCGGCGAGGCGCCCTTCCGTGTCCTGAAGGAACAATGGACGGGCAGAGTAGGTGACCTTGCGACGGTACATCTCGGACATCAGCCAGACGGCTTCCCGCAGCTGATGCTGGTTGCCAAACCGGATGCACTTGCGGGTCATGATGGAATCGGCAGCGGGCAGGGCCGGGACCGCCTTTGGCTTGGCTTCCGCCGGTGTTTCGCGGCGGCGTTCCATCTCGACAATGCTCCAGGCCCGGGCAAGGGCCAGCTCGGTGGATTGGAAAAGCTTGTTGTCGGCATAGAAAATGTTCTGCTCGCCAACCTGCTGCCGCAGGCCGGTACCGGTCATGACCTTTTTCAATTCCTCTTCAATGCCGCAGACAACAAGGTAGATGTCGCGGTCCTTGAGTAGCTCGTAATAGTGCTTCAGGATGGCCATAGCGGTACTGCCGACAGCCCGGAGGCGCTTCATGCGGAGGACCACAACGCGGGTCTTCGGGGTCAGGCAACGGACCAGCTCATAATCGAGATCCTCGACCGCGGCAAAATAGAGATCCCCCTCCATGTTGATAGTCACCACCTCCGATGCGGCTGCCCGGTTGAAGGGAACTTCCTCGAATCCGGAGTCGGGAGACTGGACCAGTTGAGTCAGGTCGGTACTGCCGGTGACCCGGAGCAGGAGCACGATGGAAAGGAAGACCCCGACGAAAATGGCGTACTCAAGCGGCAGGATGAGGGTGGAGGCCAAGGTTCCCCCGAGGACCAACCGGGAATTGGCCCCGGAACGCCAGGTCAGCTTGAGGCGCTCCTTCTCGATCATCGACCAGGCAATGATGATGAGCAGTCCGGCGAGGCTGGCCTTTGGGATATAATTGGCGAACTTGGCCAACAGGATCACCGTCAGGGCTGTCCAGATTGCGGAGAAAACCGCCGCCATCCGGGTACGTCCGCCCGACTGGTAACAAACCGCCGTGCGGGTGAAGGAACCCGAGCCGGCAAAGCAGGAGAAGAATGAACCGATGACATTGCCGGCGCCCTGGCCGATGAATTCGCGGGTAAAGTTCAGGCGCTGGCCGGATTGGGAAGCGACCGCCCGGGCTATGGAGGCCGCCTCGATCAGGCCCAGCAAGGCCAGAGCAAGTGCCCCGGCGCCCAGTTCGCGGGTCAGTTCATAATTCGGGTGAAGGACCAGTTCGGGAATGTGGAATTCATTGAGTTGACCGGTTATGGGCTGGATGTCGCGGACAATCTCCACCTGTCCAGCCCCAAGGGCGTCATTGTGCCAGCCGAGCATGGCAGACAGCCCGGCGGCTGTGATGACCCCGATGAGGGCACCCGGGATCTTCGGGTTGATCCGTTTCAGGATGACAACCACAGCAATTGTGCCCACCCCGAGAGCCACGGCCCGCCAATTCGCCTCCGGAACCATCTGGATGGTCCCGATAAGGACCTCGTAAAAACGTTCCGCATGGGCTTCCAGATTAACGCCGAGGACATTCTTCAGCTGGTTGATGGCAATCAGGATGCCAGCTCCCGCGGTAAACCCGACCACTACCGAATTGGAGACATAGCGAACAATGCCCCCCATCTTGAGAAAGCCGAAGGCCATCTGGATGAGACCGGTCATCAGGGTCAGCAGAAAGACAATCTCGATGAGACTGACCCCGTACTTTTCCGGCAGGTGTGCGGTGAGGCTGAGAATGACCATGCAGAGCGCATTGGTCGGTCCGGTGACAAGGTGATTGGAGCTACCGGAGATGGCTGCAACAATACAGGTTGCGATGGACGTATAGAGACCGTAAACGGGAGGCAGTCCGGCGATCAGGGCGTAGGCCATTGCCTGCGGGACACCCATCACGGCAACCGTCAATCCGGCCAGCGCATCGTGGCGGAGGTCACTGCCAGCGTAGTGCACACTTGCCTTGCCCGCCTTTCCAAAGGCCCCGGTCAGTGATTGTAATGAGAAATCCATAGCGCCGTCACATCGACTGGCCCTTGTCTAAGGATTTCCCCGGTTCAAGGCAAGCCAGATACCCTATTCCAGCGCAAAGGCGGTGTTGTTGGGACGGGAAAGGATCATCTGGGTGACATTGATATTGCGGGTGGCAAATGCTGCCTCGCAGTAGGCCAAATAGTAATTCCACTTGCGCAGGAAAACCTCGTCAAAGCCCAGTTCCATCACCGCATCCTTGCGCCGGTTGAATCCATCCCTCCATAATTGCAGGGTCTTGGCATAATGGAGACCGAAATTTTCCAGATGGTGGATGTAGAGATCGCCGGTTGTATTGGCGGAATCCATCAAGGCCTTGATGGACGGCAGTTGCCCGCCGGGGAAGATGTGCTTCTTGATCCAGTCGACGGACTTGCGCATTGCATCATAGCGGGAATCCGGACAGATGATGACCTGAAGCCCAACCCGTCCGCTTTCCTTCAGAAGATGATGACACTGGCTGAAAAAGGCCGGCAGGAACTTGTGCCCGACCGCCTCGAGCATCTCGATGGAGACGATGGCATCAAACTGACCTTGGATATCCCGGTAATCGCATAACTTGACTTCAACCTTGCCCTCCAGACCGGCCTCCCGGACGCGCTCGCAGGCCTTTTCAAACTGAGCCTGAGAGATGGTGATTGCGGTCACTTCAACGCCGAAATTTTTCGCCGCATGGATGGAAAAGCCGCCCCAGCCACATCCGATTTCAAGGACCCGCATGCCGGGAGTGAGGCACAATTTTTCACAGAGCCGCTGGTACTTGTTGAGCTGGGCATCTTCAAGGGATTCCGAGCCATTGAACCAGGCGGAAGAGTAGGTGAGGGTCCTGTCCAGCCAGAGGGAGTAAAAATCGTTGCTGAGGTCGTAGTGTTCACTGATGTTGCGCCGGCTGTTGCGGCGGGTATTGCGCCTCCGCCAGTGGGCAAACTTGTTCAGCGTCCGCAGGAGATTGAAGGCGGCCTTCCGGGAATGGCTACCCGCCATGTGGGGAATGTGCTCAAGGTTCTCGATGAGGGCGGCCAGCAACCGTGGCAGGTCGGGAGTTGACCAGTCGCCATCCATGTAGCCTTCCCCAAAACCGATTTCCCCGTTGAGGAGGACCCGCTTGAAGAAGCTGTCCCCGTGAATATGGATCTCAGCGCCGTCCGAACCCTCCGGGCCGAAGTGTTTGACGGTGCCCTCCGGGAAGCGAACCTGGATCCCCGTGTGTTCAAACCGCGCCATGATGTTGACGAAGGCCTTGCGGGCGAAACGATCTGTCCATGGCAGACCGGCGGGAACCGTTTCAGGTCCCTTTGATGAAGAGGTCTGTTTCATTGTGCGTCAGGAACTTGTCGATTGATGTTTCTTGGGCAAAATGCCCGTCTGCAGGTGAGGATTTTCAGCTTTAGCGTGAAACGGGACCTTCTTCAAATATAATTTGAGGGCATGCCAATGAATCAGGAGGATGACCTTCAGGGTTATGAGCGGGAAGCGAAGGCTGTAGCGGAGCAGCGAACCGGTCGTCAGGGGCACCCGGGCCCCGGTCAAGCTGGATCGGAAGAAAGGCTTGGGTTCACCCTTCTCATAATTGTTGACGTACAGGGCCAGCCTTCCGCCCGGCATCTCCGCCTTGATTTCCAGCACCTGGTCGAGCTCGGAGAAGGGGGAGATGTAAAACAGCTTAGGGTATTTGCGGGAGAACTTCCTGTCCCTGAGATCGTCCCGGGTCAGCAGGAAGGGCTTCAGTTCGCCAAAAGTGTTATGGACCTCGACCACCACGGCCAGCGGCTGGTCCTGCTCATCGTAGCAGAAGTAAAAGCTCACCGGGTTGAAGACGTAGCCAAAGGTGCGCAGGTTTGTCAGGAGGGTGATCCGGGACGGCGTCTCATCAATGCCCTCCTGCCGGAGGTAGACTTCCACGTTTTCGCGCAGGGTGGGATGCCCCAGGTGGATGTGGTCATCGTCGCGAAAGGAATAGATATTGAACCGGTTGTGGCTGATAAGGGGATTCTTCCCGACCACCGTATCGATTTCATCCAGGTCGATGTGCCACATGAAGACACGGGTGGTGAACCCGTAGTCCCTGGGGGAAACGCGCTTGTGAAAGACGGTGCAGCTATACAGCGAGCTTTGCATGGGGCCTCGTTTGCTTGAGAAGCATTTCCGCTGCGGCGTATCCTGACATCAGGCCATCTTCATGGAAGCCATAGCGGAAGTAACTGCCACAATAATAGAGCTTACCGGTCTCGTTCAAGCGCGGAAGCTTCTCTTGCGCCTGGACAGCGGGCTTGTCGAAGATTGGGTGGTCAAAACTGAATTGACGCAGAATCGCTTCCTCCCGAACCGCGTCGGCCCCGTTGACCGAGACAAAATAGTTCTTTTCCGCGGTGAGGTTCTGCAGGGAATTCATCCAGTAATGAGTGCTGGCTTCCTCGCTCTCTCCCTCGACAGCATCCATACGGTAGTTCCATGAGGCCCAGGCACGCCGGTTGCGGGGCATGATGGACTCGTCGGTGTGCAGGGTAATGTCGTTGGCGGCATACTTGAAACAATTTAGTACGCGTTCCTCATCAGAGGTCGGATTTTGTAGCAGGCGGACGGTTGTATCCGCATGGGTAGCCATGACCACCTTGTCAAAATACTGTTTGTCGCCATCAGCCGTCCGGACCTCGACATTGTTTTCATGCCGGATAACCGCAGTCACCGGGCGACCACACTGGATGCGGTCGCGGAAGGGCTTGATCAGCTTGTCGCGGTAGGAACGGCTCCCTCCCTTGACAGTCCGCCAGGTGTGCTGGGTCTGGACTCCCAGAAGTCCATGATTGTACATGAAGCGTATCAGCGTGTGGGCCGGAAACTGCAACATGGTGCCAGGCGGGGTCGACCAGATGGCGGAGGTCATGGGGACAAGGTAGGCCTTGAGGAAAGTCTCGCCCAAGCGGTGTTCGTGGGCGAAGGATTCCAAAGTCTGATCAAGGATTTGTGGATCAGCCAATGCCGCATTGGCCAATTTATTGAACCGGAGGATATCCCGGATGAGGTCGTAGAATTTCGGGTTGAAGAGGTTTTTTCGCTGGGCGAAGAGCCGGTTGAGGCTGGAGCCGCAATATTCCATTCCCTGAGGCGTGTATTGGACGCCAAACGACATGTCGGTCTCATACGTTTCCACCTCCAGCTCCTTGAGTAAGAGGGTGAGGAGCGGATAGGTTACCTCATTGTAGACCATGAAGCCGGTATCGACCGGAATATCGACTCCCTTTTCCCGGACATCGACCGTGTGGGTATGCCCGCCCGGTTCCATCTCCGCCTCGAGGACAGTTAAATCGACTTTGCCGTTTATTTTGCTGGCGCAGGACATGCCTGCGATTCCCGTCCCAATGACCGCTACTGACTCCATGATTAATTAGTTTTCCTTAATTCCACAGGTGGGCAACAAATCCAGGACAAACTGTAAAATTACCCGGATAAAGCCCTGATTTCAAGGCTGAATGGTCGCTATGGATGGCCAGTGGGGCCCGGTTTGCTGGATGAGCAAAGATTAGGAATTTAGTTGAGAAAAGTAAGGGAAAGGCTTTAGATGCCAACTTACCAAGAAAACCAAGCGAACGTGATGAAATCAGTTACTAAACTACTAACGACTATACTTATAATTGCGGCATCTACCGCCCAGGCAGCTACCCTGACACTGTCTGACGGGTCCTCTATTAAGGGTGATCTGCAAAAGGTGCATGCTGGTGTCTACTACTTCGAGACAGCTTTTGCCGGTGTTCTGGAAATCAAGCAGGAGCAGGTGGTTGCCCTCGAAAGCGCCGACCCGGTATTTCTCCGGACCGGTGCTGGCGAGGTTTTCCAGGGGCCAGTCATGGCTGGCGAGGGCGGTGAAGTGACCGTTGCTTCGGCCTCTGGTCCTGTCAGGGCCGAACTCGGTACTGTCGCCTCGGCATGGAAACCGGGCGACCGGGATCCGATTATCAAGGCCAAGGAAGCAGCGCTTGCCGGACAGATGCGCAAGTGGAGCTATCAGGCCAGCGTCGATATTTCCGGCAGTGACGGGAACACCGAAGAATTCGGTTCCATGCTGGCTTTCCAGGCCAAGCTGGAAGGGCCGGATGACAGGCTGCTCATGTATGCCAATTATACCTACAAGTCGACGGACGGCGAAGCGACCAATGACGAGCAGAAGGGCGGCATCAAGTACACGAATTTCGTCTCGGGCAAGTGGGGCTGGTATATCCGTGAAGAACTTGAGCGCGACACCTTTGAGGAAATTGACTTCCGTTCCACAACGGCCGGTGGTTTGTCCTACAAGTTCATCGAGGAAGACCGCATGACGCTGGAAGGTAATGCCGGTCTCAGCTATCGCTATGAAAGCTACACTTTTGACGATCCTTCGGATGACGACTTTGCCGGCCTGGACTTCGGTCTCGATTTCGGTTGGCAGTTCGCCGACTGGGGCAAGCTGGTCTCCAACTTCACCTATGTTCCGAGTATCGACGACTTCGGGGATTTTCTTTTCACCCACGAATCCGGGGTGGATATTCCCTTGGGAACCTCGGAAGGCTGGGTCCTCAAGATTGGCTTGAGTCACAAGTACAACAGCGAGCCGGCTGACGCCTCCCTCGAGTCCCTCGACACGACTTACTTTACCCGCCTCATCCTAAATTGGGAATAAGGGTGAATTTTCCGTCCTGTAATCATTAAACAAAAGGCTAACCTATGGAATTATCAGAAGAACAAATTGAATCAGTGATCAACTTCATTACCACCTACGGCCTGAAGATTGTCGTCGCCCTCCTGATCTTCGTCATCGGGAAGTGGATTGCCGGCATGATCAAGAAACTCCTCCGCCGGGGTATGGAGAAATCGAATACCGATCCCATCCTGGTCGGATTCCTCTCCAACATCGCCTATTACCTGCTCATGGTGATGGTGATCATCTCGGCGATCTCCCAGTTGGGTATCAAAACCACCTCCTTCGTGGCCGTCTTGGGTGCCGCCGGCCTGGCCGTTGGCCTGGCCCTGCAGGGTTCCCTGTCGAACTTCGCCAGTGGCGTTCTCATCATCATGTTCCGTCCCTTTAAGATCGGCGACTTTGTCGAAGCTGGTGGAGTGACCGGGGTCATTGATGAAATTGGCATTCTCGTCACCAAGATGCACACCCCTGACAACAAGGGAATTATCGTTCCCAACTCACAGGTCATGGGCGGGCACATCGTCAACTTCAATGCCCACGAAAACCGCCGTTGTGACATGGTATTCGGCATTGGATACGGGGACGACATTGACAAGGCGAAGAAGATTATCACCGAAGTCATTGACGCGGATGAGCGTTGCCTCAAGGACCCGGCCGTGACAATTGCCGTCAGTGAGCTGGCCGACAGCAGCGTCAACATTGTCTGCCGTCCATGGGTCAAGGCCTCCGATTACTGGGGTGTCTTTTTCGGTACCCACGAGACGATCAAGAAGCGCTTTGACGCGGAAGGTGTCTCCATTCCATTCCCGCAGACCGACGTCCACTTGCACAAGGTGGAAGCCTGAAGGGATTCATAACCCGTTTTATTGCAAAGCCCCGGTGGAAACCGGGGCTTTTCTTGTGGCATTCTCTACGGATATTTGGCCGCGAAGCGGCCAATGATCTGGGGTTTGCAGGTCCCAGGCTGTCAAATGTCGGGGCTTCGGCTTGAGGTGGATTTTCGCGGTAGGCGTTTGTCCTCAAATACTCATGACCGACTTGAAGAACTGGGCCGCGCGGCGGGACATCTGGACCTTGGTTTCGTCCTTGAGGGTGACCAGCAGGCCACCGTTGAACCAGGGCTGGATGTTGCGGATCCATTTCAAGTTGACCATCTGCTTGCGGTTGGCGCGGAAGAAGTACTTCGCCGGCAGCCGCTCTTCCATGTAGTTGAGGGTACGACTGACCAGGGGCTTGTTGTCCTCGAAGAAGATACGCACGTAATTGTCTTCGGACTCCAGAAGGCGGATTTTGTCATACTCGACAAACCAGCAGCTTTCCCCGTCCTTGATGAAGATATAGTCGTAGTCATCGCTGCCTTCGGCGGTTACGGCCGCCTCGGAAATGCGCTTGTATTTTTCCAGGCGGTGTTCGATGGAGCCAAGGAGGTCATCCGGTTCAAAGGGCTTGGTAATGTAATCATCGGCACCGGCACCCAGTCCTTCACGGATGTCGTCCGGATCGGTTTTCGCGGTCAGGAAAATGAAGGGGATGACTGCTGTCTCGGGATCCTTTTGCAAGGCATCAAAGACCCCATGTCCGTCCAGCTCCGGCATCATGATGTCGGAGACGATGAGGTCGGGCTTGATCTTCTTGGCCAGCTTCAGCCCCTCCTTGCCGTCCTTGGCCGATTCCACCGTGTAGCCAGCCGTCTCCAGTAGATCGACCACAGGCAGGCGGATATTTTCATCGTCTTCTAGTATGAGGATAGTGGTCATGGGTTTCCTTTGGATTCGGTATGCTTTGGGAGGGAGACAGAGAAGGTCGATCCTTCGTTCTCCGTGGATGAAAATTCGATCTCTCCCTTGAGGAGTTCAACCGCCCGGCGGACGATATTGAGGCCTAGGCCGGTTCCCTGACGGGCACCGACATTACCCGCCCTGTGAAAGGCTTCAAAAAGGCGCTTCTGGTCAGCCTCCGGAATGCCGATTCCCTTGTCCCTGATCGAAAACCGGAGATGCGTTTTGGATTCGTCGACGGTACAGGTGACCGGGGATTCCCCGCCGGAGTACTTGACGGCATTTCCAAGCAGATTCTGAAGGATGTGATCCAGCAGGTGTTCATCCAACAGGTAGGGGTTGCCTTCGGGAATCCGGCAATCACTGAGGATTTCCCTGTCCGGATGAATCGGCGAGAATCGTTCAATGAAGGCAGGCATGTAGGTTGCCAGGTCGACAGGTTTGAGGGAGACCTTTACCTTGTCCGACTCAGCCTGGCTGAAGAAAAGAACATCATCGAGAAGGCGGTTCATGCGCTTCAATGAGACATCGATATTTTCCAGGTGACGCTCCTTTTTGGCTTCCTGCAATTTGTCCCCGTACTTTCTCAGCAGGGCTGCCGAGGCCCGGATGCCCGTCATGGGCGTGCGGAATTCGTGGCTGACCATCGAGATGAAACGAGTCTTGATGTCATTCAACTCCTTTTCCTGCTCAAGGGCCTGCCGGTAGCGCTTTTCACTTCTCTGGAGGGATTCCTGGGCTTTTACCTGCTCGGTAACGTCGAGCTGGATGCCGACAAAATGGGTCAGCTCGCCCTTTTCACTGTAGACCGGGGAGATGTGAAGCTCGTTGTGGAACAGGGAGCCGTCCTTGCGGTAGTTCCGCAACCGGACAATGCAGGCCTCGCCATTGCGGAGGCATTTGCGGAGGTGTTCCAGTTCCAGTTGATCCCGGTCTGTGCCCTGGAGGAAGCGGCAACTGCGGCCTATGGCTTCCTTGGCTGAGTAGCCGGTGATATCCTGGAAACCCTTGTTGACATAGATCAGGGGCAAGTCGGGTTGCCGGGCATCGGCGACCGTTACGCCAGAGGTGACATTGGCAATGGCGATATTGCGCAGGGCGATATCCTCCCGGGCTTGCACCGTGTCGGAGACATCCTGAAAGGTGATCAGGTAGAAGGGCTCCCCGGCCTCGACCGTGCTGCAGGTAAATTCACAGGAGAAAGGGAATCCGTCCCGATGCTCCAAAAATCCCTCGAAGCGGGCGGATTGGCCTGGGGCGGACAGGCTATCGATGAGCGCGGAAAGCTCCTTCGAGGACTGTTCCGGCCAGAGCTGCCCGAGGTCCATTTTCTTTAATTCCCCCTCTTTCCAGCCGAGCAGGTCCTGGGCGCGCGCATTGGATCTGAGAATCTTGCAGTCCTCTGCCTTCGCCACCAGGACGGCTTCGCCGGTCTGGGCAAGCAACGCATCCAGGAGGGGATCATGCGGATCGGATGGATTGGCTGAGGTCATTTACTCATGAAGGTATAATGAAAACGGGCCTTTCTGCAAATCCTTGAGCGCACTTCCTCCGATGGCGATTGCAAAAGTTGGGGAGGCCATTATTTTGCAGTTATGAAATCCATACCCCAGCCGATCAAGGATACGCTTGATTGGGTTCACGCCCGTAACCACAGTGAACCTGTTTTCATCCAGGCAGTTGATGAGGTGCTGCATTCGCTGGCGCCCGTCCTCGATGCCTTTCCACAAATCATCGAACAGAATCTCCTCCAGCGCGTCTGCGAACCGGAGCGCCAGTTGATTTTCCGCGTCATCTGGCAGGACGACAAGGGACGGGTCCAGGTCAACCGGGGGTTCCGGGTCAAATTCAACAGTGCCCTTGGACCCTATAAGGGTGGGCTGCGATTCCACCCCACGGTTAACCTTGGGGTGATCAAGTTCCTTGGATTCGAACAGATCTTCAAGAACAGCCTCACGGGCCTTTCCATCGGGGGAGGCAAGGGCGGCAGTGACTTTGATCCCAAGGGAAAGTCAGACAACGAGGTGATGCGCTTCTGCCAGTCCTTCATGACTGAGCTCTATCGACACATCGGTCCCAGCGAGGATGTGCCGGCCGGCGACATTGGGGTCGGGGGTCGGGAGATCGGGTATCTGTTTGGTCAATACAAACGATTGACCAACCGCTATGACCTCGGGGTCATCACCGGCAAGGACACCGCCTGGGGCGGTTCCCTGGTCCGCAAGGAGGCGACGGGATTCGGTGCGGTCTATTTCCTCGATGAGATGCTTAAGCGCAAGGGTGAGTCGTTGAAAGGCAAGACGGCCGTTGTTTCCGGCTCGGGCAATGTTGCCATCTACGCTATCCGCAAACTGATGGATCTCGGGGCCAAGGTTGTCGCCTGTTCCGATTCCGGAGGGGCTGTCCACGATCCGGACGGTCTGGACTTTGACCAGTTGCGGGAGATAAAGGAAATCGAGCGCGGTCGCATCAAGACCTATGCTTTCCGTTGTCCGGGGGCGACGTTCATTCCCCGGGACAAGGCCAGTATCTGGACGATCCCCTGCGATGTCGCACTACCTTGCGCAACCCAGAACGAGCTCAACGGGGAGGACGCCCTGGCATTGGTCAAGAATGGCTGCGTGGCCGTCAGTGAGGGCGCCAACATGCCGTCAACACCCGAGGCGATTGAAGTCTTCCTGCGGGAGAAGGTTTTGTTTGGTCCTGGAAAGGCGGCCAATGCCGGTGGGGTGGCGGTTTCCGCACTGGAAATGCAGCAGAACGCAGCCCTTTCCACCTGGACCTTCGCTGAGGTGGACAAGCGCCTGCAGGACACGATGGCCAGTATCCACGGAACCTGTGTTCATTATGCCCAGAAATTCAGCGAGCCGGACAATTATGTCGACGGGGCAAACATCGGGGGCTTCCTCCGGGTTGCCCAGGCGATGCTGTCCCATGGTGTCGTCTAGTTTCTTGAGCTGCCATTCAAAGAGGAAATGCCTCCACCGGAAGGAGGGAGGAGTCCAGCAATTCGGGCAGGCGATAAAAGTAAGTCCATGCCCGGACGGTATGATTGCCTGACTCGACTGGCTCAAGGCGGCGCAGGTATTCCCGGGGGTGATCTTCCAACCGGTCGACCGCCTCCCATGTGCTTGTACTGCCGATACGGAACAGCTCACCCTTGACCCGGTAACCGTGGCCCGGCTGATCCAGCAGGCAGGGATACTCGGCCAGGATGAGCGGGTAGGGTGTTGTTAACTGACCTGAACCCTTGAATTCTGTCCCATCCTGCTGCAGCAAATGATGATACTGGCCCCCGCGCTTGAGCGTCCCATAGACAAACAGGAGTTCCCCGGGTTCGCGAAGCCTGGTTTCCTCGATGGGGCCGTTCGACACGTCTGCAGATGCGGCTTACCGCCTAGTTGACCATGGGTTCGTGGTAGTTTGTCCCCGGCTCGTAAGCGGTGACAATTCCCGACCGGATACAAAAGTCGCCAAATCGTTCCCCGTCCTCCCGTTCGGTGGCATAGCGCCGGATGATGGGACGGAGTTCCTCGGTAAGCTCCTCTGACTTCACGGATGTCTTGTAGAGACGGTTCAACCGTGCCCCGTCAAAGCCGGCCCCGAGATAGAGGTTGTACTTCCCGGGCGCTTTCCCGACGAGGCCGATTTCACCGAGATAAGGGCGGGCACATCCGTTGGGGCAGCCCGTCATGCGAATGACAATCTCATCATCCCGCAATCCGGCTTCCTCAACTACTGTCTCCAATTCGGTCAGGAGGTCCGGCAGGTAACGTTCGGATTCGGCAAGGGACAAGCCGCAGGTCGGCAGGGCTACACAGGCCATTGAATTGAGTCGCAGGCCGGTCGCTCCAAGGCTGGCATCCAGTCCATATTCCTTTACCAGGGCCTCTATGGCGTCCCGGTCTTCCGAAGCAATACCGCCAATGATCAGGTTCTGGTTGCAGGTCAGGCGGAAGTCACCCTTGTGAACCTTGGCTATTTCCCGCAAGCCAGTCTTCATCAGGAAGTCCTCCGTATCCTTCACCCGGCCGTTCTGGATATTCAAGGTCAGGTGCCACTTTTCGTCCACCCCCTGGACCCAGCCATAACGGTCACCTGTGCTGGTGAAGCTGAAGGGACGGGCGGCTTCCATCTTGTAGCCAAGATATTTTTCCACCTCGCCGCGGAACCAGTCCAGTCCGTGGTCAGTAATGGTGTATTTCAAGCGTGCATGGGCCCGGTTGACCCGGTCCCCATGGTCGCGCTGGACCTTGACCACCGATTCGGCGACTTCCAGCAACTGCCCCGGTGTGCAATAGCCCATCACCTCGGCCAGCCGTGGGAAGGTTTCCGCCTTGTTGTGGGACATGCCCATGCCTCCACCAACGGTCACGTTGTAGCCAACCACTTCGTTGTCCTCGACGATAGCGATAAAGCCAAGGTCGTGGGCATAAATGCCCCCGTCGTTGCTCGGCGGCCCCGCAATGACGACCTTGAACTTCCGGGGCAGGTAGGTCTTGCCGTAAATGGGTTCCACGTCTTCCTCCCCGCCGGCCACGCGCTCCTCGTCGAGCCAGATCTCGTGGTAGGCCCGCGTCTGCGGGGTCAGGTGATCCGATATGTCCCGTGCCGCCTGCAGCACCGTCGCGTGGACCGCGCTTTGTGCCGGATTCGGATTGCACATGACGTTGCGGTTGACGTCGCCGCACGCCGCCAGCGTGTCCATCATGACCGCGTTGATGTCCTGGACCGTCTTTTTCAGGTTGGTCTTCAGGACCCCGTGCAGCTGGTAGGCCTGCCGGGTCGTCAGCTTCAGCGTACCGTTCCCGTACCGGTCCGCCAGATCATCCATCGCCAGCCACTGCTCCGGGGTCGTGACCCCGCCCGGGACCCGCACCCGCAGCATGAAACTGTAGGCCTTGTCCAGTTTCTTCTTTCGCCGCTCGCGCCGCTCGTCCCGGTCGTCCTGCAGGTAAATCCCGTGGAACTTCGTCAGCTGCGCGTCCTCCGCACTGATGTCCCCCCGCAGGGAATCCTTCAAGGACTCCGCCAGGGTGCCCCGTAAATAGTCGCTCCCCGTCTTGATCCCCTCGTTCTTGTGCAGTTGCTGCACCCCCATTTCTTCTCCACTTTTCATGGTCATTGGCCGTAATAAAGGTTCATTAGGCAAAAAAGTAAAGTTAAGAGTGGGCTATTCGCTGCGGATAATTTCCCGGTTGCCGGGAAAGAGGCGCTCGAGGGTCTTGGCGAGGAGGTCAAACTCGAGGTTGACGAGGGAACCGGGGGTCTTGCTGTCGAGGTTGGTGACCTCCAGGGTATGTGGGATGAGCCAGACCGCGAACCCGGTTTCATCGACCTCGGCGACGGTCAGGGAAACGCCGTCGATGGCGATGGAGCCCTTGTAGACGAGGTACTTGAGAAAATCGGCGGGTGGTTCAATCCGCAGGTAGAGGTCCTTGCCGCGGCGTTCGGCATGGGTGACGGTGCCGGTGGAATCAATGTGCCCGGTGACGAAGTGGCCCCCGATTTTGCCATTGAAGCGGAGGGAGCTTTCGAGATTGACGGGGTCGCCGGCCTTGGCGGTCTGGAAGGAGGTGAGGCGAACCGATTCCTGCAGGAGGTCAAAGGAGACCGATTCTGCATCCCATTCGACAGCGGTGAGGCAACAGCCATTAACGGCGATGGAATCCCCCATTTCCATCCCTGAGAGGACTTTGCTGGCCGCCAGCTTGAGCCGGAAGGCGCTTTCCTGTTCGGCAAACGAGAGAACGGTGCCGGTTTCTTCAATGATACCAGTGAACATGCCCGAATGTTGTGCGGCCCCGCGCGGGAAACGCCAGTCAAATTTACGACTTGGTGGCAACTGTGATATCCTTGCCGACGTAGCGGAGGGACATGACGGTGACAAAGCCGCCGAGGACCAGCATGACCACCGACACGCCCCCGATGAGGGAAAGGGGTCCGTTGGAAAGGGCCATCATGGCCAGGGCGGAAAGGGGCATGATAACCATGATAACCACGGCGGGGATGATGAAACCGTAGGCGATCCGGTTGCTTTTCAGGAAAACAAGGAAGGTCAGCAGGGCGAGGGCTGCCATCAGCTGGTTGGTGGCCCCGAAGAGCGGCCACACGGCCTTCCAGGCCGGCTGGCCATCAATGGTCTGGAACATGGCAAACGCCGGGATGACCAATACCGCGAGTGTCCCGAGGTAACGGGTTTTCGGGCCCCGGGAGTCGAGCAGTTCCTCAAGGATAAAGCGGCTCAGGCGGGTACAGGGATCAAGGGTGGTCAGGAGGAAGGTGCTGACGGCCAGAAGGGTGAATTCCATTGCCAGCGACTGTGGAAGGCCGATGGAGCCCATGAACTTGGCCGCCCCCGTGGCGAAGATGGCCACCGGTGTGCCGGCGGTTGTCCGCTCGGCTTCAGAGAGGATGGCAATGGTCCCGAGGGCAAACACCGCGAGGACGCCCTCGACCAGCATGCCGCCGTAGTTCACCTTGCGGATATCGCTTTCCTTGGCCAGTTGCTTGGAGGTGGTCCCGCTGCTGACAATGCTGTGGAAGCCACTGCAGGCCCCGCAGGCCACGGTGATGAAAAGAATCGGGATGAGGGTGCCCGCCTGCGGATGATTCCACCCGCTGAAGAGGTCAATCTGGATCGGTGCCGATGAGAAGAGGACGCCCACGATTCCCGTGGCCATGAGGATATAGAGAAAGGTCGAGGAGAGGAAATCACGCGGCTGCAGAAGGACTTGGACCGGCAGGATGGAGGCGATGAAACAGTACAGGAGAATGAACAGGGCCCAAATGCCCCCGCTCATTTCCGGCATCGGGAAGTAATGTCCCACCACGAGCCCAAAGTAGGTCAGGGGAATGAAAATTGCGATGCTGGTCCCGAACGACAGCTTGGATCGGGTCAGGGCAAAGCCAAATCCCAGGGCGATGAGGATGAACCATCCAGATGAAGTGGCCACTGACGGAGTGGTCGAAAAGGTCGAGGCCGTCAGGTCAAGAAAGACGATGATGACGTAGATCAACGCCAGGAGGACGAACAGGGCAAATAACCGGCCGGTCCGCTGGCCCACGATCGATCGCATCGCCTCAGCGATCGAGCGGCCACCCGTCCGTGCCGATATGAAGGCCGCCCCGTAATCATGAACGCCCCCCACGAAGGCGGCCCCAATCAGGATCCACAGCCACGTCGGCCCCCAGCCAAAGTACATCGCCGCCAGGATCGGTCCCACGATCGGTCCCGCTCCCGCTATCGAGGAAAAGTGATGGCCAAAGAGGATTGAAGCCCGTGTCGGGACATAATCCACTCCGTCTTTCAGCGTCTCCGCCGGGGTCGGCCGCTGGTCATCCAGCTGGCACCGCCGGTCCAGGAAATTTCCATATACCCGGTAGGCCACCGCAAAAAAAATCATCGAAATCAGGAGTAGGGCTAACATGGGGCCGATTTTTACCCGTTCAACCCCTGTCCTGTCAACCCGCCCCCATATTAATCACACACGTGTTGGTTTTTTTGCTGGACGGGGGCGGGGAAGTGTGGGCAAAGTGGGGAATTGAGAAGAAACCCGGAAAGGAAAGACGATGAAGACACGCGAAGGAGCGAAATACGAATTACTGGTGGCGACGAGCATGGGCGTGCGGTTGACCCCGAAGGCGGGGCAACCGGTACACAGTGCGCGGGAGTTCATCATGCAGGCGACGAGTGCCGAATCGAACGTGGCGAGCATTGTCTCGTACCTGGGCTTGCCGGTGAAGGTCCTGACAAACTTTGTCCAGGGGAGCCCGGTGGCGCGGTTCATCAGGGATGATTTGGCCTCCCGTCATATGGACGTGGAGGGGCCGGAAGTGGAGCAGGGCGGGCCCTGGGGCTACCGGCACCAGATCAACATTGCGGACAGCGGGGCGGGCCTGCGGGGCCCCCGGGTCCAGAATGACCGTGCGGGGGAAGTGGGCCGGACCCTTTCCGTGGACGACTTTGACCTGGAGCGCATCTTTGGAGAGGAAGGGGTGAAGGTGGTCCACCTGTCCGGATTGGTGGCGGCCTTGTCGCCGGAGACGGGAAAGTTCTGCCAGGAAATCGCCCGGGCGGCGAAGAAGCACGGGAGCCTGATATCCTTTGACTTGAATCACCGTGCCTCGTTCTGGATCAACCGCGAAGAGGAGCTGGCGGGGATCTTCAAGGAGATCGCCGGCTTGTCGGACATTCTGGTCGGGAACGAAGAGGACTTCCAGCTCTGTCTTGGGGTTGCCGGTCCGGAAGCGGGCGGCCAGGGCCTGCAGGGCAAGATTGACGGGTTCAAGGAGATGATTACCCGCGTGAAGGCGGAATATCCCAACGCCTCCGTATTCGCGACCACCCTGCGGGAGGTGATTAGCGTGAACAAGCACCTCTGGGGAGCGATCCTCTCCGCAGGTGACGACTGGCATATCATCGAGCCGAGGGAAATTGGTGTTGTCGACCGTATTGGCGGCGGCGACGGATTTGTCGGCGGCATGCTCTACGCGATGCTGAAGGGCTGGGAACCGGAGAAGTGGGCCCAGTTTGGCTGGGCTAATGGGGCCTTCACGACAACCCTGCTGACGGACTACTCCCAACCGGCGGACGAGGAACAGATTTGGAGCCTGTGGGAGGGCAATGCCCGGGTGCGGCGCTAAGGCCCGCCTAGTACAAGTCCATCAAGGTCCCGAAATCGGGTTCGAAGAGGCGCTTGTAGGCGCGGATGGCCTGGCCATCCGTAAGGGAGGCGAGGTAGTCGCAGAGCAGGCGGCGCTTGGTATTGTCATCCGCGGCATTGCGGACCCATTGATTGACCGGATCCGGGAGGATTCGCAGGGGCTTCTCGAGGTCGCCGAGGAGGTGCTCCGTGTAGGCCTCGAAGAGGCGGGTCAGCAGGTAGCCGCCCTTGAACTCGATTTTCTGGAGTGGGGGGGACTTTAAAATCAGGTCAAAGGCGATACGCTTGTGCAGGCTGCAGACCTCGCGGACCCGCGGCTCAATATGCAACTGGAAACGGTGCCGGTTGGTCAGCTCGGCAAGGTCGGAGTCAACCGGCTTGAGCGAGCAGGCCTGGATGAACTGGCCAATCCAGAGACTGGTCCTTGGCTCATAGCCACCGGAGCGGATTTCCCCGATGAGGTCGTCAAGGGTCTGGATCTGGTAGCTGGTCAGGTCGTCCTTCTGGTCCGCCCACTCCTGGAGCGAATCCGGTGTTATAAAGCGGGCCTTGATTCCGTCCACGATGTCATGGAGGGAATAGGCGGTGTCGTCCGCCCAATCCATGATCTGGCACTCGATGCTCTTGAGGGCGTTGATTGCCTCAGGTGTGCGATTGCTGAAGTCCGTACCCGGGAAGACGAATTCCCTCAGTTCCCCCTGGTCATCATAGAGGAAGTGATTGTCAGGATAGCGGGTCTCACCTTCCGGCCCGTGGCAGCACTCCGTGTGCAGGGCCTTATACTTGAGAATGCCGTCGAGAAAGGCCCGGGTCGGCTTCATGCCGGAGGGGCGGTCCGGACGCTCGTAAATCAATTTGGTGAGAATCCGCAGGGTCTGGGCATTGCCCTCGAACCCGCCGTGAACGGACATCAATTCGTTCAGTTTCCGCTCCCCGATATGGCCAAAGGGGGGATGGCCCAGGTCATGGGCCAGGCCAACTGCCTCGACAAGGTCGGGATCAATATGGAAATCCGGGCGCAGGCGCTCGCTGGTCTGGTTGATGTATTCGGCGATGGAGCGGGCAATGCGGGCTACCTCGATGGTGTGGGTCAGCCGTGTGCGGTAGAAATCATATTCACCCGACTGGAAAACCTGGGTCTTGGATTGCAGTTGGCGGAAAGCGGAAGAGAAAAGAACCCGGTCCCGGTCGATCTGGAAGGGACTGCGGTGGTCATTCTCCGGGCGCTTGCCCGGCAAGTGCTCGCAGTCGAATTCCCCATAGAAGCGATTTTCCATAGTTGCCAAGTAGAAGCATTCCGGCAGCGGGCACAACCGGAAAGCTATCCTTCATCAAAAGTCCTTGTCCTGTGTATCCAATACCAGGGTTACCGGCCCGTCGTTATGGGCCTCAATGAGCATTTCCGCGCCAAAGATGCCCGTTGCCACCGGCCGGCCGGTAATTTCTTCCAGCGTCGCCACAAATTGCTCATACATCGGGATGGCCATGGCGGGTTCGGCGGCCCGGTTGAAGGAGGGGCGGGTGCCTTTGCGTAAACTCCCGAAGAGGGTGAACTGGCTGATGACCATGATCTCCAGTTCAAGGTCGGTCAGGCTGCGGTTCATTTTTCCTTCCTCATCCTCGAAACAGCGGATGACCGGGATCTTCCTCGCCAGCCAGAGCAGGTCCGCTTTCGTATCCGATTTTTCAATGCCCAAAAACACCAGCAGTCCCTTGCTGATCGCCCCGGCCACCTTGTTGCCGACACGAACCTCTCCCCAGTTGACCCTCTGTATCACCGCTCTCATGACAATGGAACGGCATGGTGCAGGATTCAGGTCGGGCAAGCAATGCTCTTTTCATGACCAGTCAACCCCTGTTTTTGGGTGAAATTCCTCAGGACTGCCCGGGCAATCACCCAAGCCTTTATGGTTGCAGTGTCGACAGGATTGGCATTGTATCCTTTACTCAAGACTGCTGGCCGCATGGATATACTCATAGCTGAGGACGACTTCATTTCCCGCAAACTTCTCGTGAACATCCTCGAGGAGCTTGGGCATGTCGTCTCTGTTGCCTCCGACGGTGAAGAGGCCTGGGAAATCTACAAGAAGCAGCCCTGCCGCCTTGTCATTACGGATTGGCTCATGCCCCGCGTTGATGGGTTGGAGTTGGTGCGCAAGATCCGGTCCGAGGACATGTCCGACTACACCTACGTCGTTTTGCTGACAGCGAATATCGGACAAAGGGAAAACTATTTCAAGGCCATGGAGGCCGGGGTGGACGACTTCCTCGCCAAACCGCTTGACCGCATTGAACTGGAGATTCGCCTCAATGTCGCCTCCCGCATCCTCAAGGCCAGCTCGCACATCCATTCACTGGAGAGTGTTCTTACCATCTGCGCCTACACCAAGAAGATCAATTTTCCGGATGAAGGTTGGCAGACCATCGAGGACTTCATGCGCAAGCATTTGGGGCTGACCGTCTCCCACGGGATCGAGCCGGAGTATTACGACCAGGTCATCAAGCCCCAGTTGGAGAATTTGAAAAAGCACAACTCCAAGGCCAAGGAGGCCTGAGTAGCTGTAGCGGAATAATCGCGACAGGGTGAAACAACCGCCTGAAGGCGGGAGTCCTATACTTGATGGTTGGAGTTCCGGTTTTAGCCGGCTTAATCCTCAAACCCGTCCGGATGATTCCTGTGCCACTCCCAGGCGGTGGAAATCGTGTCGCGGATGTCCATGTATTGGGGTTTCCATCCGAGCTCGAGTTGTGCCTTGCTGCTGTCGGCGTAGAGGGCGGGGGGATCCCCCATTCTCCGCGGGCCCATTTCATAAGGCACCTTCAATCCGGTCACCGACTCCACGGCGTTGATGACCTCAAGGACACTGACTGGTGTCCCGGTACCGAGGTTGTAGAAAAGGCAGGTGCCCTTCTTCTCGATCTTGTCAAACACGGCAATATGTGCCCTCGCCAGATCATCGACGTGGATGTAGTCCCGGAGGCAGGTCCCATCCGGCGTGTCGTAGTCGTTCCCGAATACAGTCAGCTTGTCCCGTTTCCCCTGGGCGGCCCAAATGGCGAGGGGGATGAGGTGGGTTTCCGGGTCGTGGTCCTCGCCGATGGAGCCATCGCTGGCCGCCCCGGCGGCATTGAAGTAGCGGAAGGAGGCGGAGCTCAGCCCGAAGGCGGTTGCGCAGGCCTTGAGGAGATTCTCCACGTCGAGCTTGGTCTGGCCGTAGGGATTGATGGGTTTCTGCGGCAGATCCTCCGTCATCGGCATCCGGTCCGGAATCCCGTAGCTGGCGCAGGTCGATGAGAAGACAAACTTGCCCACCCCGCAGGCTTGCATCGCCTGAAGGAGCGAGACGGTCTTGCTGAGGTTGTTCTCGTAGTACTTCAAGGGATCCGTCACGGACTCCCCGACGTAGGCAAAGGCCGCGAAGTGCATGACGAGGTCGATTGACTCCTCCCGCAGCACCTTTTCCACAATTGGGCGGTTTCCCAGATCACCCTCGTGGAAGGCAATGTTGCTGGCCACCGCTTCCCGGTGCCCGAAGACCAGGTTATCCAGCACGACGGGACGGTGCCCACTGGCCTCCAGTTGCTTGACACAATGACTGCCGATATAACCGGCTCCTCCAACGACCAGAACATTCATGGGAGGCATTAAGGCTCCCCGGTGCCTGTCTGGAAAGCATTTTTCCGGCGATGAACCGGATTCCCGGGAATCGGGGGAACTTTAGGGACGGTTTTTGCCTTTGCATTGACAGGCTCAAGGTTGCTTATTGAGACTGTGTCTTTCTTATGACGGGATAATCCCGCCAGCATGGAATGTTAATGAGCGAGCCTATCAACAGCCGAATCGTAATCACGGGAATCGGATTGACTTCACCAAGTGGCAACACGTTGGAGGAGTACCGCAGCAATCTCCTTTCCGGAGTGAGTAAAATTACCAATGTCGACATGCGCTACATGGGCCAAGTGCATGCTGGAGTCTGTGACTATGATGCCCGCAAGTACCAGACCCGCCGGGAATTACGCAACAGTACCCGGGCTGGCAGTATTGCCATTTTCTGCAGCCGGGAAGCCATCCAGGATGCCGGGATCGACTGGGAAGGCATGGACACCAGCCGGGTAGGGGTCTATATCGGGACCACTGAACACGGCAACGTCGAGACAGAGAACGAAGTCTATAACATTTCGCAGTACGACTATGACGTGCGCTTCTGGTCGCACCACCACAATCCCCGCACGGTGGCCAACAATCCGGCCGGCGAGGTAACGATGAACCTTGGAATCCACGGCCCGCATTACACCATCGGGGCTGCCTGCGCTGCCGGAAATGCCGGAATCATCCAAGGATACCAGATGCTCAAGCTGGGGGAAGTCGACATGGCCCTCGCCGGGGGCGTCTCCGAGTCCATCCACACCTTCGGGATATTTGCCAGTTTCAAGAGCCAGGGTGCCCTGGCCGTCCACGAGGACCCGACCAAGGCCAGTCGTCCCTTCGATTCCGGTCGCAATGGCATTGTGGTCAGCGAGGGCGGAGCGGTCTACACACTCGAGCGGCTTGAGGATGCCAAGGCCC
>JBFOLZ010000095.1:0-14228 GCA_040830445.1 Puniceicoccaceae bacterium
GAACCATCCTCCTGACGGAGACCAATGTCCCCCATGAGGAGAATATTTCCTATTTCGGAGAATGCGATGAGGCCCACATGGTCTATAATTTCAGTCTTCCCCCGCTCATCCTTCATGGTCTGCTCAAGGGGAGTTCGGCCCTGCTCACCGAATGGGCCCGCTCCTTACCCGAGCTTTCCCCGGAACAGGCCTTCTTTAATTTCACCGCCTCCCATGATGGCATCGGGGTGCGACCGCTGCAGGGCCTGGTCCCGCAAGAGGAACTGGATTGGATTATCAACGAAGTTGAATCCCGCGGGGGCCGGGTCTCCATGAAAGCCAATCCCGACGGTTCACAGAGCCCCTATGAATTGAATATCACCTACCGCGATGTGCTCTCGGTGGCTGATGACATGGAGCTGAGTCTCGCCCGGTTCCTGCTCTCTCAAGCTATCGTGCTTGCTTTCAAGGGAGTTCCGGCGATCTACATCCACAGCCTGTTGGGCACGCCCAACGACCAGGAGGGAGTGGCCGCGACCGGCCAGAACCGCTCCATCAACCGGAAAAAATGGGATCGCGGGGAATTGCAGCAGCAACTTGATGACCCCGAATCAGGTCAGGCCCGGATTTTTCACAAGCTCTCGGAATGGATCCGTATCCGCAACCAGCACCCGGCCTTCCATCCGGGTGCCGCGATGGAGGTACTTGACTTTGGCGAGGGTATTTTCGGGTTTATCCGGACTTCCCGGACTGGGGTGGAAAAGATCCTCTGCCTCTACAACATGACCGACAAGCAGCAGTCCATCAGCTGGGCCGATTGCTTTCCCGGGGTACGGCAAAAGACGGAGGTCCGCGAGCTCCTCAGCCGCCAGTCCATCAAGGCAAAGCGAGGGAAGCTGGTCCTGAAGCCCTGTTTCGCTTACTGGCTGATGGTCCGGGGCGGACGCAAGCAGGCGGTTAAGGGATGATGATCAGGTCGGCCCGCCGATCCAGCTGCATCTGATCTTCCGAGCCCTCGGTAATGGCTTCCAGATCCCCCTTGGAGTTGGTTTCCATCCGGTCTCCGGAAATCCCCACCTGCCCCAGGTAGGTGACAACGCTATTGGCCCGGCGATCACCGAGAGCCATGTTGTATTCCGTTGTCCCGCGCCAGTCACAATGGCCTTCGACCAGCAATTTGGCGGATGTGTTACTGTTCAGGTAATCCGCAACCTCCTGCAGTGTCCCCCGATCAGCGGGACGAACGAAGGATTGGTCAAAGTCAAAGTAGACAGGGGAGAAAAGATTTTCCAGTCGCTCGCCTGACATGTCGTCCCGCATCCCGAGACCTAGGGATTCGGCGCGGGCGATATCCTCGGGACTAATCCAGTCGGCTGAATCGGAGCCGGTCCCGGAACCGCGGACAGCGGTCATGGACGGATCCGGTGTTTGGGGCCCGCGGCAACCCGACAGGAGGACGCCGGCGAGAAGGCCGATGAGGACGAAAATGCGGATGAATTTGAGAGGATTGGCCATGTCTGTGAAAAGCATTTTCCCGAGTTCAGACAGAATCAAGGAAATTCGCCATGCGATGACGGTTAGATCAATTCGAGGGGGAGCTTTCTGGTCGTGTCGGGGGTTCGATGATACGGTGTTCGATGGCAAACCGGGTCAGGCTGGCGACATCGTGCAAGTCGAGCTTGCGCATGAGGTTGGTCCGGTGGTTCTCAGCTGTCTTGACGCTGATGTTGAGGATGCCGGCGATTTCCTTGGTGCTGTTGCTCTCGGCAATCAACTGCAGGATTTCGCGCTCGCGGGCGGTCAGGCGCTGCAGGGGCGGGACGCCGCTGAAGGCCGGATTGAACATCGTCTGGCGAAGGATTTCCGCCACTTCCGGGCTGAAATACGTACCGCCGGTGGCGACAATCTCGAGGCCCTTCTGCAATTCCGTGAGCGGGGCCGTCTTGCCGATGAAACCATGAGCCCCGGCCTCGACAAGTTCGCGGAGGAGGTGGGCGTCCTGATAGCCGGAGAAAACCAGCACGTGGACATTGGGCAGGCTGCGGCGCAGGCGGCGAAGAATTTCCGTCCCATTGAGCCCGGGAAGCATGATATCGAGGATGATGAATTCCGGTTCGGTCTTGAGGCATTCTTCAAGGGCCTGGCGGCCGTCTCCCGATTCGGTGACGATTTCCCATCCTTCCATCGTGCGGACGATCTGGGCAATCATGTCGCGGACGGCGGTGTGATCTTCAATTATGGCAACCTTCTTCATGATATAAATGTAAGAGTGTGAGAATGAAAGGATGTGCGATTTTTCCTTTGCCAAGGCAAGCGTGAACACCCCTATTGAGGAAGATGTTTGTCGATGAGGTGGAAGTCAAGCTGCGAGCGGGCGATGGAGGAAATGGATGCGTCAGTTTCCGGCGGGAGAAGTTTGTCCCCAAAGGTGGGCCCGATGGCGGGGATGGTGGCGATGGCGGAAGTGTCATTCTGGAAGCCGATCAAAATACCGCCGATTTGCGGGCGTATCATTTCAAGCCGCACTGGCGAGCGGGCAATGGAGTGGGCGGAATGGGCCGCAACCGGCAAGGCCGGACCGGGGAGGATTGTATTCTCAAGGTTCCGCCCGGTACGGAGGTCATTGACACATCGACGGGGGAGCAGGTTGTCGAGCTTGTCGAACCGGGCCAGCGGCATGTTCTTCTCCAGGGAGGCAGCGGGGGCTGGGGCAATCTCCATTTCAAGAGTTCCGTCAACCAGGCCCCGCGACAGTTCAAGGAAGGAACGCCTGGTGAGACCGGCACCTTCCGGATGATTCTCAAGACCATCGCGGACATCGGCCTGGTAGGCTATCCCAACGCCGGCAAGTCGACCTTGATTTCCAGTATCACAGCTGCCCGTCCGAAGACCGCCAGCTACCCCTTTACCACCCTCAATACCGCGGTGGGGGTTCTCGAGCCGGACGAGCCGGACGGGGTGCGCATCCAACTGGCGGACATCCCCGGCCTGATCGAGGGGGCCCACCAGAACAAGGGACTCGGGCACAAGTTCCTCCGGCATATCGAGAGATGTAAAGGACTTGTAATACTGATCGATCTCAGCGGGCAGGACGGGCGCCAGCCGTGGGACGATTATGAAAATCTTATAAAAGAGCTTTCCCAGTACGGTCAGGGTCTTGCCGGGAAACCGAGAATCGTTGTAGTTAATAAGATCGATGAAACAGCAGCAGCCGAAAACCTTGAACCATTCCGGGAGGCAACCGGGACTGAACCGATTGCCGTGTCATGTTTGCTCGGGGAAGGGCTTCCGCAGCTGAAGAAATCACTTTTTTCATTCGCTCGAAAAATAACAGCTCCGTAAGCCAACCTTCCGCCACTACATGAACAAATCCATTTTAATCGTCGATGATGACCAGGATTTCAGTGATCTCCTGAAAGGCATCTTCCAGCAGGCCAACTACACGGTCCACACGGCATTCAGCGCCGAGCAGGGCTTTGAACTGCTGAAGACAGAACACATTGAACTGGTCGTCACCGACCACCGCCTCCCCGGAGGCATCACGGGAACCGAGTTTCTCGCCAAGCTGCGCGAGATTGGGGTCAACCTGCCGGTAATCGTCGTCTCCGGATTCCTCAATGACGAGGCTATCCGGGAGCTGATCCGGGACGGCGTGGCTGGGATTTTCATCAAGCCGCTGAATATTTTCTCCCTCTTGAAGAAAGCCTCGTTGGTCCTTGAGGAGGAGGAGAAGGGCAAGGGGTTCTCCAGCAATGGCCAGGAGAATGCCAATGTCAAAGTGGAGGTGGGCCAGGTCGAGGGCCTTTCCGAAACCGGCAAATCCTTCCTCCAAAAGGCCCGGAACGCCTCGGCCTTCAAGCGGAACCTGCTTCTCATCGGGCCCAATGGAACGCTGTTCGAGGAAATTGCCCGGGACATTGCCAACATGGCCCCCGAGGAACAGCGGATCGTCACCCTGACGCCGGGTGGCGTCAACAAGGAGAGGCTGGAAGCTCTCTTTACGGGCGAGTCCGGCGAGCAGCCGGTGACCCTGGTCCTTGCCAATGCCGAGAAGTATTCGCCCGAGGAAGTGGATACCCTTGTCGAGCTCGGGGACGAGCGCGGCGGTTCGGAAAGCAGCTTGCGGATGATATTCTGCCTCAGCCAGTCCGTTGAGGACCTCTATGACAGTGAACTGATCGACGAGGAGTTCTACCTTTTCCTTGGGACCAATGAATTGAATGTCCCCAGACTGAAGAAAATGCCGGAGGACTTACTGACTATTGCCAAAAAGGAAATAGAGAAGCAATCGCCGGAAACAGTCTTTGACATGAAGCTGCGGTCCCTCCTACTGGCCCATGACTGGCCGGAAAACATGGTCGAGCTGCGTTCGGTTATTGTCCGGGCGGTGACCCTTGCCCAGCCAATGGCCCCACAGGTGCGCCACTTTGCGGCCGCCCTCAATCCCGCCAACGAAGGGGACCCGTCCCTCAATGACGCCCGGTCCACCTTTGAACGATTCCTCATTCAGGAAAAGAGCCGCTACGAGTCGGCGCTTGATCTGGCCTGCCAATCCTAACCTGCGAAATCCTTTTTCAACATGTCCAAGCCCATCATTTTAATCGACGACGAGGAAAAGTTTGCCGTCATGCTGCAGGAGCTGCTCAAGGCAGCCGGTTACGAGGCTGATTTCTGCCTCAATCCGGAGGAAGCCCTGGAGCGGGTCAAGGAGGAGAACTACGAGCTGGTCATCACGGACTACAAGATGCCCCAGATGGACGGGGCGCAGTTCCTCGAGGAGGCCCGCAAGGTGAATCCCGACCTTCCCGTGATCATGATTTCCGGCCTTATGAACATGCCGGAGTTGATTAAGGTGGCCAATATCGGGGTAACGCTTGTCCTTGAGAAGCCATTCAACACCGATGACCTCTTGAAGTATGTGGGCCGTTTCGTGCATCCATCCGCCAGTGAGGAAGTAAGCGCCATGGCCATGGACATGGAGGCCTCGGAAATCAGCTTCCAGCAGGACACCGTTGAGGTCACTTACCCTTCTCCGGCGAATTTTCTCTCCGATTCCAGCAACGAGAACAAGCGCTTCCTTGAAAGCCTCTGGAACTCGGCCAACGCCTACCGGCACGTGCCTTTCTATGCCCAGGTCGGAGCCGAGGTGCGGCAGGTGGCCATGGAAGTCATGGAATGGACCAACAGCTCCGCTGAGGGGGAAGTGGTCCGCATCATGTTATCGGACACCGATGCCGAGATCACCCAGAATTGGCTGCTGGAGGCGGAGTCCGTTCCGGGTGCCCTGCTGATTGACCTCCGGGACAGCGAGTGGGATGACGAAACCCGCAAGAAGCTGGTCGATTGGATCAAGTTTGTTGAGACCAGCGGGAGGGACCTTTCGATGTCTCGCCTGCTCTACATCCTCCCCACAGGAGCTCGCTTCGACCTCGACCAGTTGGAGCTTCCGGATGCGTTCAAGCTCCTCTTTGCCCCGGATTGTCCGATTCTTCTTTCCTTGCGCGAACGGGTTCTTGATACGGCAACCTACATTTCACGGGGCCTTGAGAAGAGCCATAAGGACGCCCTTGGAAAGAGCGGCCTGGCCCGCCTCCTGCATTACCCGTGGCCCGGTGGCTACGTTGAGCTGCTGGAGCGCCTCAATGCCATCAAGAAACAACTGGACGCCGGTGAACAACTGGACGACGAGGGCCTCAAGAAGCTGCTTGCCGAGCGCAGCGGGGACGAGTCAATGATCGAAGGCGAACTCGATGTTGTTGCCTACCTGAAAAGGCGGCAGCGGGAGTACATCCTGCTTCACCGAGAAGCTGGAGAAGATTTGAAGGATACAATCTTGCGCCTTGGGATTGATTCGGATTCCGTCAGCGTGGAGGATGTCCTCGAGAACAAGCAACTGGCCTTCCCGGAGGTCATTGCGGAATCCTAAGGGAGAATTAACCATGGAACGAAAAACCAGCAGTTTGCTCATCAAGTCCAATCGCGTTCTGGGAACACGCCTCGTCGAGGCAGACCTGGTCAATGTCGAGGAGATGGACCGGGCCAATGAGTCCTTTATCGAGATGGCGCGGGCCAAGGACATCAAGCGGGCCAGTCTTCTGCGGGTGCTGGTCTACGACATGCAGAGCCTCAAGGAAGAGAGCCTCCTGGATTACCAGCTAGAGAATTATCCGGTAGGTGCGGTGATGTTGGAGAATTACAAAATCGACGAGGAACTGCTGGAGCAGGAATCCCTCGAATTGATGCGGGCCTCATGGACCCTGCCGATTGACAAGGTGAACGGGCGCTGGTTTCTCGCCACGGCCTATTACATGAGCGATATCGTCCGGGACTTCTGGGAGGAACGGCTGGAGGGGCGCGTCAGCTGGTATGTCAGTTCCCTGAGCCAAATGGAGGCAGTGTTTGAATCCCGTGCGGAGCAGGAAGCGGCTGCCGCTGTCGAAGCTGAACCGGTAGAAAGCAAGGCGTAAAGATGGCTATTCCAAGAGTATTGCGTTCCGTCCTGCACGAGCTGGTTGTTGACCAGGTCCTCGAGCAGGAAGCGGTTGCTGAGATCACCAGCGAGACGGATGAAATATCCGGGGATGAGCTGGAAGCCATCCTGATGGAGAAGTACGGTGTTCCGGCCTTCAACATCCTGCTGGCCAAGGCCTCGGCGTTCGATATCCCGCCCTTCAATGCCAAGAATTTTGAAGTTACCGAGCGGACCTTCGAACGTCTCGACAAGGACTTTTGCTGTGAAAACAAGGTGCTGCCGATCGGTACTTTCGGGACGCACATTGTGGTGGTCATTTGTGATCCCTTCAACACAGCGCTTCTCGATACCATCCAGGACCAGCAGCGGTCCCCGGTCTACCCGATGCTGGGGCTCCAGAGCGACATCGAGCACTTTCTGGTCAAGGATGAGGAAGTCCTGCGGCCGGAGGGATTCGGTGATGTCATGGAAACGCTCAACATCGACTTCGATCAGGATGTCGACGAGAGTGAGCTAAGTGAGGAAGACCTCGAGAACGACAACAACCCCATCGTTCAACTGGCCAGCCGGATTATCGAGGACGCCTATTTTTCCGGAGGCTCGGATGTTCACATTGAACCCTTTGAAAACGAGGCCCGAATTCGTGTCCGGGTGGACGGGGTTTGCCAGGACAAGCTGCGTATTCCGCCGAAAGCAGCTGCCACGCTGATGGCCCGTCTCAAGATCATGGCCAACCTGGATATCGCGGAAAAGCGGCTGCCACAGGACGGGCGTATTGTCTACAAGCAATACAACCGCAAGGGCATCGACGTTGACCTGCGTGTTTCCACTGCTCCCCTGAACCATGGGGAAGGGGCAGTCATGCGTCTGCTGGACAAGCAGAAATCAACCTTGCCGCTGCCGGCCCTTGGCTTCAGTGAGTCCAATCTTGAAATGTACCGCGACTTGATCACGCGGCCCTATGGCATGATCCTCCATTGCGGTCCGACCGGTTCCGGTAAGTCGATGACCCTTTATAGTGCGCTCAACGAGATCAATGATCCGGGCAAGTGTATCCGGACGGCGGAGGATCCGATTGAATACACCCTCCAGGGGTTGTTGCAGATGCAGATGCACCGGCAAATCGGACTGACCTTTGCCAGTGCCCTGCGGGCTTTCCTCCGGCAGGACCCGGACATCATTCTCGTCGGGGAAATTCGTGACCAGGAGACGGCCGGGATTGCGGTTGAGGCTGCCCTGACCGGCCACATGCTCTTTTCCACCCTCCACACCAACGATGCCCCGAGCACGATCAGCCGTCTGACTGAAATGGGCATCGAGCCGTTCATGATTTCGGCTTCCATGGTCTGCATCTGTGCCCAGCGCCTCTTGCGGCGGGTCTGCAAGACCTGCAAACTGACGATTGAGGCAGAGGGGCGCGAAGATGAAATCCTTCAACGGGCCATCGATTGGACGGGTTCCATTTCCCATGCCAAGGATGGGGGTTGCCCGGCCTGCAATGGCATCGGTTACAAGGGCCGGGTCGGTATCCATGAGTTGATGCCCACCAGCGAAGAATTGATCAAGGGAATCAATGCCGAGTACGACACGGCCAAGATTAAGCGAATTGCTGTTCGCAATGGCATGAAAACCCTCCACCAGGACAGCATGCTCAAGGTCAAGGAAGGCATCACCACCATCGAGGAGGCCATCTCGGGCGTTCCGCCGGACATGGAGGACATCAAGAAGATCCAGGCGGCCGCCACCCTTGAAGAAGCATTGATCGACTAATTGTTTGTCCGGAATTCCAGAGTGGCCTCAGTCAGTGAAATCCTCAGCGCTGTATCCCCCGAGACCTTGTCGGGGAGCTGGGATGGACCCATCGACACGGTCGCCTGTCATCCCTCGGGCATCAGTGGCCCGAACTGCCTCTTTGTCTGCATAAACGAGTACCTTGAGTACAACCGCTGGCAGACCTGGCGGACCTACCTTGAGGAGTTGCCGGCCCTCGGGGTCAAGGCGGTGGTTCTGCCGGAGTTGATCCCGGGATTGGATGTAGCCCAACTAGTCACTCCGGAGCCGAGGAAAGCGCTGGGCCAGCTGGCCCGCCTGCTCTCCGGCCATCCGGACCTTTATTCCCGTGTGTATGGAGTGACCGGAACCAACGGCAAAACCACCACCACCCGTCTTTTGGCGTATTTGCTGAACCAACTGGGTGAGCCCTGTGGCAGTATCGGCACCCTCGGGATCACCCTGCCCGGTCATATTGATGAGCCGGGCACCTACACAACACCGCTCGCTTCCCAGCTCTATGGGGAACTGGCTCGGCTTCGCTCAGCCGGGGCCAAGGGGGTGGCAATGGAGGTTTCCTCACATGGGCTGGCCCTGGACCGGGTCGGGGGGATGGCCTTCGAGGCTGCTATCCTGACTAACGTCGAACGGGACCATCTTGACTTTCATGGAACCCACGAGGCCTATGCCGCGGCCAAGCGGCAGCTGTTCAGCCGGGTCCGCAACAGTGGCTGGTGCATCCTCAATCGTCAGTCCCCCTTCTGCGACAGCTTTGCTGAGGCGTCGACGGGCAAGGTTGTTACCTATGGGGAAGCTGGCCGGGGAGCGGATCTGGAACTGCTGGACTTTGAACTGCATCCGACGGTCTCCCGTTTCACGCTCCGGTTCAATGGGACAACCTGTGCTTTCGAGACCCAACTGGTGGGCAAGTTCCAACTGGAAAACGCCATGGGGGCAATTGCCCTACTGGCCGCCCTCGGCTTTGATCTGACATCCATCGCGGCAGCGCTCCCCGGATTTCCATCGGTTTGTGGTCGCATGGAGCGTTTCTCCCTGCCCAATGGCTCCACCATCATCGTTGACTACGCGCACAATCCGGATGGCTTGAAGCATCTTCTGGAGAACGGACGCTTGCTGTGCCGGGGGAAGTTGCACCTCGTTTTTGGGTGCGGTGGTGACCGGGACCGTGGCAAACGGCCGATAATGGGCGAGTTGGCGGCTGGCCTCGCTGACGTGGCCTGGATTACCTCCGATAATCCACGGACTGAAGATCCCCGGACCATCATGGACGACATTGAGGAAGGAACTCGAAAGGGTACCGCCTCAATCCTGAAGGAACCCGACCGCGAGGCGGCCATTCGTGGAGCCTATGCGGGAACCAGCGAGGGGGATGTGCTTCTGGTCGCCGGCAAAGGGCACGAGGACTATCAACTCATTGGCTACACCAAGTTCCCTTTTTCAGACCAGGCTGTTGTGGGGGACCTCGGTGGCGCTTGATTGGACCGGTTCCCCATTGCCAAGCCCGGCATCATCTTCCTGCAGCAGGCCTGCCAGATGGTCGCGGTCCTGTATCCAGTCGGTCCCATCCCAAAACTCAATCCCTGCCAGGCCCCGCGATTTGTAGCGGCTCTTCAGTCCATAACTGGTCCCCAGATAGGCGTAGGGGAGGCCGGCTTCAGCGGCCCATTGGAGAAAATCTCCCATGTAGCCGTGACCGGGAGGGGTGGTTCCGTTCGTTTCCGGGGCGTAAAAGGCAAACCAGTAATGGGCACCCCAGGTCCCCTTGACGATGAGGCCGAAGGCCATCAAAGCCTCATTCCACTCCCAGACCAGGACATCCTGCAGAAAGGGCTTCTCGAGAACATGCCTGAACTCGGCTCCATCAAGATAGGGGACCCCAAAGCGGGCCTGCATCCACGAACGGGCTTCAGTTGCTGCTCTGTCCCCATAACGGGCAAGAAACCCGGTTTTGTCCAAATGGAGCCGCCTGAGCCCGAATTCCTGCCATCGCCGATGGTCGTACCGGCGTTTTTTGTCCATGCGGTAACGGGCCAGGTCCACCCGCAGGCTGCGCCCCATGTAAAAGAGGTGCTGATTGGCTTTGGAAAGCCGGGCATAGGGCAAGTATCCCTCCGCATATGCAGCCTCCGGAACGGCTTCCCCGGTCAATTCCAGCCACTCCCCATGGGTGCAGGCATATCGGCCGTAGAGAATTGGTCCCGGTTCTCTGAATTTTCTTGATGGCATGGGTTGTGCTGTGGTTTAGGTAAGGTTCGCCTTCGCGGCAATCGAAAGTTTTTCCAGATGCATCCTTGCATTTTGCGTTCTGACTCGCAAAACACCTAGCGAAACGATCGGAATCTGTGGATGCAGACCTTCCTTTCCTCAGAATCCGACAGTTTTTACACAAATTCGAAATCAATAGCTTATGCCTGAATCAAAGAAGACTCCGCTCGGCTGGCCAGAGCCCCAAGGACTTTGGGACCCTTCACGGGAGAAGGACTCCTGTGGTGTTGGTTTTATTGCCCACATGAAGGGCAAGCGCTCCCACGATATTATCCAGAAAACCCTCACCATGAATCAGCACATGATTCACCGGGGAGCGAGTGGATCCGATCCGGATACAGGTGACGGTGCCGGCATCTTTATCCAGACACCGGACAAGTTTCTACGCAAGGTCATGGAGGAGAAGGGCATTGAGCTGCCGCAGGAAGGTCATTACGGTGCCGGTCTGGTCTTTCTCTCTCCCAATGCCAGTGAGCGCGAAGCCACGATGCAGCTCTTCGAGCACATTATCCGTGAAGAAGGACAGAAGTTTATTGCCTGGCGCACGGTCCCGGTGAAGAGCGAGATTCTCGGCAAGACCTCCGGGCAATATGAACCGGTTATCAAGCAGATCTTCATCGCGCGTTCGCCCGATATTGCTGACATCATGGATTTCGAGCGGAAGCTCTACATGATCCGCAAGCGGGTCGGGAATGCCATCCGCTTCAACGAGGTTCCCTCGCAGTTCTACGATGTCCACCGGACAACCAAGAATTCCTTCCCGGGCGGGGAATACTTCTACGTGACCGGCCTGTCCGCCCGGACCATGATTTACAAGGGGATGCTGACCCCTTGCCAGCTGGCGGAATATTTTCCGGATTTCCATGATCCGGATTTCGAATCCGCCCTGGCGCTGATGCACACCCGTTTCTCGACCAACACCTTCCCCAGTTGGCCGCGGGCCCACCCGAACCGCTTCATTGCCCACAATGGTGAAATCAACACCGTCATGGGGAATGAGAACTTCATGAAGGCCCGGGAGGCCCTCTGCCAATCCGACAAGTTCGGCGAGGATATCGACAAGCTTTTCCCGGTCGTCAATGAGGATGGTTCCGACTCGGCCCGGTTCGACAATGTGCTCGAGTTCATGCACCTCGGTGGCTACGATCTGGCCCATGCGGTCATGATGATGATTCCCGAACCGTGGGAACGCCACGAGCACATGACCCCGGCCAAGAAGGCCTTTTACGAGTTCCATGCCTGCCTCATGGAGCCCTGGGACGGTCCGGCTTCCATCACTTTCTCGGACGGCTACCAGATCGGGGCGGTTCTCGACCGGAACGGGCTGCGCCCGAGCCGTTACTATGTGACGGAAGATGATCTCGTCATCATGGCCTCCGAGGTAGGGGTCCTGCCGGACCTCGACCCGCTGACGGTTGTCCGCAAAGGGCGCCTCCAGCCGGGCCGGATGTTTCTCGTCGATATGAACGAGGGGCGCATCATCCCGGATGAGGAAGTCAAGGAGCGCGTCTACAACGCCAATCCTTACGCCGAATGGCTGGAGCAGCGTCGCCTGAACCAGTCGGATCTGCCGGAGCCGGAGGAGGTTCCCGGTACCAACGGGGACCGCTTGCGGGAGCGGCAGATTGCCTTTGGCTATTCCTACGAGGACTTGCGTTTTCTGCTTGGCCCGACAGCCGAAAGGGGCGTCCAGCCCATTGCCTCGATGGGGAACGACACCCCACTGGCCGTGCTCTCCAACCAGAGCAAGCTGATGTACCAGTACTTCAAGCAGATCTTCGCCCAGGTGACCAATCCTGCGCTGGACTGTATCCGGGAGGAACTGGTCACCGCCACAGAGACTTTCATTGGCTCGGAGGGCAACCTTTTGCAGCCGGGTCCGGACAGTTGCCGGATGATCCGCCTGGAAAGCCCGCTCATTAACAACAAGGTACTGGCCCAATTGCGGGAGATCAGCATCGAGGGCTTCCTGTCCGCCACCCTGGACATGGTCTTTACGGCCGAGCAGGGAGGCGAGGGCCTGCAAAACGCCCTTGAACGCCTCTTTAGCGAAGCCGACACGGCGATCAACAGTGGTGTCAATGTCCTCATCCTCTCGGACCGCAATATTACCCAGAAGAAGGCGGCTATCCCGACTTTGCTGGCGATGGCCGGCCTGCACCACCATCTGGTCCGTTCAGGAACCCGTACCCGGGTATCCATTGTCCTGGAGACCGGGGAGGCCCGCGAGGTGCACCACTTCTCGGTGCTTCTGGGGTATGGGGCTGACGCCATCAACCCCTACATGGCATTCGAGTCCCTTGATCAGATGATTCAGGAGAACATGCTCGGCATGGACCTCGAGAAGGCCACCTACAATTACCTCAAGGGATCCACCAAGGGTGTCGTCAAGACGATGGCCAAGATGGGTATTTCGACCGTCGCCTCCTACCGCGGTGCACAAATCTTTGAAGCCATCGGTATCAGCACGCGGCTGATCAAGAAGTACTTCACCGGTACGGCTGGCCGCGTCGAAGGTGTCGGCATCAACGAGATAGCCGAGGAGGTCCTGCGCCGCCACCGCAAGGCATTCCCGGACCGGCACGTCGAGGATGACGAGCGCGCCCTCGACCCGGGTGGCATGTACCAGTGGCGCCGCAAGGGTGAATACCACCTTTTCAACCCCCGGACCATTCACCTTCTGCAGAAGGCGGTGCGGACAGGGGACTACGCCGCCTTCAAGGAATACTCCCAGCAGGTTAACGACCACAGCGAGAGTTTCTGTACCTTGCGCGGACTGATGAAATTCAAGAACAACCGGAAGTCGATTCCGATTGATGAAGTGGAGCCGCTTGAGGCCATCACCAAGCGCTTCAAGACCGGTGCCATGTCCTATGGCTCGATTTCCCAGGAAGCGCATGAGACCCTCGCGATTGCCATGAACCGGATTGGCGGAAAGTCCAATACCGGGGAGGGGGGTGAGGATCCAATCCGCTTCAAGCCGCTCCCCAACGGGGACAGCAAGCGGTCCGCGATTAAGCAGGTCGCTTCCGGTCGCTTCGGGGTGACGAGCGAATATCTCGTCAATTCGGATGAGATCCAGATCAAGATTGCCCAGGGGGCCAAGCCTGGTGAAGGCGGGGAGCTGCCCGGTTCCAAGGTCTATCCGTGGGTCGCCAAGGTCCGGCATTCAACCCCGGGAGTGGGACTGGTTTCGCCGCCCCCTCACCACGATATTTATTCCATCGAGGACCTGGCCGAGCTTATCCATGACCTCAAGAACGCCAACCGCAACGCACGTATCAACGTCAAGCTGGTGGCGGAAGTCGGGGTGGGGACCATTGCCGCCGGGGTGGCCAAGGGCCATGCCGACGTCATCCTGATTTCCGGGCATGACGGAGGAACCGGGGCATCACCGGCCTCCTCCATCTACAACGCCGGCGCTCCATGGGAACTGGGCCTTGCTGAAACCAACCAGATTCTCCTTCTGAACGACCTGCGCAGCCGCGTGGTCCTGGAAACGGACGGCCAGTTGAAGACCGGTCGCGACGTGGCCATTGCAGCGCTGTTGGGGGCCGAGGAGTTTGGCTTTGCCACTGCCCCGTTGGTCACCATGGGCTGTCTCATGATGCGGGTCTGCCAGAAGAACACCTGCCCGGTCGGGGTAGCCACCCAGGACCCCCGCCTGCGGAAGAACTTTACCGGGGATCCGGACCATGTCGTCAATTTCATGCGCTTCATC
>JBFOLZ010000096.1:0-5198 GCA_040830445.1 Puniceicoccaceae bacterium
AAGGGGGAATTTCAAGGCGGGGACATCAAGGCTTCGGAAAAGGCTCCGGCCCTCCTCCTGCTGATTGCCCTTTTTGTTATCGGTATCTGGCCCCGACTGGTCGCGGACCCGGCCAATGAGGGAGTGGAACGAACCTTCCCGACCCAGACCCTGACCATCACTCTCCCTTCGACAGAAATTTCCATGACGAAATAAGATGGATACTGAAACCCTTCAACTCGTCGCTGCCAGCAACCGGTGGAGCTCCCTTCTGCCGGAGATTGTCCTGGGCTGTTTCGCGGTCCTGATTCTTTTTGTCGATTTGCTGCTCCCTCGTTTCCGTGCTCACCTCTCCCGGATTTCCATCGGGGTGCAGGTCATTGCCGCTATCCTTTTGGGGCTCTCGATGCAGGCCAACTGCACCCGCGAGGGAGTCGAGGTCCTTTTTGGCGGATTGCTGGCCCAGAGCGCAAACGGGGACTGGCTCCGTCTCTTCCTTCTCGTTTCCTCGATTTTCATTACCCATATTGGCTCGGTTTTCCTGAAAAAACAGAAACTTGCCCATGTGGAGTTCCACCATCTTGTCCTGGTGGTGACGGCCACCTTTATGGTCTTGGTGCAGAGCCACCACTTCCTGATGCTTTTTGTTGCCCTCGAGACCTTGACCATCGGGTTCTATATCCTGGTGGCCTACAAGCGGGACAGCCGCCTTTCTCTCGAGGCCGGGCTCAAGTACCTGATTATGGGAGCCTTCAGTTCCGGCATGCTGCTCTTCGGCACGGCGCTCCTCTATGGTGCCGCCAGCAACCCGGCCCTGCCTGCCTCCTCAACAGCCCCGCTCAACTTTGACGAGCTGGGAGCATTCATTGCCGCTTCCAGTGAGTTTGCCAATAACAGCCAGAACCTGCTCGTCATCTTTGGTGCAGTCCTGGTGTTGGTCGGAATCTGCTTCAAAATAGGGGTAGTACCCTTCCAAATCTGGATTCCTGATGTCTATCAGGGTGCGCCCACACCGGTCACCTCGTTCCTTGCCGTTTCCTCCAAGGCGGCAGGATTCTACCTGCTTTATCTCCTCCTCACCGGTCCCTTTGCCGCCCTTGAGTTTTTGACGGTTCCCCTGCTGACCGTGGTCACGATCCTGACCCTGCTCTTCGGGAACATTGCCGCTCTCGGGCAACACAACGTGAAGCGGATCATGGGGATGTCGGGTGTGGCCCATGCCGGTATCCTGCTGATGGGTCTTTTGGCCTGCCTGACAGTTGACTGGGCTTTCGTGGCTGTCCTTTTCTATCTTGTTACCTACGCCCTGGCATCCTTCGGGGTCTTTGAAGTCATGGCTCACGTAGCCGGGCAGACCGATGCCGACCAGGAACTGGACCATTTCGACGACCTCCTCAAGAAGGAGCCTTATCTCGGAGGGACCCTGCTCGTCAGCCTGGGGTCCCTGGCCGGCATTCCGCCATTGGCAGGTTTTGTGGCCAAGCTGCTGATTTTCATCGCCGCATTTCAGGCGGGCCTCTACTGGGTCCTTGGATTCGCCCTCGCTGGTGTCGTTATTTCCATCTACTATTATTTTGGATGGATGCGGGCGGCGGTGATGCAGAATCCTTTTATTGCTGATGAAGTACCGCATGCCGTGACGACACCTGGCCTTGGTGCCCGGGTGGTCATGGGGTTGCTCTCTGCGGGAATTATCCTGCTTGGATTTTACCAGGGCTTTTTCGCCTTTTAGGCCATCCTCGGGGCCCTTCGTACCGGATCGAAGCTAGTGGTTAAGGAGTCGGTAATTGCACTTCCGGCTTGATTGCCGCGTTAAAATGGAATCCATTTGTCTTTCGCGCATACCGGAATCCTCCGGATGCGACGAAGGACACACCACAGTTTAATCTATTCTAAGCCGAAGGAAGGACTTGATCCCATGAGACAGGTACCCGAGCAGCGAGCCACTCGCCCCCTATCTTCTGAAGGAGGTCACCGATGAAACGGGTGACCGACTTCTCCCGTTTCCGCGCAGAAGGAAATCCCATTTCCATGGTGACATGCTATGATGCATGGAGCGCGCGGATCATCGCCGAATCTCCCGTGGATGCCGTCCTCGTCGGCGATAGCGTGGCCATGGTGATGCACGGACACCCGGACACGGTGCATGCTACGACAAATATGATGGCCTCCCATACGGCAGCCGTCCGCCGGGGTATTGGCGACAAGTTCGTGGTTACTGATGTTCCCTTTCCGGAACACCGGAAGGGCATCCCTGCAGCCATGGAGTGTGTCGACACGATCATGAAGGCAGGTGCCAATGCGGTGAAGATTGAAGGGGCCGAGGGCCATCTGGATGTGATTTCCCATATCGTAGGGAGTGGTGTTCCCGTCATGGGGCACCTTGGACTAACTCCACAGTCGGTCCACCAGTTCGGCGGTTACCGGGTCCAGGGACGGGAAGAGGCCGCCGCAAGGCAGATTGAGCTGGATGCCCTGGCCTTGCAGGAAGCGGGTGTATTTTCGATTGTCCTGGAGTGTGTGCCGGCCGATCTGGCCCGGCGGATAACCGAGAAGTTGACTATCCCGACAATCGGGATCGGCTCCGGGGTCGACTGCAGCGGGCAAATCCTCGTCCTGCAGGATGTCCTGGGCATGAATCTTGGATTTCAACCCAAGTTTCTGCGGACCTACATGAATGGAGCCGAGGCGATGCGGCAGGCCCTGAACGGTTATGACGCCGATGTGAAGGCATTTGCCTATCCCTCGGCGGAGGAGAGTTTTTCCAATGAGAAAATTGGCAACCATTGAAGCCCTGCGCGAGTGGCGCAATGAGACGGCGGAGAAGTCTGTCGGATTTGTCCCGACAATGGGAGCGCTGCATGCCGGTCACGCCACGCTCATCGAGCAATCAGTGAAGGAGAACGAACAGACGCTGGTCAGTATCTTTGTCAACCCGACCCAGTTCAATGACGCCAAGGATTGCGCGACCTATCCCACACCGCTTCATGCAGACTTGGAATTGTGCCAGCAACTGGGGGCAAGCGCAGTCTTCATGCCACAATACGGCATGCTCTACCCGGACGACTACACCTACCGCATTTCCGAGATCGAATTGAGTACGGTACTCGAGGGTGCGATGCGGCCCGGTCATTTTGACGGCGTTATGACGGTTGTCCTGAAGCTGCTTATCCTTGCCTGTGCGGACAGTGCCTACTTCGGGGAGAAGGACTGGCAGCAGCTGCAACTGGTCCGTGGGCTGGCCAATGGGTTCTTTATCAACACGGAAATCGTTGGTGTGCCCACCGTCAGGGAGGAGGACGGCCTCGCCATGAGCAGCCGCAATGGCCGGCTCTCTGAGGCAGCCCGCACCCTGGCTCCGGAATTCTACCGGGTCCTGACGACCGCCATTGACTGCGCCATGGCCCGGGCCGAGTTGGAGTCGCTTGGATTCGTGGTGGAGTATGTCGATGAGCGGGATGGCCGCCGTTTGGGAGCTGTCCAACTGGAGGGCGTGCGGCTCATCGACAATGTGGAGGTCCGGACATGATGGTATTGTGCTTTGATATCGGAAATACCGACATTTACGGTGGGGTCTGTCAGGGCCGGGAAGTCATAGCCGAGTTCCGCAAATCGAGCCAGCAGGCGCCAACGGCTGATGACTTTGGTGTATTCGTCCTGCAGATCCTTTCCTCAAGGGGGATCGCGGTGGAGTCCCTTGATGCCATCGCGGTGGCTTCGGTTGTGCCGGATTGCAACCAGATGGTGGTTGAGGCCTGCCGAACTTATCTGGGAATAACGCCTCTCCTGCTGCAGGCAGGTGTTAAAACTGGATTGAAGATCCGGACCAAGAACCCGGCCGAGGTCGGGGCGGACCGTATCGCCAATGCCATTGCCGCGGTTGAGCTTTTCCCTGAAGCGGACCGGGTGGTGGTCGACATGGGAACCGCAACCACTTTTTGTGCCATCAACCGGCGCGATGAATATCTTGGCGGGGTCATTGCCGCCGGGATGGGGCTCTCCATGCGGGCCTTGGCCCGAAACACGGCCAAGCTGCCTTATGTCGACCTCGCGGTTCCCTCCGGTTGCCTTGGCAAGAACACGGTTGAGAGTATCCAAAGCGGTCTATTCTTCAGTCATCTTGGATTGCTGCGGGAGGTTATTACCCGCTTGCAGGAAGAAGCCTTTGAGGGGCGGGAACCGGTGGTCATTGTCACCGGGGGCCATGCCCGCTTCTTCAAGGATGAGCCGATCATCACAGCCTACGTTCCAGACCTTGTTTTGCACGGCCTCTGTCGGGCTGTGGAATTGAATCGAATCCATGAGCAGGACCGCCTGAAGGCGGAACTCCAATCTTAAACTTTCCTTTTCCATGAAACGTACATTGCTTAAGTCAAAAATCCACCGCGCCACTGTCACGGATGCGGATCTCAACTACGCGGGTTCCATTTCCCTCGGCCCTGAATTTCTCGAGGTGGCCGACTTGCTCGAGTTCGAGCAGGTCGATATCTACAACTGCAATAACGGGGAGCGATTCCACACCTATGTCATCCTCGGCAAGCCCGGGGAAGTCTGCCTTAACGGGGCTGCTGCCCGCCTGGTCCAGCCGGGGGATATCGTCATTATTGCCAGCTATGCGGAGTACGAGGAAGGGGAAGCGCAGGCCCACAAGCCCTTGCTGGTCTACGTGGATGAAAAGAACGCCATTCAGGGCTGATCAATTGTCCTGGTCTAGGTTTTGTCCAAGCGTTGTCAGGTCTATCCGGATTATTGAGCGGGCAAGGGAAAGGACGATGTGAGACATTCAGGTTTTACTTCCAACCTGTATATCTCCCATGAAATCACATTTCCTTAAACGTTATCCGTTATGTTTGTTGTTAGCGGTCTGGTCCATTGGGACCGGGCCGGTCTTTTCCGAGGAACTGCTGTGGACGCAGCCCTCCACTGAGTTGCCTGACTGGGTACGGCACGAGGTGATCTACGAGATCAACGTGCGCCAGTATTCCGAGGCGGGGACATTCGCCGCCGTCGAGGCGGGTTTGGGCCGCATCGAGGGGGTGGGGGTCAAGAGTCTCTGGTTCATGCCCATTCACCCGATCGGGGGCATGAAACGCAAGGGGGGGCTGGGCAGCTACTACTCCATCCAAGACTACCCGGGTGTGAAACCGGGGGTTTGCACCCAAGCGGGCCTTCAGGCCCCGGTGGGTGCCGCCCAAGGCCGCGGGAAGAAAAACATCCTC
>JBFOLZ010000097.1:0-3410 GCA_040830445.1 Puniceicoccaceae bacterium
CAGGCCAATACCGCCCCGGCGGGGGAGGCCCGGCTGGAGGCCGCCGCCAAGCGTTACGCGGGCGGCGTAGGCAAGGCGCGCGGAGGAGTAGGTGCCCGTCTTCATGCCGAAGAACCCGGCCAGCCCGGAGAAAACCCCGCCGGTGATGAAGGCGAAGGGCACCCAGTTGTTCTGCAGGTGCAGGACATAGGCCAGATAGGCGAATATGGCGAATATCAGGATGAAGAAAAGTCCGACAATCTTGTATTGCTGCTTTAAATACGCCATGGCCCCGGTACGGACATGCTGGGCGATGGTGGCCATGGTTTCCGTCCCTTCCGAGCTTTTCAGCATGTTGCGGAAAAAGAAGAGCGCGAACCCGAGCGAAGCCACTGAGGCAACTGGAGTTATCCAGAATAATGCGTTGTTCATTACTGTTTTCCTGGTTGGGGGTTAGCGGTAGCGTCAGGCTCCGTATCCGGACAGCGCAGAGCGCCACCATGCGTAATGAACCGTTTCCAGTTCCTCCATGCCGGGCATCGGGTAGTAAAGGAAGGATTCCTGGTCACCGATGTAGAATCCGCCGCGGATGGTGCGGAAAAGAAAGTCTGTCTTCATGTGCCGGATGACGGTCTTGTTCGGCTTGGCGTAGGTATGCCGCAGCTCCTTGAGGCAGTCGCGGAGGTGGTCCAGATTGGCGTAGGGGAGGTTCTCCACCTTTGGCGCATCCGGATCCTCGGCCAGCTCCTCCAGCTTCATCTCCGCAAAGACAATCCGGGGGACATGAATGGATCCCGGCGAAGTCAGGCGCTTACAGAAGTCATAGGGATTCAGCTTGCTGACGACCCGGGGATTGACGGGGCAAATCTCCTGGTAGAGGTGTGGGGTCCGGTCGGTCTCCGGCTCATAATCCTTCGCTTCCAGGGCCAGTGTGCGGCCGTCATCCGTAGTCAGGAAGAGACGCCCCAAGGCCTTCGTGGGAACCGATTCCAGGGCACGGTATATCCGTAGATAGGTCGACTTGCGCGGACTTCCATCCTCGTGTGGGACGCAGCGGGCGGCCACTGTTTCCATGTCGACAGCGCCGCCGGCCTTGTCCGGATCGATCTCAAAGAAGATCGCCTGGCCACGGGAGCGCTTGTGCGATCCAAGGGCATAGTAATTGCCGAATTCCTCCGGCGGCAGCATCGAGGCCACCAGGGATTCCGGAATCAAGGAGAGGTAATAGTATATTTTCATGAGCTGATTCTTCCGGACATTAATGGTAATTAGACGGACTTAAACTGTACAAGTTTTAAATTAGGAAAATTAATTGTTGAGCGCCATTTCTTTTCCTTTGGCCGGCTTTCGCTAATGTAGTCGTTTCATCCATGATGGCATACTCAAGAAATCGGCTGCTAGCAGGATTAGCACTGGCCTTCTTCCCTTTCGCCGGGTGGTCGGCCCTGGTAATTGAGGGACGTCTTGAAGCGACCAACAACCGTTTCGCGAATGACCCATCCTTTATTGCCGGGACAGCCCTCAACGGAGTGGGGCGGTCGATTGATTTCAATGAGGGAAAGTGGGGAACACTGGTCAGCTCCAATGTCTTTATTTCCGCCTACCACTATCGTCCACTTGTGGGCAATACGCTGACCTTTCATGCCACAAATGATCCCACTGGGCCTTCTGAATCCCGTAAAGTAATCGATGCACGAAGAATGGGGACCTCGGACATCTGGGTGGGTGTGCTGGACTCCTCCCTTCCCCCTGAATACGCCCCTCTGGATTTCTATGACCAGCCCCTCACGACGGAAGCGGAATTTGATACCTCATCAATAAAGGATCTTCAGGCCTTCATGATCGGACGCTGGGAAGATACAGTGTCCCTTGTCACGAATTTTGCTGTTGGTCAGAATCTTCTTGAGCACTGGCTGCCGGCCGGGACCTTTGCGAATGTCAACCAACCCGTCCTCATCGCCGTCCAGGATCTTCCGGGGGACACGGACTGGTTTGTCCCTTACGAGGCTTGGGTAAAGGCTTATGACTCGGGAGCTCCCCTCGTTGTTGACCTTGGTGGAACGCTCACGGTCGTTGGATTGAACTGGTTGAAGATTAGTAACTTGCCCCTGACATGGCGGAAGGGTCGACCCATCAGCCGTAATGCTTCCGGCTTCTCCATCGTCAGCAATGAAGCCGCAGGAATTCAATCTGCGATCGCGGCTTTCGCCGTCGATACGACGGCAGGGTATGTAGCGTGGATGAACTCAGCCTTCGGGACAACCGACTGGGCAGTCGCTGGCCCGGCTATCGACCTCGATGGAGACGGACTGGATAACTTTACCGAGTATGCCTTTGTCCTCGATCCAGCTAACCCGACCGATCCAGTGCCCCTGCTCTCGGGGACGACGGACCTGGCTGGCTCGCGCCACCTTCAGGCCGTCTTTTCAGCCCGTGATGACCCCGATCTCAGTTACACGGTCGAGGTGGGCAGTGACCTTGCCGGATGGACCAGCGTCCCCCTGTCATTTGACGGTTCCTGGAGCTCCACCAACCCCGCCGAGGTCATCGTGGAGCTCGGTTCTCCGAACGGGGACGGGACATGGAACCTCACCGTCAGGGACGTAACCGCCCTCCTGCCGGGGACTCCCCGCTTTATTCGAGTCAGCGCCCAATAGCCCCCCCCTTCCTTATTGACATTCCCGTGCCATTATGAGGGGTATGGAGGGGTACGTGAAGGGAAAAGGACAGAGGTGGCTGGTGCTGATGCTGCTAGCGGTACTGGGGGTGGAAGCGGACCCGGTGGTGGAGCTGGGTCCGTACGTGGTGGAGGCGTGGCATTTTGACGGGCTGGGGATGGACATTCCGGCGAACGTGTTGCGGCTGGAGCGGGTAGACTTGGAGAGGAGTGGGGCCTGGAGCGTGCCGCAGGTACTGGAGCAGGCGGCGGGGGTGCGGTTTCGCCAGTTCACGGGAACCGGGGCGGAAGGGCAACTGGCCCTGCGAGGCTTTGGAGACAACAGCGGCTTACGGGTGCTGGTGTTGGTGGACGGGCAGGTTTTTAATCCGCCAGACATGGGGGGCATCAACTGGCTGGGGCTGCCGCTGGGTGAGCTGGAGACGGTGGAAGTGCTGCGCGGGGGGCAGACGGTCTTGTACGGGAATCATGCCGTGTCCGGGGTGGTGAAGTTGCGGACCCGGGAGCCGGGGGGCGAACTGGCGGGAAGCCTTGAGGGGGAAGGGGGAAGCGATGCCACGCGACGGGCAACGGTTTCGCTGCAGCAGGCAATAGGGACAGTTGGACTGCGGGGAGGACTGGACTGGATGGAATCCGCAGGTTACCGGGAAAACTCCGATGTTGAGAGCCGGGCGGGGTACCTTGCCTGGAATCTGGGTTTGAAGGACGGCCCCAAGTGGCGGGGTCGGTTGACGGGCGGCGACTCGGCAATCCA
>JBFOLZ010000098.1:0-21460 GCA_040830445.1 Puniceicoccaceae bacterium
AAATCCCGTCGATGGCATTGACGAGCTGGCTGGTAAGGTTGCCGGCGTCGACACCAAAACGAATCTGGGCGCCGGTGTAGGTGAGGGTACCGTGATTGCGGAGGGTCCCGTCGATCCACTTTTGGCTCGAGCCAGAAAGGGTGCCGGTGCCGCCATTGGCGAGGGCGAGGGTGCCGCCATTGGTGATGGTGCCCCGGATGAAGTTAAGGGTGCCGTTGACGCTCAGGGTGGTGCCATTCTGCATCGTCAACCGACCGTTGAGATCGATGATGAAAGTGGAGCCAGTCAGGACGGTTGAATCCTGCTGGAGAGTCAGGCTTTGACCATTTAAACGCAGGGTCGCTCCAACGCCCTCTCCGCCAACCGTCAAGTCAGCCGTGTTAACCCCTGCTGTCAGACTGACAGTATAGTTACCTGGAAGCGCCACGAGGGCCCTGTCCGTGCCGCTGGGAACGCGAGCCGGTTGCCAGTTGGCGGGATCGTTCCAGTCGCCGCCGGCGGGATTGTTCCAGGTAACGACTTCGCTGGGGCTGACGGTGATGGAAATCGTCGCCGCAAGACTGGCCTGGAAGCTATCGGTGATGCGATAAGTGAAAAAATCTTCTCCGCTGAAGGAAGGGTCGGAGGTGTAGGTGAATGTGCCGTCACCATTATCCACGACAGAACCATTGGCCGGCTGGGTGAATTCGAGGATGGAGATAGTGTCCCCTTCCGGATCAGAGTCGTTGGCGAGGACGTTGCCGGTCGTCAGGCTGAATCCCTGGGTGGCCCCGTAAGCATCATCATTGGCCACCGGTCCCCGGTTGATGGCGACGCCTTCGTAGTACACCCGCAGTTCGTTCAGGACCCAATTTCCATTGCCGGCTCGTCCCGGTCCGTTGGTTGGGTGAGACGCATCCTCAATAGCTTCCACCCGGAAGCCCGTTACTGCACCCTCGATGCCAGAGGCTCTCACAGTGTAGGTGGTGGTAGCCGGCAGATTGCCGCTGACAAGGATGGATCCATCCCCCAGTACGGTGAATGTCTCTCCTCCGGTACTGGTAATCTCGAGCACATTGAGGATTGTCCAGTTGGCGGTTATATCGCCGCCGTTGGCCAGTCCGTCGGCGAATTGATCCCGCGAATCGGTTGTTGCCGAGATACGGAATCTTCCGAGGAAATGGCCACTCCCGTAAGGCTGGATCAATTCGAAAATAAACTCAGTTGTCGGTTCTGCCGGGATATTCTCGACAGTTTCAACGACCGCTGTGATGGAGGGCGTCCCGTTAACTGCCCCAGCCCAGCCATTTTGAGTATTAGCCCCTTCGATGATGCCATCGATCATTTCCGAGGGCGGGAAGCCAACCTGGGATTGGTCGGCACTGGCATTCTGCAAGGATACGGATATGTCTCCCGGGATCAGGGTCACCGACTCGCCAATCAGGTCCATCTCGATGATTCTAGGGCCACTGGTGGGTGTATCGCCCGCCTGTTCAAATTCCGCCCGGAATTGCTGCCCGGCGAAGGCATCGATAAGCACGGAACTGGATAAATTACTCTCGGGTGCGTAGGGATTGGCCGGTGGCGTGTAGACGGCCAGGAGGGTGAAGGGATCTGCCGGCTCAAGACGACCATAGAGGCGCATTTCCGAAAATCCCCGGTCACCGCCCGAGAGAACCCCATTATCCTGAGCGAAGAGATTGAATCCGTCGACCACGACTGTTCCCGGCGTCTCCCACTCAACCCAGTGTGTGAAGCCGGCTGCTTGTCCGTCCTCGAATAGCGTGTTGTCGGGCTCCGTGCCAGATGAACTACCAAACATGTTTTCGGCGGCGGATGTTGCTTGTACTCCGCTGGTCCCGGTGACGGTAGCTCCCAGTGTGGTGTCCCACAGATCGTTCGTGGTGGGGAAGATGGGAGCCATTACCTCGATGAAAAAGGTCCCTGTATTCGAATCATCGATACCATCGGTAAGCTGGAACTCGAAACTGTCGTCACCCGTGAATTCTTCTGACGGAATGTAGACTACCCTTGCCAGCGGATCAACCAGGCTGGCCGGTACGGTATCAATGGGTGCGCCTGCCCGGCTATCGACCAGCTGGAACAATGAACCTTGTTGCGGCAGCGTCAGGATGACGCCTGTCAGGTCGTTGCCATCCTCGTCACTACCGGTCAGTTGCAGCAAGGCAGCCTGCCCGGCAAATGCCGTGGCAGATAGGGGCGTATCGGCCACCGGCGGCCTGTTTTCCCCGACGTTGACAAAGATTGTCCCGGTGCCGGGTAAGCCGAAGGCGTCAACAATCTGGTAGGTGAATGAGTCTTCCCCGATAAAACCTACCGCTGGAGCATAGGTGAAATTCCCTGTTGAATTGTCATAGGAGGCGGTTCCGTTGGCAGGTGAAAGGGTGAACGATGCATCAATGGAAATGGCGTCCCCATCCGGATCCGAGTCATTGGAAAGGATTGCGGACTCCGGAATCAACAGCGTCTGGCCTTGCGGGACAGTGAACCCGGTATCATCCGCCGCGACTGGATTCCGGTTGGCGCTGAGGGGAAGCGGATCGGTTCCATCGGGAATTCCGTCCTTGTCCGAATCGGGATCCAGCGGGTTGGTGCCGGCAGACAATTCCTCACCGTCGTCCAGCCCGTCCTCGTCAGAGTCCGGATTGGTGGGATCGGTTCCGAAATTGATCTCCTCGAGGTTGCTGACATTGTCTTCATCAAGGTCCTCGGCCGCGTCATCCCGGAATGGATCCAGGCCGTTATCGGCTTCAACGCCGTTGGGAATTGTATCGCTATCCTCATCCCCGTCGCGCGGGCGCAGGTCGAGGACGCGCTCAGGGAAGGGGTATTCTGCCTGGCCGCTTCTTTGGGCACTGGTACGAAGGATGGCCTCGGTGGCCTCAACAGGAAGGATTAGCTGTGTCGAGGTCGACGTTGAGCCTGAGTCCACCGTCACAAGAACCGGCTCCAGTTCATTGAAGGCAATGGAGAAGCTTTCGATACCCGAGGTAATTTCATGCGTTAGGGAAACACCAATTTGCTGTCCGGGGATTATCGGATCCCCCGCAGCAGGGGAATTGAATTCAATTTCAGCTGAAGTGAAGCTGAGGGTGCGTCCCTCAGGTGGAAGCTGGACACCTTGCGTCTCTTGCCATGCATTACCAGCGACATCGGTCAGCGCTGTGGAAACAACCAGCCGGTAAACGGAACCCGGTTCAAGAGGAACCTCGGGTGATATCCTGACAATTGATGAATCGGTTGAGGCGATGGTTGCGGGCACCGGTGTGTCCGAGGCATCAAGGACCGAGAGATTGGCATCGTTGAAGGTGGCAGGATCCATTTGCTCGTTGAAGGAGAGGATCCATCCGGATGTCCAGAGGTCGATGCCCGTGGAACTATCTTGTGGTGACAAGCCGGCAAGGAGGGGAGGGATTCTATCTGGCAGCAGGAATTCACGTGAAGCGAAGCTTTCATTGCCTGCTTCATCCAGCGCACGGACGGTTACTGAGAATCCGCTACTATCAAGGGGCGCACTGGAGATATCGAACTCGAGTTGCTCAAGGGCACCCTGATTGGGCTGTGCGCCAACCTCGAGCGTTTGTGGGTCTGCCGGAATACCATTGATGGAGACTTCCAGGGTGGCGTTGCCGGAATTGTCCGACCAGACAATCTCGAGCGGGAAGGGAACCTCGGGATCGACCACGGAGAGGACGGGTGGGGTGGCGATTTGTATTTGCGGTGATGCTGTATCCACTACCTCGATACTATAGACCTGCTCGCCCGAAGTGGAACCGCTATTATCGAAAGCGATGGCCCGGACCTCGACGCTGGTTCCGGGGATGGCGGTAGCCGGGACCGTGGCCACCAGCGTGACGGGATCGCCCGGGGTGGAGCGGAGACTGGCAGTGGCCGCACCGGTGATGGCGGCCCGCAGTTCGACGACCTCGCTGTCGTCTGTGGCGCTGACCCGGACCTGGACAAGCCCTCCGTTACCAACGGACTCCGTGGAGGGTTGCAATTGCTCAAACTGAATCTGAGGCGGCTGGTTGGCCAGTATGGTGACCGGCAATTCGGCCAATGGGCCCTCATTGCCGAATGAATCTATGGCAATGGCCCGGAAGGTGACCGTCCCGGCATCCGGCAATGTATAGGGCACTTCAAGGACACCCGGATCGGTCAGTCCGATGGTTTCAAAATTAGCCGTGGCGCGGATGCGAACACCCGGTTCGGGCGAATCGAGAATGGCCTCAAGTACAATACCGGCCCCAGCGGTGGGGACCTGGCCATCCTTGATGCGGAGCTGGGAAATGGAGGGGCCGATTGTGTCAAGGGTTGCGAAAGTGGAAACAAACGGCTGTTCGAGAGCGAAGTTACCGGCAAGGTCACGGATGTTGGAAACAGTGGCCGTGTATTCCGCATTGGGGTCGAGCTCTAAGTCCGGGGTAAAGACGACAATAAGGCTGTTCAGGCCGAGCGAGGTTGTCCCGGGAACCGCTCCGGAAGGACCATTCAGGCTGATTATGGCACCCGCATCAATCGGCTCATCAAAAGAGAGCCGGATGACCGTGCGTGTGTCCAGTTGGGCTGTCCCATTCCCGGGCGTAAAGGAGAGCAGCTCCGGCGGTCTCTGGTCTCGTGTCGTGAAAGTGGAACTGAAGAGGGCATTAAGGGGGCGGCCAACCCGGTCTCGTGGACCACGATTAGTCACCTGCCCCACTGCATTGAGCAAGTTCCCATCAACAACCACTACCTGGTATGTGGTTTCACTTTCCAGAGGTGCGTCGGGAGTGATGAGGATACGATTCAGGACCGTGGGATCCCCGCCTTGATCGGGCAGGAGTTGCAAATTCGAGGAAACCGGTGTTCCCTCGTCAGCAGTCTGCAGGAGAAGACCATCCGGGAAGAGGGATTCCGGGTCCAGGCCTTCACTGAAAACGAGTTCCACGGCCGTGTTAATATCGACATCATCAGCCGTGTCTTCGGGATCGACGGAAAGGACCGCCGGGAAGTCCTCATCGAGGATGATATCGCCCAGATCAAGAATCTCCCCATTCGTGGTAATTGAATCCGAGAGACGGGCCAATCCTCCCTCAGCCGTGAGGATAAATTCGGCGTTGAAGTCGACGACCGGGACCGGTTCCAGACTGAAAAGCCCATTTGCATCCGCCCGGGCAGTAAGGCGGCCCGGCAAGCCGCTTTGGGACTGGAATGTAATGAGGATATCCGTACCTTCGGCCGGCGTTGTCGTATCCGCCCTGAGGATGCGGCCGGAGACAGTTCCGCTGGAAGAAAGGATCAGATCCTGGTTTACCACTTCACCGGGGAATGTTATGGAAGCATCCGCATTTGCTCCCAATGACTGGGAGACGGCGCGGAGATTGACCGATCCGACTGGTAGATTGCTGAACGAGAACTGGCCCGAGGCATCAGAGATGATAACGTCTTCTTCCCCACTGGATGGCGGGGCCATTTCTCCATTCCCGACAGGGACAGTCTCGGCAATTATGCGCATCCTGACCTCGGCGCCGGGAGCGACTGTCAAGCCATCGGCCAGCAAGACCTGCCCCACGAGACTACCTACGCCGGAGAGGGTGATGGTGGCAGTCTCCTCGGCTCCCTGTGAATTCACGGTGACAAAGGCACCTCCCCAACTGCGGGTATTCCCGGGTACCCGGGAGACAGCGGTGACACCAATGGCACTTGGACTGACGGGAATGCCCTCGAATCGAGCGAAGCCGTTACTGTCGGTATCGACGGAAATCCCTGTCCGACCAATCCTCAAGTTGACGGTGGCCAGCTCAGCTGGCGTGAACCCATCCTCCTCGAATACCTGGACCATCAAGTTGCCCAATGGGCGCAAGCCGATGTTCAGTTGGACGGCTGTGGTCGCTGACGTCACTTCGCCGGTCGTGGAACCGGTGTTTCCGGTCAAGGGGTCCCGAGCCTGAAGGGTAAAGGCCCCGAACGGCGTGGCGGGGAAGCTGAAGGAGCCATCTGGTCCTGTCGTCACGGTACGGTTGGCGACGTAAGGATCGGCATGGGCCAGAACGACCTCAGCATTGGGAACCATGGCGATTCCATAACCGTCGAGGACAAACCCTGAAATGTTCCCGAGTGAGGTCTCAATGATCGTCACCTGCCGGGTTTCGCCAACGGTAACCAACTGCACCTCGGCTGAACCGCTGCGACCGGTGACGGCATCGGTAGCCACGATGCGGTAGGTGCCCAGCGGGACATCGGGGAAAGCGAAGTTCCCCTCCGCATCGGTGGAGGTGAAGGCCAGGTTGCCGAGGGCAACATTGGCGAAGGCAAAGGGGGATTCTCCGTCGGTCCCTATGAAGCGGCCTTCAATGGTGGCCGTCCCGGACAGGACAACCGTCGTTTGTCCTGTGCCACTGAGGGGGACATTGAGACCGGACCGTCCCGAGACCCGGGTGGCGCCAAGGCTCAGTCCGGCTGTGGCTCCATAGGGCCCCTCAAAGACATTGAGAAACTCGACCGTCCCGTTGGCATCGGTCGTTCCCTCAAACCGTTCCCCAGGGTAGGCTCCTCCCTGGAGGACGACTGAGGCACCTGCGGCGGCTGTCCCGTCGGCCAGCTGAACGTTCACTACTGCTGTACCACGGCCGAGAAGCTGTACCGTGACAGTGTTATCCTGGCTGGCCAGGACCCTGACGCCACTGCGTCCGGTTGCGCCGGTTGCCGGATCGGTGGCGGTAACGCTGTAGTTGCCGGCTGGCAGGGTGTAAGTATCCTGCTGGGTGGCAAAGCGACCATCCTCATCGGTGCGGATGATAAAGTCCGGACCGAAACTGATTTGGACATCCACCCCTGCTCCGGCTGGTTCTCCATCCGGGCCCAGGACTTGGCCGGAAAGACTGCCGTTGGTGTCACGGACCTCCGGGAACTGGAGGATGATTCCGGTCGCATCGGGCTGGAGGCTGGTCGTGCGGCCGCTGGAACTGACAACAACGGGGAAGAACGGGGAGGCCGCCTGCAGACCCCAGTCGCCGATGAGGGCCTGTCCCTCAAAGCTGAAGGTCCCCAGTGCGGGATCACTGTTGCGTTCGCCGCGAAGGATCATCGTTGGACGTCCGGTCAGCGAGGGGCCGATTCCTGTCAACCGGACACGGGCGCCGATTGGCACGCCCTGTCCGTTGAGAACGGTGCCGGAAACAGTCGAGTTCCCGAGGTGGCGAATGTCAGCGACAACGGTTTGGCCATCGAAGGAAAGGCGGATATCGTTCACATAGCCCCAACTGCGGGGATTAAATGTCGAGCCATCGCCATTGAGAAGCGGGTCGTCAACTCCGGTGAAGGCGGCGTAGGCTTCGCCGATGGCAGCAAGGATTTCCTCCTGATTGCCTTGGCGGATTGCGTTGAGGGCGTCCGAAGCATCAAAGTCACCGCCTGTTGCCGGGGCTGGCGAGCTGACCTCGTACCGACCCAATCCAAGGCCGGGGAATTCGTAATTCCCTTGCGCGTCTGCGTCTACCCAAAGGAATCCATCCTGCTGGGGAATAGCCACCCGCGCCCCGGGGATGGGTTCGCCAAGGGAATCAAAGACCCTGCCAATGATACGGCCGGCCGGTCGCAAGCGCACGATGACGAAATTGTCGTCCCCCGGAAGGACATTCAGGGATGCGCTGCCCAGCCTTGGGAAGTCGATTCCGGCATCCGGATTACGTTCCAGCCCGGCTGAGATGCCCTGGTTCCCGGTCGGTACCCCTGTCAGGGTGAAGCGGCCAAGGGCATCGGTCCGGACCAGTGTTTCGCCACCGCCGACGATGGCATTTTCAACGGGCAGTCCGGTACTGGTTTCCACCCTTCCATGAACAACGGCCCGGGCCTGGAGGGAGATGTTGACGGTGTTTATGGAGCCTGCCACGGCGAGGATGTCACGCCGTTCGCCCTTGCGGCGGCTGTCGGCAGAAATAGCGATAATATCGTAATCTCCCACGGGAATCCCCTCGGCGGTCCAGTACCCGTCAGTATCCGCGGTAGCGGTGGAGACAATACAGCAGAACTGGCCTTGAACGAACTGGCCGATGTAGACGCGACCACTGGCATGGGCGGTGCCATCCGGCTCGGTTATACGACCCTGGAGGGATGTGAGCTGGGGAACGCTTTCACTGAGAACCACGTCCAGGTTGAGGACCTGGCCGGGGGTGTTGATGACATCGGCCAGGACTCTGGTTTTTCCGGTGGGACTGGTCGCCTCGACACTGAAAACCCCGAGCGGAACTCCAAAAAACGCAAAACGGCCCTCGGAGTCAGCATAAAGACCGCGGCCCAGTTCACGACTGTCCGGGTCGGGGAATAGATTGACGGCGGATCCGGCGGCCGGGGTTAAACCATCGGATTCCAGAACTTGGCCGATAATGGTGCCACGTCCCCGGAAACGAAGGGCAAAGACCGCTTCTGTTCCCACCCGTGAGGAACCGATGGCAACATTGTCCCTGACGAGGGCCCGATCGATGCCCTCAGCCTGGGCAATCGCTTCCGGTAAGGTGCTGGCAGCGAATTCTCCAAGCAGGGTATTCTCCAGTTCCTCATCGGTGGCCAGTTCCTCCAGCAGGGTGCTGTCCAGTTGATCCCCCCGGTAGGATTCGAGGATAATGTCAACAGCCTCGGCTGAAAGGCCGGAGGTATCGGTGGCTGAAAGACTGTAGGGGATGCCATTGAGTACAAAGTCGTAAGCGAACATGCCTTCCTCATCCGTGAATACCTGGGAGGGACGCATGGTCCAGTCTTCACAACCAAAGAGGGCAGATACCTCGTCATAATAGGTCAGGGTGACCGGGACATTCGCAGCATATGAACCGTCCGCCTTGATGACGCGCCCACGCACGGAAATGCCTTCCACCAGTCGCGACTCAACAGACATTGGGGCTGGACTCAGGGGATTGCCACGGACATCCGTGACTGTCGAGGCCACGGTCATGGTACGTGGGATCAAGGCACCGAGAGGTTCACGCATAGTGAGGAGAGCCACCCGCCCACCCGGTTGAACGCGGACGAAGGCAGCTTCGGTTCCGTTGTCCATCTGGTAGGCTTCAGGAATGTCAGCGGTGTCCTGGGTCATGGGCTTGCTGAAAAGGACGGCCAGCACATTGGCATAGTTGTTCACGGACACGGGATCCCCAAAGTCATTTGTCGTGGAGATTTGGATACACTGCTTTGCGGGTCGTCCAACCAGCACCTCCGGATCCTGCCTCACCGCAATGACCGTTGGTGGCAATTCCCCGATGTTGGCAAGGCTTGTTGCAAGGGTGGAGTCGATGGTGCCGTCGCAGTCCGTATCAATATCCAGAATTCCCGATCCGGAGGTGGCGTCGTAGCGCAGGCAGACTCCAGCCTCGACCGTGTCCAGTCGCCAGACCAGTTCCCCGGTGGTACCGTCATCGTTGACAATCCAGACCCCGACATCAACCGGTCCGGAAGAGGCCTCGGTAAAGGTCCAGGTGAAAATGCCAGACCGGGCGCTGGCGATGAGGGATCCCTCCGGAGTGGGGTAGGCATGCCCCTGGAGGACGGAACTTCCGGCAGCCGTCACAGTCTCGTTGGCAGAGACTTGCAATTCCATCTCGCCGGCAGTGGAGAGGGCCCCGAAAGTCCAGGTCTCGCCCCTCCCGGCAAGGTCGGCTGCGGCTATTTCCATTTGGATAACCGGATCTGCCCCGCCACTGGCATCGGTCATTGCCTGGGCCATGGCAACGCGCCACTCCAGCCCGGCCTCGGTCTCCCGGAGTATTTGGTCCCACCCGGAAAGAAAATCCCGGGCGCCCTGCCAGTCGAGGAGCAGATCCGGAAGCACGGATTGCAAGGGCTCGCCGTAGCGCACGCGTTGCCCGGCTTCGGCCAGCTCGATCGCTTTCTGGCGAAGATGGCTTTTGGAGACCTTCTCCACGCCTGCCGGCAGAAGCGGTGCGGTGGAGATGCTCAATGCCTGGCCAAGGATGCGGTTGGCCGCCAAAACCAGCGCGGGCGGGAGTTCATCAACGAAGTCCGGCAGCAGCAGGGTGTCAGGCGAAAGCGGCACGCCCCGTTCATCGACACCAACCCTGAGCCGGAAACGGCCGATGAGGCTGTCTTCGGCCGTTGTCAGGTTGGAGAAGGTGATGGAGCCGGTCCTCTGGGAACGGATGCGGTAACGGGCAGTCGCTGTCTGGCCGGGAAGGATGGTGCCAAGTTGAACCGTCTCCTCACTTTCGAGGATTCCCCCGCTGATGCTGTTGTTGTTCAAGGTGACATTGACCAGGTTTGCCGGGACATTCGAGGTGTTCAGAATGGTAACAAAAGCCTCATAGGGCTCCCCGGCCCGAACGGTCCGAGGATGGGAAAAGGCCATCGAGAAGTTGGGATTGCGCACGAGGACGCTCCCGGCGGCCTTTCCGGTCACTTGCACGGAACCGGCGGCGAGGCCATCCAGTTGGGCTGTCAAATTGAGGTTTAGCACATGCAGACCTTCCTGCAGGCCCTCAACCAGGAATTCCGCCTGACCAGTCTCGCCGGGGTAGAGGCGGGGAACATCGTCAGCCGTTCCCAATTCCCCATCCGGTCCCAGTGCCACTACCGGCTGCACTGTCTCAATGATCGCATCCGGTCCGACCCGGGCCATGCGGAGGGGATCATCCCCCGGCTCGGTGTAGGTTCCAGGCACCCGGTCACCACCATCCGGAAGATCGATTTCCGCAACGATGTCCCGCACGCTGAGTCCGGACCCGTCGGGTGACCCATTCTCGGTAAAGATGAGGACACTGAAGAACTGGTTCAGATAGCCAATGTTGCCGGGAATGACCATCAGGGCCGGAATGGGCGGCACCTGCAGGGCCAGATCCGGGTCTTCGCCGTCGACAAACTGGAAGTTGATGCCGCGCATCTCGATGTTGACGTTGGCGGTTTCCAGGGCTGGCGGTAATTCCACTCCCAGGGCCAGCTCATCATTGATGCGATCCACTTCCGCCAGTTGTTCCTCCAGCTCAGCCGTGGGAATGATCTCGGTATTCTGGCTGAAGTTGGGGGCCACCACCGGGAACTTCACAGGGATGGTCTGGCCATCGAGGACAAAGCCGACCTCGAACTCCACCGCCCGGTAGTTGCTCTCGTCGATGACAATGCCCTTTTCCTGGATTTCCTCCAGCGTCAAGGGACGGGAGGTGACCCGCGAAATCAGCACCTCGTCGAAGACCCGTACCGGAACGGAACCGGGATTGCCTTCCAGGAGGGTGTCGCCCGTTGCCGGATCAACCAGCCGGATGCCGTCGAGGGAGTAGTCGCCGACCAGGTTGATCGGTGGAAAAAGCATGGGCTGGTTTGGCAGGGCCACCAGCCGCCGGGCCGGGAAGGAGGGTCCCCGCAGGTAGGCCTCGACAAAGGCCCCCTCGGGAATGTCCCCCTGGACAGTGGTCAGGATGGAGCCGGCTATCCCCTTCGGAACCGCCACCGTGGACGGGGTTACCTGTAGTACCTGACCTGATACAGTGTATTCAAGGGTGGTGAGGGGGGAGGTAGCAAGAGCACTAGAACTAAACAAATAAAGGAAAAAAGTGAATGTCCAAAGTTCCAGAAACAATCCGCGCACATGAAATCCCATTCCGGATGATCCGGATCTCCTGGATTTTCTAATGTGCGCTCGAGGGAACATGCTTAGTAGGAAGAACGGTTACTCAACAAATAGCCATTGGCTTTCGATTTCTGAAAAGAAGAACTGCAGGCTGAAAACCAGTTCATCGCTGTCGATTGTGAGAACAGCTCCTCCATCGGGTCCAGTAACATGGACAAGATTGACCTCTGAGATCGGGGTGAACTCGAGTTGATTGGTGTCAAGCGGCAGGACGGTATACCCGGCAACCGCGAACAACTGGCTGTAGAATTCCTCCTGAGCAGATTCCACTTGCTCGATGGGTACCCCAAAGGCGTTAGCAATTCGTTGGTTTTTGTTCAGAAAAGCAGCCTTCAGTGCTTCAATATCCTGATTCATTAACGCTGAGTGAAGTGAACTGATAAACTGCCGGATTTCCGTTCTACCAGCTTCATCCAATTCACCTCCCGGTAATAACCAAGGTAATGAGGTCAGTCGTGCTGCATCCAGCTGGGCGGTAACTGTGATCCTTGGATTTTCCCGGGGGAACGTCTGGTACTTGACGGATGCTGACGCGAGGTCAATCTCCATGGCGCTGACCCCGTTTTCCAGCGTGTTCGATTGTCGTTGGGAATATTTTCCCGGAAACTCTGTTTCAAAAACTTCGGTGTAGGAAACTTCACCAGATTCCGGATCCTCTCTCCGGTCAACCTGCCGGCTTGTTTCCATCAGTTCAAACAGTTCCTCCTCTATTTCCTGCTCCAGCCTGAAGGAGACAAAAGGGACTTCCCCTTCATCCAATGGCCGAACATCGGTGAACCTCAGTTGTATCTCGTTGTCGCCTTCGAGCAGGTAGGGAAGAGCGACCAGGGTCCGGTTTTCATTGATCTCACCTGCCGAGAGGGGAACAGGAAATCCATTCAGACGCATTTCACCCTCCTGTTGCCTTACATTTGTCGAGATGAGATAGGCTCCTCCTGCCCAATGCGATAAGCAGCAAATCAAAGCGGTGAGGACTTTTAACTTAGTTAAGCATTTCATAACTGAATCAATCGATTAAAACGGTAGTGGTTTCGGGAATAAGGTTACCTCCGGGAAGGAAAGTGACTTCACCCTTCCACTGGATATCACCCCATGAGACAGAAGCGCTCAGCTCTCCCTTTAACGGGCCAAGGTCTGCCTTGTACTTCGCCAACACTCCAGAAGCCTGATTGAACTCGGGCGTAAACGTCAGGCTGATGTCGGTACCGGCCTTGGCGGTCACTGAGAGGAAGTAGCTTTGGCTTTGCCCGCTGCCCTGGGCAGGTGGCGGTTGACTTGGAATGGCCTTCAGCTCCGCGTTGATCGAGGCCGCAATCTTGCCGGTGATAGGGAGTGCGCCAAAAATGTTTGCGCACTGGTCCCTGCCAATTTTGCCGCTGGCAGAGACCGTTCCCGATACTTCAACGAAAATCTTCGCATCCCCTACAAAGCTACTGACGATGGTTGGAATGGGCGGTCGAATCCCCATTTCTCCCTTTAATCCGAAGAGCGGATCCAGCTTGCCCTCAGCTTCTCCCTTGAGGAACACCCTGTGGGTCTCAGCGGTCGGCACATTTACTTGATCGCACTCAGCATAGGAGACGTTCAGGCTGAGTTTCACATTCGGATCAACCGGGTTGATATCGAAGAAGAGGCCCGGGGCGACATTGGTTGCAATGGCCTTCAACCCGTCCTTGGCCAGACGCAGTTTCCTGGTAAAGTCTCTCAGCTTGTTGCCATCAATTTCAAATTTGGCGGCAAATTGAGGATAGACGTTGAGCGTAAGCTGATGGCGGGAGGTCGGATCTATTTGCAGGTTCGAGACCGAAATATCGTAAACATCTTCATCGACATCGAGGACAGCTGAGAACGAAACGAAACTGGCGAAACCACCGGCAGTAGAGACGCTGGTGTTACCGGGCATCTTATAAAGACTGTTGGTGCCAATTTGTGATACGTTTGAATCAACATCATCCTCCGCATACCAGGATGGGAAATCGTTTGGCAATTGGACTCCTGAGGGATCCACTTCCACCTTTCCCTTGATCTCAACGGGATTCTTGGCCACGACCTCCAGCAGGTTATTCTTTGACTTCCGCTCGATCACAGTCGTTGTTGAAGTGAGCAGGCCGGTCGTCGTATTTGTATCTATCAGTAATGGATTCTTCGCTGCAAAAACAACATCGGTCGGCTTGTCGGTTACGATCCGGTTCTTGTCCCAGGAAGCGACGGCATAAAAGGCCGCACCATCTGTCAGGAAACGTCTTGTCGGGGTGCCGCCGTTGGGCAGAAATCCAACAATGTACGGTCTCGTATCAGCGGAAGTGGCCAGTTTTATCTTCGTCGGATCGATGATATACAAATTACTTTCCGAGGCGACGACCACCTTTACTCCGTCATCTCCCTTTGGAGCGAGCATAGGCGTGAAGAGGGTTTCGGAACCGTCCGCAACATCGATATCAATCAGGTCCTTTGGATTGACGGGATCAGTGATGTCGAGGACTCGCAGGTTGGATTTACCGGAACGCGTTATGAAGGCGAGGTTCATTATCTGAACATCCGTTCCACCGAGACTGACCGGGACTCCCATAACGATGAGGATGCGTCTGGGGTCCACATCCAAGGCAATTTCCCCTTGCCCGGGATCCGTTTGAAATCCGCCGCTGACCAAGGTCCTGTAGACAGGTGTACCTGGATTCCCCCGCACCACCGCACCGATCAATGCCCCTCCCTGTGCCATGGAGAAGTCCATGATGCGTCTATTGTCACCATCCGGCATAAAGGCACCGCCAACCAGGCCGTTATTAATCCAGCCCAACCGCGGTAGCGAACTGGATGGCTCGGGCTTCTTTTCTCCAGAGTCGGCGTAGTCCCCATCAGCATTGAGGTCTAGTCCGGGACTTTGAGTCGCAAGATTGAGCTGGTCTGCCGTCAGATTGTCACCCCAGATAAGGAGTTGAAGGTTGAGTAAATTGATGTGAACGCCTTCTGTCCCTAACTCCATGACACCAAGTAAAGGGGGTGCCCATTCCATTTTTACGAGGGCATTTCCAATTGCTGAACGCACTGGTATATAAGCCAGCTGCTTTGGCTGTTCCGGATTTGTCACGTCATAGACCTTAAGCCACGGTGAATCGTCATCGGAAACAACACCCCCGAGATCGGGAACAGCAACCCGGCCTCCAATGACAACAAGAAGGTCCTTGTCGAGGCGTAGATCCCCGGCTGGTGAATCATCCGGGAACCAGAAGTCGTAATTCTTGATGAGAATCAGGTCCCTTGGGTAGGGTAATCCCAATTCAATGATCGTTGGTGAATCAACCCGAATAGAGTCGTCGTCATTTCTTCCGTAGACAAAGACCCTGCCATCTTCACTTCCGATTCGCCTGTCAAGCAAGTAGGCCCACTCCCGATCACCAGCGGCGCCTACTCCGCGTTCGACTCCCAGGTTTGTTTCAAAAAGGACCAAATCGGTCTGGAAAATCAGGCTGAAAAAGTCCTGGAATCCGCCGGGTATCTGGTCGAACAAGTTGCCAGCAAGATCGCGTACCAAGCCGGATGGGCCGGCGTTAAGGGCAAAGGAGTAGCTTTGATTTGGCTGAAGCTTGGGGTACTGAAGCGTGACCGTTTTCCCATCTGGTTCATGTATAATATAGGGTTTCCCTGCGTCGGGACTAAGAACGAAGATTTGATCCGAATTGCCAAGGAAGGCCGGATCTATGGGCTCGCTGAATTCCAACTCAATGGGCTCGAAGGGACTGACCCGCTGGGCACCGTTAATAGGTCGGGAATTCAACACAAATGGCCCGTCCACATCACTTGGATTGGGTGCCACGGGTGGGGGCGGGTTTGAAGCCGGTACGTTTGCTGTAACAAAAGTGTCTGTGATATTACCGGCGCCGTCAGTCGCCGTGTACTTTATCAATATCCATGCCGGTTTGTCGGACTTCATCCTGTAGCGGACACGCCTGGAGGTACCCGTTGTGATACTGCTTTCCAGTGTAAATGACACATCCTCCATGAAAACATCAGGTCCATTGGCGAGGGGGTTTGCATCAATGACAGAAGCGGTGAACGTGGGAACAGTCCGGTCGTCCGTGGCAAGGAACTCCACGGAGAAAAATTCACCCGGTAGAGGAGCAAACACACTCTGACTGAAGGTAACCTGGGGTGGCATCCTGTCGCTCCCGAGGAAGCTGTCTCCCTCCGACCGCTTAAAGATCAATCCAGTTGCGGTGAGGATGGAAACGGATTCCGGATCAGCCAAGGTGGCTGTGCCCGTAACAACTTGGAAGGGGAATCTCCCGCTGGCGGCTGCAAGAGCAAGTGCCGTGTTCGTCCCGGATGAGTTGAACGCGGAAGTGGGTACGATCAAGCTGAAGTTGCCCTTGGGTTGGGTTACTGCAACGAATGCGCCTTCGATCACTTCCTGCTCCTCGTTGACCAGAGTCGCCTCGGTTGCAAAAACGACCGCTCCCGGCACTGCCCTGAGGTCGCTGGAGGCGGGAGCATCCGGATTCGTGGCGGAGGTCACACGTCCAACAATGACCGCTGCGTTACCGAAGGACAGGCGGGCCATGGCGAGGGTTTGGGTATTGTTATCGGCGGTGTAGCCGGCGAAGGGTGGGGAGGTAGTGGTGAGGTAGCCGTTTTCGTAGACCACCTTGTCGATGATTTCATAGACTTGAACTCCATCGACTTCCCGCGGAACCGTGAGGGCGAATGAGCCTTCATTGGGATCATCCTCCGGGGACAGGCCAAGTTGCTGCAGGGTGACCGGGATGCGGACCTTGGCCGATTGCTGCAATTCACCTCCTTCGGTTGATATCCGGACACCACCAATAAGTTCGGCATCTCCCGCAGGCGCAACCCCTCCAGTAAGGGCAAGGAGCTCGTCCACACCAAGGGGCTCCATCTTGAAAATGGACCGGTTTTCAATTGCTTCCGGCTCGACGAGTACCTGGACAGGACCGCCATCACTTTGGGCCTCGAGGATGCCTCCGTACTGGTAAAGGCCCTGACGCCCGTCATCGAACAGTTGTTTGGTCGCGGGAACGGTGACCCGCGTACCGTTCTGGTTGACAAAAACAGCGCTGATAAAATCCGCCTCCTCGGCATAAATGAAGTTGGCGAAGCTGCCATCCGGATTGGAGAGGACGGTGGCGGTCTCCCCGGTGGTTTCATTGACAAGGATAACCGGAACCTCGGGATCAGCCGTGCCGGAGGAACCATGGGCAACGACAAGCGAGCCCCCCGGTTGATAGCCAACCAGTTGGTCAAGGACCTCTGGCGGGATGCTCGCGGCCCCCGGTTCGTAAATGACCAACTGAGCACCAAGGGCGCGTGCCTCGGGTGGACGGGTGGTAAAGGAAAATTCCAGGGACCCCTCTATCGGAAGTCCGTTGAGGTCGCGGATTGTAGCGGCCAGAACGATACGGTAGGCAGTATCGCGCTCAAGGGGATTGGCGGGCAGGAAAGTGGCTTCGGTAGTGTTGAGATTGAGACCGAGCGAGCCGGAAACAAGTTCTCCGCCATCAACGGGCAGGACGGTCACGGCCTCGGGCCCGAAGCTGGCCGGATCGAGGGCCTTGCTGAAACGAAGGACCACCGGGGCGACCTCGGATACCTCGGAAGCGTTGTCAGCGGGGGAAACCGAGACCACGCGGGGCCCGACAAGGGCGGCGCTAAAGTCAAGTTGCAGGGAGTCGGCGGGATCGGCCAGTTCCCCATCGGCGCGCCCTTCCTCACCGGTTTCGGGATCGTAGGCGAAGAGGGTGAAGCCACCTGCCGGGGATAGCATCTGGTAAGAGCCGCCGGGTCCGGTGACACCGCCCCACGGGGTGTTATCAACACGGATGGAGATTCCCTCAAGGGGCTGGTCCTCATTCCCCGAGACAATCCCCTCAATCAACCCGAGGACCTTGGGGACCTTCAGGAGGACATATTGACCAGCCTGGACAAGCCCTGGAAGACGGGGCCCGGAGGCCGGTTCCGTACTTCCGAGCACACCGTTCCCATCGCTGCTAAAGCGCTCTACTGGTTGCAGGCCAAAGTCACCCCCCCCGATAACCAGGCGGGCCAGGACAAATTCCGCATTCGGGCTGAGTGGTTCAAAGTTTATCTCCAGCGCCCGGGTTCCATCCAGTCCGGAAAGGTTGACCTGGAAGGCCTTCACCGGGGTTGCCCCGGGGGCGACGCTGATGAAGGACTCGATGCGCGAGGAGAGGATTTCCGCCGCTGTCACCTGGCTAAGCACACCCGCCGGAGCGACAATGCGGACGCCATCGCGCGCCAGGATCCCGCCTTCCGTATCGAGGATGGTCCCGTCTGCCTGTTCCGGACCGAAGACATCCATCCGGATACGGGCTTCGAAGAGATCCTCGGGTGGAAATAACAATTGGGGCCGCATGGGCAGCTGAATCGACAGACCTCCGCCTGCTCCCTTCGGACGGGAATAACTGAAAAGGGTCGAATCGTAGTCCGGGGTCCGGATGTCCCTCGAATCCATGAGTGTATAGACTTCGTCAATACGACCGGATAGCCAAAGCCCGCTTGACGGAAGCGGATCCGCGTTGACCGACAAGCGGCCACTGACGGTGACCTCCCCGGGAATGACCGAGGCAATAACCGACCCGGGGACGACCTCACCCGTGACGGTGAGGAGGCCTGTATCGATCACCGCAAGGGGAGCGGAAGGGAGATTCTCGCCCGGGACGGCCTCAGGCGGTGCATTGGGTCCGCTGTCGGCCACCACGACGGCATAAGTGCCTGGGGCATCAATGGATCCGGTGAACGCCATCGAACCGTCACCCTGAGCCACAGACTGGACGACCCAAGCCGCGTTTTCATCGTCGAATGAAACGAGGACCACTGCTTCACCTGCGAGGGTCTCATCATTTAAGGAAGCCTCCATCGAACCGGGGGCTATCGGGGAGGAGTCCGAGAGAAAATGAAAAGCCTGCAAAGGACTCCATCCGGCGGGGAGGGGATAGGGGAGCGACTGGCTGTTGAGCCGGGTAAGGGAGGCATTCCCGGTTTGTTCAAATGCGCCCTCTGCAAAGACCAACTGGATGGATTCCGCGCCATCGGTGATTTCTGTTACCCCGAGAACAGAGAGGGGGTGCGACGTCGATTCGATTGGTACCAACCACGGGTTGGGAACTGCTGTGACCTGACCGGAAACCAATTCCCCTGAGCGCCAGACAGGGAGATATCCCGGCTTGCTGAATTTCCACAGGTAGGACCCACTTGTCGAACCGAGGGAAGTGAATCCGGATTCGGCATCGGACAAGTAAGCAACTGTTTCTCTTCCCGTGAAGTATTCTTCGACTGTAACCGATCCCAGGGGCAGGCCAGTACCGTCCAAGGTGCGTGTCCTTCCGCTGGCTTTATCACCGGCCGGGAGAATGGACACAGTGAACCGGGTTGTCAGAAGACCCTCCCTGTCATCACTGACTTCCAGGACTACCTCATGGATACCCGGAATGTCGAACTGGAAGGTAGGTGCCGGTTCAGTTGAGGTCTGCCCGGTACTGGTGGTCCAGTTGTAAGTCAGGGGATCGCCATCCGGGTCGCTGACAGAAACACCGGTCAATGTCAGGGGTTCCCCGACAACCCCTTGGAATTGAGGCAGCTCGGCCAGCTCCGGCATGCTGTTGATGACCCCGTAGATCTCGAGCCCGTAGGCGACACTGATGTCAGAAGGCCGATAATAGCGAATGGGCACCACCAGGGATTGTCCTGGCTGGAGAGCAGTTCCGATTTCCGGTGAGACATCGAAATACCATGTCCCGTAGGGCCCTATTCCGTCACCACCCATGGCATCGATAACCCCAGCAGTGCCGGGCGGGAAATTTCCATTCAAGGTCATGACCACGTGCAACGGTGGTTCTACTCCAATGTCTCCGATGTTGCCCAAGGTCAGGTCAAAGCTGGTCTCGATGATACCGGAGGCCCGGTCGAGGCTGGATCGCGAGTTGCCGACGGAGAGTTGAATGCTGTCACCCAAGGCCACTGGGTCTGCTACCAATGACCCGCTTGCGAGGCCACCGATGAGCAAAAGAACAAACGCCTTGAGCGACCGGATTCGCATCAACGCACCTTTCTCCGGATGAGCAGGAATGTCAGGACGGCAATCCCCAACGGGAGCGCGGCCAGCGGCTCAGGAATCAAAATGACCACGGAATCCACCAGGACGAGGCTGTTGTCGTTGATTCCATTCAGGTCGGTTAACTCAAATACCGTGAAAACCGTGCTCGGCTCAGTCAGGGACAGCGTTTGGCGGTAGCTCAGGTAGTCCGGCCGGATGGGATCTTCCATGAATTCACCCGAAAAATCAAAGGGCCCGGCGGAATCAAAGTTGAAAAGCTCGAGGAACCCATCGAAGCCATCCGGGACACGGGGATCAAACTGATCGGGAGTGGAACTGAGGTAAATGGAGGCGAAAAAGGTGTCTTTGGCGAAGCCCAGTGGCTCCGCAGGGGAGAGGATCTGGCGAAAATTGACCGTTACCTCATAGCTGCCCGGATCTAGCGCAACTCCTTGATAGAGAAAGGATTGGTTGACATTTTCATCGGTCAGGGCCACTTCCTCGACCCCTTCGAATACCGCTCCCTGGGAATCCCATCCCGCCAAGCCGGAGGAGAAGTCCTCGTTCTGTAAAATGCCACCATTAACCATGCCGCCGCCCAGCATGATCCCGATGATGACACCAAATAGAAGTATTCTACCCATATCCCTTATAAAAGGACCCTAATATGGGTAAGAAGAAACACTTATGCGGTCAATGATATTTCCGCCTGCAAATTGGCGTTATAAGGGAGGATTCGAGCGTTGCATCCTCGAATATTAGAGGAACTTCCTTCAAAACCTGCCTTGCCAGGCAAGAGCCAGCAGCAGGCTGGGGTCGTAGTCGGTCGCAAACCACTTGCGGCCCTTGGTGTCATCGATCTGCAACTCACCGGAGAGAATGGTCCCCACGTAGAGGTGGACGCGGCTGCCGGAGCCGGCGTTGTAGGTGGCACGGAAGAAAACCGGAGTGCCTTCAACCTCCCCATATCCATCAGCCCAGAGGCCGTCATCACCGAGCGCAAAGCGGTCGGAACGGTAGGCCCCACCGACGGCGAAGGTCCACTGGCTGTTGTAGCGGTAGCCCAGCTCCAGACCGGCCGGACCGACCGGTCCCGGGGCGAAGGGATTGCCGATATACCAGTTTTCGTCAATCTGCCAGCGAATGAGAAGAAACGGGAAAGCGCTGGTGTCTTCCAGCCCGGTAAATACACCCGCCCCGATACCAAGCCGGAGAGCCGGTGAAATTTCCCTGGTGAAAGCGAAGATGCCCCCTGCCTGGAGGGAGTCGCCAAGGTCTGCCCCATCCTCCAAGGAAAAGCGGATCGACGGGGTCAGCATGAGGCTCCAGTCGTTGCCGAAGTCATGATTGTAGGCGTAAGAGAGGCCGGTTTCAAAAACGGTACTCCAGGGATCGAAGAGACCATCGAAGTTATAGTCACGCCAGTCCAGGTAGAGTTCGACCGAGGAACGGCTTTGGGTGCTGGAGGTCCAGCTGTAGCCCGTCTTGAAACGGAAGGAAGCGATGGTGAAATCCCCTCCCGAATCGAGATCGGCGCTGCCCGAGTGGAACGTGCTCAAGTCGGCGGTCCATCCGCTGCCGGGAGGCTGGCCGGTTCCTTCCCGGGAGTCAGGACCTGCCCGCAGGGCGGTGGTTGTCGCAGCAACGATGAGCAATAGGAGGAATTTCTTCATGGCAGGGACAGAGGTAATCGAGTTGGGGTTATTTTTCAAGAAGGTGGATTCTTTCGTAAGGGCGATAGAAGCAGTGCTTCTGGTAAAAATTTAATGATAAATCGCCCTCCG
>JBFOLZ010000099.1:0-35187 GCA_040830445.1 Puniceicoccaceae bacterium
GAAGATAATGAGGGTGTTCTCGAGCAGGCCTTCCGCTTCCAGCTTGGCGATTAGCTGGCCGGTAATGAGATCGAGCTCCTTGAGCATGTCGAGGTGGTGGGAGGGCGTTTCACCGAGCACCGCTTCCCCGAAAAACTGCTTCGGTGGGGAGTGGGGGACATGTACCGCTTCGGTACAGTAGTGCATGAAAAAGGGGCGCTCCGTTCCGGCAGCCTTGTTGTCCTCAATATGCCGCTCAAGGAAGGCAACGGCCTTGTCCATCATATCGATGGCGTACTGGTTGCTCTTCCACTCGGGCACCCCGAAGCCGTCATGCTTCTTGCTGATCTTGGAGAAACCATTCTCGTTCGGGTAGTTGCCCGCCTTCCAAGTGATGAAGGTCTCCGGATCGCCGACCATGAGGTCATCTTCAAAGTAAGCATAAGGCTTGTCCTGGATTCCGGCCGGGGATGTGAAGCTGTAGTCAAAGCCAAGGTCCTTTGGCCCGCCCACCATTGGTTGGGCGAAGTCGAACAAGGCGGGATCCTTGGTCCAGTCTTCATTGAAAGGGGCACCGGGCTCGGCTGGCTGGACATGTGCCCCCAGGTGGACTTTGCCAAACATGGCGGTGTTGTAGCCCGCCTTCTTTAATTGCCGCGGCAGCGGCACTTGCCCCTGCCTGAACTGCGAGCCCCCGTTGAAATGCCAGGTTCCATAGGGCCGCCGGCCCCTCCAGGGATAGTTGCCGCTGAGGACGCTGTAGCGGGTCGGTGCGCAGACCGCTGAGGTCGTGTGGGCGTCGAGGAAGCGAACCCCCTGCTGAGCCAATCGTTCCACGTGAGGCATCGGTACCAGTGCTTCAGGATAGTTGGCGGGGATGTCGCCGTAGCCAACGTCGTCGGCCAGGATGATAAGGATGTTCGGCTTGGTTTCCGCTTTCGAGAGTGTCGTCAGGAGACCAAGGACGACTGTGATGATCCAGTGTCTGAGCTTCATGATAAAGGGTATCCGGGATTAAACCTTGCCGCGGCGCTCTTCCAGGATCCGCCGTGTTTCGAAGGCCTTTTCCTTGGTCAGCGGATAGAGATGAAGGATGCCCAACGCGAGAATGTTGGGCAACATGGATCCGAGGACCATCAGCAGCCGCATCCCGAGGAAGGTGCTTTCACCCTGGTCGCCCCCGCTCTCGGCATTGAACCCAACCATGACCAGCGCGATACCACCAATGAAGGCACTCAGGGAAATCGCCGTCTTGGTGATCCATCCGAAGACGGCCCCATACATCCCTTCCCTTCGCTCGCCGTACTTGAGCTCATCATCGTCACAGACGTCGGCAATCATGGATTGCTTCACCGTTCCCACGGCAATCCAGTAAAGGGAGCCGAAGATCGGGTCGATCATGATCCACGCGTGATTGCCGGGCGTGTAGATGAACCAGCGGAGAACCGCATTCAAGATGGTCAGGACGTAGGTGGTTTTCAGTGCCGTCAGCTTGCTGGTCCGCTTGGAAAACCAGATGATGACGGGGATGCCAAGGAAACCCCCGACGGCATAGCCAGTGGAGAGCAGGCCCTTCCAGAAGGAGCCTTGGGCGATGTCCCCATCAAACATATAATAGACCAGCAGGTAGTAATCCATACTGCTGGAGAAAATCCCTGCCAGGATCTGCAGGAGGGTGATCGTTATCAGGACCACGAAAGCCTTGTTCTTCAAGGTCTGGCCGGCGGCTTTCCAGAAACCCACCTTTTCGTGCTGCTGGAGCTCCTTTTGTTGGACCTTGTAGTAGCGTTCCTTGGCAAAGATAGCCGGGATGACACCGCAAATGCCGATCATGACAATGGCCACAACCCACAGGACGACCCGCATGCCGACAATGTCCGTGGAGAACAGGCCCCAGCCGACGCCAAGCGTGGCGATGGGAACAAACCACTGGTAAACGAATTCCCCCACCTTGGAGGCGAAAGTGGCATAGCCCATGATCGAGGTTCGCTCATCATAGTTGGGCGTCATCTCGAAGGTCAGACTGGTGTATGGCACTGCGAAAATGGTGTAGCAGGTAAAGAAGATCAGCGAGGTGACGAGGAACCATCCCAGCTGCATGGGTTCACTCCATTCGGGGGAAGCCATCCAGATGAGCCCGAAGAAGATGGCCATGAGGACGGCCCCGAGGAAGATGAAGGGCCGGCGCCGGCCATACCTCGATTTCCAGCGGTCCGAGATGCGGCCCATGATAGGATCCGTGAGGGCATCCCAGAATCGTGGGATGGCAACGACAATTCCGAGCAAGGCAGGGTTGACCGCCAGCATCATTACGTAAAACGGCTGGGCCGTGCTCTGGACGACAACATTTCCCATCCAGAAGGGGAGGCCACCGGTACCAACAGCTATTTTCTCTCCGAGGGGGACGACATTCTCCTCCTTTTCCCCGGGCGTGCTGGCTGCGGTCGCTTTCAATTCATCAGGGTCACTCATAGGGGGGTCACTTGGAGGTTTGGCGGAGGGGGTACATGCCGCTGGCTACGCCCTTGATGGCGTCGGTCAGTGTTTTGTAGGGACGATCCGTGATGGAGACAATACCAATACGGTAATTCTCCCCATCGTACCGTCCGGTGGTGGGGTGGTCGGACCACTTGAACCAGTGGGTCCCGATGATATGTGGATTCGAGAGGGCCTCATTGACATAGGTGGAATAAAGTTCCGCCTGGTGCTCCATTGAATTGCAGGGCCCAAGCCCGTAGCCCCAGACGCCATGGGAACCGGTCCCAAAATGAAATTCGCCGATGATCACAGGGCGGTCCACCTCCTGGTGCAGGACGGCGTCATTGATGGATGTCTTGTAGATGTTGTAGCTCATCACGTCGACGTGGCGGGAGGCAGCGTTTTGCACGATGGTGTTCTTGCCGTCGTAGATGGCGCCATGGAAGCGGGAGCCGAGGTAAAGGTGGCCGGGCATGTACTCGTCGAGCAGCTTCGCACAATAGGCAAAGTAGGTGTCCGCAAGGTGGTCCTGGAAAGCAGCCATGTCCGCCTTGTAGGCGTCGGTCCCCTGTTTCGATGGCATCCCGCGGATGGCCTTGAAATCGCCAAAGTCGGTTCCCCAGCTTGCATTCAGTTCCTCAATGGTGGCGTACTTTTCCCTCAGCAGGCGGATCATGGCCTTCTTGGCCGGAATCGAGGGCTTGAGCCCAACCACCTCGTTAGCCAACTGGATGCCCCTTCCCCACTTGAGTTCATTGTCGATGAAAATGCCCAGGTTCCATGGATCACCCGCATACTTCCCGGCGGCTTCCTTGACCATTGACTTAAGACTCTTCCGGAACTGGTTGGAGAAGGGGTCCGGCACCTTGTTCAGGCTGCCCAGCCCCTGTAACTTTGGGTGAAGAATGATCGTGTAGGGTACCTTGTCCTGTCCCAGGACGGAATCGACCGACCAGGCCCCGATGGTGTTCATGCCACACGCCCGCATGCGGCCCAGGGTCACTTCGGCATTGTCCGATTTCCAGCCGTCTCCGTATTTCCGGTACAGGTTGCCCTCGATGAAGTCATAGCCCCGGATGGTGGCGTCTTCCCGGAAAAAGGGAGAATCACTCAGGTCAGGGAAAAACGCTTCCCGGCCGGATATTTTGGTGGCCGCGCCTCCGCCCACGCCCGTAACCCCAAGGGACCAGAAAAGGTAGCCCTCCGGGTCGACAAACCACCACTTGCCATCGATCTTTTTGGTATGGAAATGACCGGTGGCCTCATACCGCGGCCCGTCCTTCCAGCCGCCGTACTGGGTGAAACCCGCCCGGACGGCATGGCCGGAATAACTCGCCAGGTCCCGCTTTCCGTCCTCGGGCAATTCCCCTTCATCGATCACTTTACCTTCCCAGGATTCACCCCTCAGTTGCCCCATCATGTCCACCAGTGGCTTCGGCAGGTCGTCCGGTGAAATGGAGTCGGTAAGATAGGTCCCCGCTCCATGGGGCCAGGAAAGGGTGACCACCCCCCCGTCCATTCGGTTGCCTTCCCAATGCACCTTGATCTCAACCAGTCGCAGGGTCGAGATGTCGAGGTAGCGCCAGTTGCTCTGGTGTCCTCCCGGTAGTCCCCTGATGCGCCCGAAGGCCTCTTTCCATGGATGGTCGTCGGGAAAGTACGGACGGTTCAGGAACACCATCAATGCTTCTTCCTCTCCGCCCTTGAGGAAAAATCGACCCTTCGCGTAACGGTCGTCCTTCAAGTCCTCGCTGGTCGTCTTTAAGGTCACGTCCAGCCGGGCTTCACTGCTGTTTGTCAACTGCATGTTGAGGTAGGAATAGGCCGTCAAATCCAGTGGAGCCTCCTCCAGGTTGAATAATGCGCGGCCGGATCCGGTCGCTCCATTGAGGGTAATGACCAGGCCCTGCTCATCCGCGGACTTCAATTCCCAGTCACCAGACAGGTGGGGGAGCTCGTTCCCGGCATGGGCCGGGTTGTTGGTCAGCAGAACCAGCGCAAAGGCCCCCCACGTAAAGGGGGCGGCCAGGGTAATCAAAGATGGGGTCTTCATGATCAAAATTATGGAAAAGAGTTGCCTAAGACGCTTATTAGTCTGAAATTTGTCGCATCATGCAAGAGAAATGAGATTCCTGCCGGGAAAGTTTTGTCTGGCAGGAAAGCAACTTTGTCTGAAACCTTATCGATGAATCATGGAACCCGTTTCTCCTCATAATGCGCCGCGACCCGTCGAGTTAAAACCGAACCGGCGGGACAAGGCACGTGAAGCCATCAAGCACTACATCCGATCCCACCAAATGAAGGCAGGAGAGCTGCTTCCCCCGGTGCGGTCCCTGTCCGAACACTTCGGGGTTAGTCGTGATGCCGCCTGGCGGGCGTTGCAGCAGTTACAGGATGAGGGGTGGATCAATGCCCGGGCGAACCGGCGCTATGAGATTTCCGAGGAGGTCTACACCCGGATTCTGGGTTCCCTTAAGGTCAAGGTGCTGTTTACGGGGCGCAATTATATCAATTTCACTGGATTCAGGCGATTGGCCGATGCCCTCAAGCGCGAGTGCCGGTACCACAACATGGAGCTGGCCATCGAACTGCTGCCTCTGGACTCAAAGCCATCGAAACATGTCTGGGATGATTGTGATGTCCTCATGATCGATTCCGGAAGCAGCCGGGGAATCTTGAAGCACTTTTCGAACTTCGAGGTTCCCGTTATCGGCCTGGATGCTGAGTACAGTGATCGCTATCACCTCAATGTTGTAACGGATCATCACATGGGTGGACGGCTGGTCGCGGAGCGGCTCCTGGGGCTGGATTCCAAGCAGGTCTGCATGGTTTATTTTGAGAACAGTCCGGCCCGCATCAAGCTGAGGCTGGAAGGGTTCAGACAGGTCTGGCTGGAATCGGGCAAGCCCGAGAAAAGCCTCTCTTCCCTGGTTATCCCATGGTTGCGAAATCACTTCGAGGTCTCGCTCAGTCTCAATGAGGAAATGAAAGGCTTCGATGGAAAGACGGACTTGTTTGTCACGGATGGCAACCTCGCCGTCAGCCTGCTCGAGGTTCTCGAACACCGTCAGGTTTCGGTTCCCGAGGATGTCCGCTTGATTGGGTATGATGCGACCCAAATGGGTGGCTTGACCAACCCTCCCATGACAACCATTCAACAGGATATGGACCAGATTGCCAAAGCGGCCGTTGCTCGTCTGGTTGAGGTCAGCAATTCTCGAGATGCCAAAGGTGAGCTGGTCCGGATCCCTCCCCATCTGGTGGAACGCATCTCCGGCTAGCTTCACCAAACCGCAGAGCTTGGTACATGCCCGGTATTTTGCGGGGCTATTTGCTTTACAGGAAGGAATTTCCCGTATCTTGTCTGTTATTTGTCTTATTTCATGAAACCCCAAATCCTCCAACTGCTGAACCCATATAAATGCTTCCGGGTCCTGCTGGCGGTTCTTCCGCTGATAAGTGCGGGCTCTCCCTTGGGAGCTTCAGCGGAAGCGCCCTGGCGCTGGATCAACGTGGCGGACTTTCATGCGGCTGAGGTGCATGCCCACATCTGGGAGACGCCTTTTCCCGGCAAGGGGGGCGGAGCGGGCTGGCGCAAATGGGGATACAGCTCGCAGGTGGAGTTCCAGACGGCGATGCTGGACCGGGACATCGAGACGTTCAGCCGGCTCAAGGAGGACTATGGCGGGGAGGTTTTGGTCATCCCTGGCGACACCAACGGGGGGCATTGGTACTTGAAGCCCTACCGGGACGGGCTGCGATCGGTTTATCCGGACTTGACGGATGAGGAGGTCATCCGGAAGGCCTCGCATTTGTGCTACGGCGGGCTGCGGAACGCCACCGCTGTAGCTGGATTTGAGCACTTGATCGTGGCTGTGGGGGACCATGAGATCGGGGACAATCCATGGAGGGCAGGCTCGGATGTGGCACGCCTGGTACCGGAGTTCCGGGCTGGCCATGCGGACGTGTTCAATGAAGCGCCGGTGGTGGATCCGGATGAACCGGACAACCCGCGCCTCTGGAACTACGGACCGAATGCCTTTACTGCGAACCGTCTCTTTGACGATCCGATCGGGACTGTTCTCTCCCGACCACTGGGAACCACCTACGAGGAGACCTCCTTTGCCTGGCAATACAAAAATGTGCTCTTCGTGACGGTTGACATTTTCCGCCAGGACGGCCCGGACATCCCTCTCGGGGAGGAGGGGACCGTTGTCGGCGAGATCGAGGGCAGGCACATGGAGTGGTTCAAGGCGGTGCTGGCGGAAGCGAAGACCATCCCTTCCATCAAGCACATTATCGTGCAGGCCCATTTGCCGATCATCTATCCGGTACGGAAGTATGCTTCCTCTGGAATGATGGTGGACCGCAATGACCAGTCCGCTTTCCTGCAAGCCATGCGGGAGGGTGGGGTCGACCTTTACCTTGCCGGGGAAGTGCATTCCAACACCGTGACGCTGGACGACCAATCCGAACTGGTGCAGTGGGTTTGCCGGGGTAACAACACCAGCAACTTTAGCACTGTCGATGTTTCGGACGACAAGCTGCTTGTCCGGACATGGAAGAACAAGGGTCGCAAAGCTGACGACATCCTGCTGGGGACCCTGTCCATCGACAAGAGTGGTACCGGGCCGAGGACGGTCGAGACAACCGGCCTGCTGACCGCCATCAATCCAAAGGGTTTGAACCTGCATTACACTTTCGACGAGCTAGTTGACGCGGACTCGATTTTGACCGGGATTGCCCCGCCCGAAGTCAGTGGAGCAAAGTGCCAGAAAGCCTTTGTCAACACGGGTGAGTTCACGGCCGAATACACCGCATGGACCAAGGCAACAGAAACCGGACCAGGCGTGACGGGGAATGCGGTCCGCATGGTCCCGGGCAAGTCGGTTCTCGGGCTTTCATCGATCGGTCCGGTGAGCCATGATCACCCCAGGACGATTTCCCTCTGGATCAAGACGGATAGCGATGAGCGCCAGATTCTCTTCAATACAACCTCCTTTTGGGGCAAGACGGCGGAGTTTTTCAATCTCTCCCTCAATGACGGTCATCTTGAGATTGCCCTCAGGAAAGGGAAGGTAAAGTCCGCCACCAGCGAAAAGATCAACGATGGTAAATGGCACCACGTGGCGGCGGTGGTCCCTTCAAGGGGAGCAATCCTCGATGACGTGCGGCTGTACATCGACGGTAGCTTGGCCGGGGAAACCAAGAGCACCGGTGGTTCCTCGGTGGTCAATACCGCTCAGGCCAACTGGATGGGGATTGGTGTCCTGCTTTCCAAGTCTGGCTACAAGCTGGACAAGGAAATGGGCATGAAGGCCTTTGATGGATGGATCGATGACTTTGCCCTGTGGACGCGGGCTCTATCGCCAGCGGAAGTGGCCGCCCTCCATGCGGGTGCGGTGGATGGCAAGAACGCCTTCGACATGGAACAAACCTTCTGATTTAATACCTATCTACTACCCCGCTATGAAACCGAAACATCTCCTGGGAATACTCGCCCTTGCCGTTGCCTCGATCACCAGTGCGGCCGGCGATCGTCCAAACGTGGTCCTCATCGTCTGTGATGACCTCAATGATTACGTGACTGGCTATGACGGGCACCCGCAGGCCATGACCCCCAACATGGCCAAGCTCGCCGCCTCTGGCGTCGCCTTCAAGCGGGCCTACAGCAACAATCCCGTTTGCGCCCCGTCGCGGTCCAGCTTCCTGACAGGAATCTACGGACACGTCTCCGGCAACCTCTTCTGGAACAAGTGGTTTGAGAACCCGGTGTTGCAGAACTCGAAGACCCTGATGGAGCATTTTCGGGACAATGGCTACCATGTGGCCGGGTCCGGCAAACTGATGCACCACCACAAGCGTGATGTCTGGTCCGAATGGAAGCACAACGCGGACTATGGCCCGGTGGTCTATGATGGGGAAAATCGTGTGGCGCATCCCTCCGTGCCCAAGCCCTTTGGCAACATCGGTGCCATCGACGGCTCCTACGCCATGCTCGAGGACCTTCCCTACGCGGACGACGACAATCCGGAAAGCGGCTGGATCTACGGCAAGTGGGGAAAGGACGTGATCCCCTTTGATCCTGCCAAGGACCCGACGCCCGACGAGCGCAACGCCGCCTGGGCGGCTGCCCGGATCCAGCAGTTTGAAAAAGAGGGTAGTGACCAGCCTTTCTTCCTCGGGGTGGGCTTCATCCGCCCGCACACACCCCTGCATGTATCCAAAAAATACTACGACATGTTCCCGCAGGAAGAACTGGAGCTTCCGGTCATCAAGGAGAACGATGCCGCCGACACCCATTACCGCGATATCTTCCCTCCCGACATGAAGGGCCTCCGTTACTACCGGGAACTGATGAAGTCCTACCCGACCAAGGAAGCCGGCCTCAAGGCTTTCACCCAGGCCTACCTGGCCTGTGTCACGGCGGTGGATGACTGTATCGGGCAGGTCATCGATGCGGTGGACAACAGTTCCTTCAAGGACAACACCATCATTATCGTCACCAGCGACCACGGGTGGAACATGGGCGAGAAGGATTACATCTTCAAGAACTCGCCTTGGGAGGAGAGTTGCCGCATTCCGTTTATCGTCCGGGCGCCCGGGGTGACCAAGCAGGGAACGGTTGCCGGACAGCCGATCTCGCTAATCGACATTTACCCGACGCTGGTCGACCTCTGTGGACTGGAGGGCGACACCCGAAAGAGTAGCAAAGGTGCGGAGCTTTCCGGCCACAGCATTCGGCCCTTCCTGGAGAATCCTCAATCCGGAGAATGGGATGGCCCGGATGCCGCCCTTTCCATGATCTGGGCCGGCCTCAAGGGCACGGAACAGTGGAATCCGGACAAACAGCACTGGTCCCTGCGCACCGAGCGCTGGCGCTATGTGCGCTACAATACCGGGGATGAGGAGTTGTACGACCACTCGGTCGATCCGTATGAATGGCACAACCTTGCCGGGGATCCCTCCCTCCAACCGGTCAAGGACGAGCTTCATCAGACCATGGTGGAGATGCGGTCCAGCAAGGCCGAATCCTGAATTACCTGAACCGCACCTGACTTCATGAATAAAATTCGCTTATTTCTTTTTATCTGTGGGAGCCTCCTGGCACCTTTGCTCCACGCTGGAGAAAAACGCCCAAACATCCTCTTCATTGCCATTGATGACATGAATGACTGGACGGGTTTCCTCGGTGGACACGACCAGGCGGTCACGCCCAACCTCGATGCGGTGGCCAATAAGGGGGTCAACTTCACCAATGCCCATTGCCCGGCACCGGGTTGTTCCCCCAGCCGCAATGCCCTGCTCTACGGGATCGAGCCCTTCAACTCGGGACTTTATCCCTTCTACGACAAGGCAGAGTTCCACGAAACCCTGCGTGGAAATTACGTCAGCCTACCGCAGTTCCTGAAGGAGAATGGCTACGGTACCTACGGTGCCGGCAAGATCCATCATGGGTCGAGGGCGGCCGAATCCGAATGGACGGATTATCACAAGCCGGAGCGCCATGCCTTGAAACTGGACTTGGAGGCAGGCTACCAGATGGGTGGCAAGCGCAAGATGTCCTTCTGCCCGACAACCAATCCCTTCGAAGAACATCCGGATCACAAGGTCGCCTCCTACGGGATCGATGTCTTGTCGAAGGACCATGAAAAGCCGTTCTTCCTCGCGGTCGGCATTGTCCGCCCGCATCTCCCGTTCATCTGCCCACCGGAGTTCTTCGACCTCTACCCGGATCCAGTCGATCCGCCCCGGATCAAGGAAGATGACCTCAATGACATTCCCTGGGTCGGTCGCTCCATGGCCAGGCGCGGCGACGATAACCGTTTCCGCAAGGATGAAGCATGGGATAAGGTCCGGCGCGCTTACCTGGCCTGCATTTCATGGGCGGACTACAACATCGGCCGGGTGCTGGATGCCCTTGAGGCCAGCCCCTATGCCGATAACACAATCGTCGTCATCTGGTCCGATCACGGCTACGCCCTCGGGGAGAAACACCACTTCCGCAAGTTTGCCCTCTGGGAGGAAACGACCCGCGTCCCCTTCATCATCTGGGATACGCGGGAAAGTGATCACGTTGAGGGTCGCACCGTCGAAGGCGGTGTCTCCCTGATCAACATATACCAAACCCTGGCCGAAATGACCGGACTCAAGGCCCCCGGCTATGTCGACGGCTACAGCCTCGTCCCGCAGTTGCAGGATCCGTCTGTGCCGTTGCCGGAGCCTTCCATCTGCACATGGGGCCGCGGCAACTACACCATCCGGGACAAGGACTTCCGTTACACCCGCTACTTCAACGGCGGCGAGGAATTCTATGCCCATGAAGTGGATCCGGACGAGTGGACCAACCTTGCCGACGATCCGGCCTACGCCGACGAAAAAGCACGCCTGGCAGCATACCTTCCCAAGGACGAGGCCCCGCTGGTCAAGGAAGGGATCGCTCCATGGAGCATCCCTCCCAGTGCCGACAAACCCGAACAGAAGAAATAACACCCCTTGTACTCATTCATCCGGGCTTTACAGTTGGAGTTCCGCCTTCAGGCGGTTGTGACTCCCGGCTAAAGCCAGTACGCCAACAGTTTCATCCCGTGAAATCGACCTTCTTCAGCATCCTGATAGCGCTCATCTGGTGGGCGCCACTCCAAGCTGATGACTCCATGCCGGAGCGACCGAATATCGTCTGGCTGACCACTGAGGACAACTCCGTCCACTACCTGCGCCTCTACACGGAGGGTGGGGCGCCGATGCCGAATGTCGAGCGACTGGCCGAAAGTGGCATTGTCTTTAGCAATGTTTTCTCCAACGCCCCTGTCTGCTCAACGGCGCGGAGCACCATCATATCCGGCTCCTACGGGCCACGCCTTTTTGCCCAGTTCCACCGCCGTTCGGTACTGGTTCCCCTTCCGGAAGGCCTGCGCATGTTCCCCTGGTACCTGCGCCAGGTTGGATACTACACAACCAACAACAGCAAGGAGGATTACAATTTCATCAAGGGGGAGGGCGTCTGGGATGAGTCCTCGGGTAAGGCCAGCTACCGCAACCGGGAAGAGGGGCAGCCGTTCTTCCACGTTCAGAATTTCCACGAGACCCACGAGAGCCGCCTCCACTTCACAGAGGATACGGTGGCGACCGTGAAGACAAAGACGGATCCTGAAACGGTACCGGTCTTTCCGATCCATCCGGACACCCCATTGTTCCGCTACACAAACGCCTACTACCGTGACAAGCACATGGAGATCGACGCCCAGATGGGGGCCTTCCTTGAGCAGCTTGAAATGGACGGGCTGATGCAGGATACAATTATCTTTTACTACGGCGACCACGGTGGCGTTCTTCCCGGCAGCAAAGGATACATCTACGAACGTGGCCTGCATGTACCGATGGTGGTTTATGTGCCGGAGAAGTGGCGGCATTTGATGCCCTTCGACTCCTCTCAGGGCAGGCCCTTCGACTCAGCTCAGGGCAGGCCCATCGAAGTGGGCACACGTATTGACGGCTTTGTCCAGTTCATCGATCTCGCCCCGACGGTGCTCAATCTCGCCGGAGTGGAGGTACCGGCCCAGATGGACGGTCAACCGTTTCTTGGGGATGGCGTGGCCCTTGCTGAGCTCAACAGCCGGGACTTTGCCTTCAGCTATGCTGACCGCTTCGACGAGAAGTATGATTTTGTCCGGGCCGTCCGCAAGGGGAAGTACAAGTACATGCGCAACTACCAGCCCTTTAATGTGGATGGCTTGCAGAACAATTACCGCTACAAGCAGTTGGCCTATGAGGAATGGCGGGACCTTTACAAGGCAGGCAAGCTGAGCCCGGAACAGGCCCGGTTTTTTGAACCACGCCCACCGGAGGCACTCTTCGACCTGGAGGCGGATCCCTTCGAGTTGCACAACCTCGCCGGGGACCGGGCGTACCAGTCGCGCCTCAAGGAAATGCGCCAGCTGCTGCGTCAACAGGTCAGCTCCATGCCCGATCTGAGCTTTATCCCGGAGCCCATCCTGTTCCGAGAGGCTGCAGCGAATCCAGACGGGTACGGCCAGGAGCAGAAGAAACGCATCGGGCAACTAATCAAAACGGCGGATCTGAGCCTGAAGCCATTTGCCAAGGCCGGGAAGGGAATCGACCGTGCCTTAGCGGCCAAGGATCCCTTGAAACGGTATTGGGGATGGATTGTCTGCAGCACCTTTGGCAAGGAGGCGGAACGTTATGCCGATGCAGCGCGAAAGGCGTCGATCTCGGATCCGGACAACCTTGTCCGCATGCGGGCAGCGGAGTTCCTTGGTCTGGCCGGCCTCGGTGATCCGCGCCCGGCGCTTGAGGAATGCCTGAAGGCCTCCCGCTCCATTGAAGAGGCTGCCCTTGTCCTCAATACAATAGCCCTGCTCCACGAGCGTGGATATCCTTTCAGCCTGGATCGCGGCGGGCTCCCCGCCGAATGGTTCGAGGACAGGCAATCCAATGTCCTGCGGCGCTTTGAGTATCTAGAGTGAACTCCGCCCTCAGGCGGCAGCGTCATTCAACCGGTACTTCCCGCTTGCGGAAATCGGAGGGTGAGCACTGGTACTCCTCCTTGAAGACACGGCTGAAGTATCCGGGATCCGAGAAGCCCACGCCAAAGGCCACTTCCATGACTGTCTTGCTGCCTTCGGCCAGCCATTGGGCAGCCTGGCGGAGTCGCCGTGTCTTGAGGTAGGCGGCAGGGCTGAGATCTGTCAGGCCGCTGAATTTGCGGTAGAAGGCACTCCGGCTGAAACCCATTTTCTCCGCCAGCACACTGACATCGAACTGTTCCTCAGCCATGTTCTCGGTGACGAGGCGCTCAACCTTGTCCAGACAGACCTGTTCGGCTTCATTTGGGCCCGTGAGGCGGGTTTCATCAACAAACTGCCTTCTGGCCTGGTCCTTGATCCGGCGCTCTGTCGCGAGAAGGTTTTTCACCTTCAGGCGAAGGATCTCGGAGGAGACCGGTTTTGTAATGAAATCATCAGCACCGCTTTCATAGGCCTGGCGTTTGTGCTCCTCGGATCGCAGGGCGGTCAGAAGAATGACCGGGATGTGCGAGGTATGGCTGTTGGCCTTCAATTCACGGCAGGCCTCAAAACCGCTCTTCCCCGGCATGACGACATCCGAGATGATAATGTCCGGGATACGCTCCCTGGCCAGGAAGATGCCCTCATCAGCGGTACTGGCGGTAATGATATGGAACAGTTGTGCCAATTCACTGCTGATAAATGTCCTCAGGTCGGCATTGTCCTCGATGAGGAGGACCAGTTCCCGGGAATCCTCCACACTTTCCTCGTCAGATGAGAATCTGGGGGGAGCCACTTCCTGCGGAGGCGCGCCATCCGCGAGCTTGTGAATGGGGAACTGTACCACAAAACAGCTTCCCGGATTGGTAGTGTCGGCAGGGTTGACGGGGCTCCTGACCTCGATTGACCCGCTGAGCAACTCGATCAGCTCCTTGACAAAGGCGAGCCCAATGCCAGAGCCCTCCTTGAACTCGTCGTGCTCACTGCTGCGGTAGAAGGGCTCAAAGATTGCTTCCTTTTCGGAGCTCCGGATGCCCGGCCCAATGTCCTCCACCTCCACGCGACAGATATGGGCTCCCTTCGAATCCTCGATAGCGAATATCCTTACATGGATTTTGCCTCCAGGCTGGGTGTACTTGACCGCGTTATTGACCATGTTGTCGATGATCTTGTGGAACATTTCCTGGTCGAAGGCGAAGACCAGATGCTCCAGGTCCGTCTCAATCTTGAGTTCGTGGCCCTTTTCCTGGGCCCAGCCCTCGAACACGGCAACACAGCTGCGGACAAAGGGAATGAAGTCCCCCGTCTCCGGCTTGAATTCCAGCTTTTCCAATTGGAATTTGCGGAAATCCAGCAGCTGGTTGATGAGAAAGAGCAGGCGTTGGCTGTTGGATTTGATGAGGTGGAGATAGTGCTGGTGGCGGCTGTCGCCGACCTCGTTTTGCAAGCGCTCGACCGGACCCAGGATCAAGCTCAGGGGGGTCTTGATTTCATGGGAAAGATGCGTGAAGAAACGCATCTTTACCTGCTCAATTTCCAGGAGGTGTTTCACCCGCTGCCGGACAAACAGGATAATGACAGCAATAAGGAACAGGATGGCTCCAATCACGGATGCAATAAACCAGCCTTGCTCCCAAAGGGGGAGAAGCACCGTGAACTCGGCCTTTAGCGGGGTAGGGTCGATGTTAAAATCACTGTCGCGGGCCCGGACCTCGATTTCATGGCGCCCTCCCTTGAGGTCATTGAGACGGATTTCCCTTGCCGGCAGGAAGGGGGACCATGGGCCTTTGTCCAACCGGTAGGAAAAGTGAAGGTCGTCCACCCGGGAACGGGACCAGGCATCCCTCCCAGTCCATTGGAGGCTCAGATTCACGCTGCGGGTTAACTCCGGCGGAAGTGTCGCCCAGGATGTTTCCGGGGGGATTGTATCGGGTACATACTGGACGGTGCGGAATCCACGCTTTTTGTCCATTGAGTAAGCCTCTGCCCGCTGACCCCGGTAATACCAGTCGACGTGGGTATGGTTGATCCAGAGCGAGCCGTCCTGTGCCTGGACGACACGACCAGAACCCCTGTGCAGGCCATCATGACTGGCCATGTAGGGAGCCCAGCGGGTACCATCAAAACGGAAGTGTCCCTCCCGGGTGGTGGCCACCGGATCTTTGCCGTCGAGGGAAATGATATAGGAAACCAGCGGACTGCCAAGGCCGTCGGAATCATTGAAATGGGTCCACTGATTGTCTTTCAAGTGAAAGACGCCGAACGACCAAAGGGCGATCCAGAGGTTGCCTTCATTATCAACAGCCACCTGGTCGAGCCATTTGTAGAGCAGCGCATCGGGAACCTCAAGGGCCTGGCTTGCTCCAAGGGTGTTTGCCAATAGTCCACTTCCGCCGGTAACGACTTGTCCGTCGGGAGCTTCATTCAAGCTCCAGTTGCGGAAGCTGAAGTCAGGGGGTCTCAGTTTCCGGATGGTATAGTTCCCGGACGCTGTGGGGCGAAGGACAACAATTCCGCCCTCGTACTGGGGAAATTCTTCCTCCAGCTGGGCACATCCGACCCATATGTCCCCAGTGGAGTGTTCCATCAGGGATAAATGCCCGAAGGAGGGACTTGTTTCCGGGAAATAATAGGGGGTCCATGACGAGCCGTCCCAGATGGACAGGGCCGCCTGTCGATCATGGGATCCGGCGAGAATCCAGTCGCCGTTACTGTGGGCAATCAGGGCCCCGGGAGCGTTGATGCCCGTCTCTTCCGGTCGGTGGACGGCTGCCATCGGCTGGCCTTGTTGAATGCGGACAACTTCGTCATCAATGGAAATAAACAGGAGGTCGCCGGATGTGGTTTCCGCTTGGAAATGCAAGTTGTTGAAGGAGAGACTTTGTTGCCGGGAATAATCAATCCGGACACTCATGCCACTGGCCTCGGCCAGGTAAACATGTCCCTTGCTGTCCTCAAAGAGAGTGGAGCGGGCACCGGGAACAGGATATTCCGGACTGTGGTAAACCTCCCAGCGGCCGTTTTTCATAACATGCAGGGAACCCCGGCTGGAAATCCAGACAGCTCCATCGCGCGATTCGATGATGGAGAAGTCGAAATTGTCTCCACCAAGGCCGGAGAGATTAACCGTTTCCCACTGGGTCGTGGTCGGGTCATAGAAACTGGCAGGCAGGTTATGGTTGTTGTTGATGAACCAGATCTTTCCATCGGAGGCTCTCAGGAGACTGGAGGACAGCACATCCTGGTCCCATCCCTTGAAACGGGCTTTCCACTGGGCAGAAGGATCTAAATGGCCGTCAAGAAGAGGCCGTTCCCAGACTTTTCCCCGGCGTCCGGTATTGACCCACAGGCTCTGGCGATCCGGGCTCTCGCAAACACTGATGACCGGAGCCCAAATTGGCGTAATCGTGCAGCTCAGCGAATTTGGATCAATCCGGGCGACTCCCTTGTTGGTACCCGCCCAAAGGATTCCATCCGCTGTTTCCATTATCCCGCTGACGACGCGCCTTGCCAGGCCGACATCAGACACCTTGTTCCAGACGCCCTTGTCCAGCAGGAAAATCGCCTCTGTCGTTACGATGCAGTAGACGCCCTTGGAGGAAATCCCAAACGCGGTTATCTGCGAGGATCCCAGCATGTTGCCGGTATCGATGTTCTCCATCGCGAGGCCGTCATACACCTTGAGCTCATTCGTTCCACTGACAATCCCCAGACGGTCATCAGGTCCCATCTTGACGATCTCCAGGTTTTCGCCCTCCAGCCCTTCTACCCGTTGCCAGCGCCACTTTTCTGATAATGGGTCGACTTGGTAGGTTTCAACGGGCCTGGCAACCGATGCCTCGGCCTGATTCAGAAAAGGGGCCAGAAGCAACCAGAAAAGTCCGGCAAGGATGCCGGCAATGGGGGAGGTTAAGCGAGTCATCTTCAAGGGTAGATATTAACTATTGCTTCCGGAACCGCAGCTTTCAAATCAAAAGAGTCTCCCTTGAAGCGGCAGTGTCGCCCGGGGCAAGGCACAGCACTGACTTTTGGACAATTTTCAGGGTAATTTGTTACAAGAGTACTATCCATTTACGGGATAAATATTCTATAATCTCCTCCATACATCCCAATTCTCCAAAGAAAACGATTATGAAATACCGCTGCTCCAATACGATTCATAGATTAACCATTCTGGTCCTGGTTCTCTCCGCCGGGTTGCTTCAGGCAGCCACGACGCCTGTCCAGCTAAAGGAAGGCAAGGCCCCCGTGTACCCGCGGGACCTCAAAATGGATGGCATTGAGGGCATGGCCAAGGTCAAGACGCATATCGATGAATCAGGGATTGTCACCAAGGCGGAGGTGGTCGAGGCGACCCACGAAGCCTTTGGGGTGGCAGCCCGGGAAGCCGTCCTGCAATGGGTATTCACTCCTGGAACCAAGGACGGCGAACCGGTTGCCCAGACCGTGAATATTCCCCTCCAGTTTGCCCTCTCCACACAGGATAAGCTCAACGCCCAATTGGGGCGGGAGGTGTTCGTCGACATCGAGGACCTGACCGACAAGGTCCATACGTGGGCGGAGGTTAAAAAATGGTACGGATTCCGGGGGCGTCACTCGAAGGTTATTCCCTATCCCGAAGAACTGAAGGGAAGCGGAATCAGTGAGGAGATAACCACCCGCCTGATCATCGGGCCGGACGGCTACGTCTACAATCCCCGGTTTGAGAACCTGAAGAACAAGGAACTGATGATGCCGGCGCTTGAGCATGTCGCCGGAGTCCGCTTCCAAAGCCCCAAGCTGAACGGCGAAAAGGTTTATTTGGAGCAGAAGGTAAAATTCACCTGCTCCGAGGATCCCGATTTCGGCAAGAAGTGATTGCCAGGGCGGATCCCTTCACGGTAATTGGATTTTGGCATGCTTAGCTGGCGCTGGCTCCTGTTTTTCACCGTACTTTTGCTTGGAGGCATCTGGACAGGCTTTGCCGTGGCTGAGGGTAGCCGTCCCAACGTCGTATTTATCATCTGTGATGATTTGAACGACTACGTCGGCCACCTTGGCGGGCACCCACAGGCACTGACTCCGCATATTGACACGCTCGCGGAGACAGGATCCTCCTTTATTCGTGCCTACAGCAACAATCCCATTTGTGCGCCTTCCCGGGCCAGTTTCCTGACCGGAATTTATCCCCACACCTCGGGCAATTTCGGCTTCAAGCGCTGGTACGAGAACGACGTGCTCATCAACTCCAAGACCATGATGGAGCATTTCGCGGACAATGGGTACCATGTGGCCGGGGCAGGCAAGGTGATGCATCATTACAGGGCATCCGTCTGGCCGGAATTTGGAACGCGGGGAAATGCCGGGCCGTTTCCCTGGGACGGTACGGAGGCGGTCGGTCATCCTTCGGTACCGGAGCCATTCCGCTCAGTGGGCCTGCGGGACGGTTCCTTCGGGACGCTGGCTGATGTCCCCTTTGCCGGGGAGGCGGGCAAGGGCTGGTCCTATTCGCCGAGCGGCTACTCCCCGTTTTACTACAACACCGAGGAGGACCGCTCATTGTTGTACGATGAGGTCAACGCCCAGTGGGCCGCCGACAAGATTGCTGGATATGCCACTGAGCAGGCCGGTAATCCAAACGCAGCTCCGTTTTTCCTGACAGTTGGTTTTATGCGGCCACATACCCCGATGTTCGCCCCGCAGAAGTATTTTGACATGTTCCCCCTGGAAAGTCTCCAACTGCCGGTCATCCTGCCCGCGGACGCTGAGGACACCCACTTTCGTGATATTTATCCAGACACCGTGAAGGGCCTCGCCTATTACACGAAGCTCAGTGAATCCTATCCGACAATTGAGGAAGGCCTGCGCCGCTTTACCCAGGCTTATCTTGCCTGCACTGCCTTTGTTGATGACCAGATTGGAGTTGTTCTGGACGCCCTTGATGCCCATGGGCTGGCGGACAACACCATTGTCATCCTGACCAGTGACCATGGCTGGAATCTTGGTGAAAAGGAATACCTCTTCAAGAATTCCCCATGGGAGGAAAGCGACCGCGTGCCTTTACTCATCCGGGCACCGGGAGTGAGCCAGTCCGGGGGTCGTCCCGCGGCACCAGTATCGCTGATTGACCTTTACCCGACCTTGGTCGACCTGCGCGGCCTTGAAGGCGACACTCGCAAAAACGGATCCGGGCGACCGCTCGATGGCTTCAGCTTGCGTCCGTTTCTGGGTAATCCGGAAAACCGTGACTGGGCGGGTCCGGATGTTGCCCTGACTATGCTCCAGCATGTCTCGGACCCGCGCAATCCCCAGCCGGCGGAGGCCGGGACAAACCCTCTCTACCAGAACTATTCCCTGCGCTCCGAGGACTTTCGTTACATCCGCTACAACGATGGGGTGGAGGAGCTGTACGATCACCGGACTGATCCCTATGAATGGGAGAACCTGGCCGGGGATGTTTCCCATACAACCACTCTGGAAGCTTTCCGGGAGAAACTGGCGGCCTTCCTTCCGGATGTTGCACCGACGGAACTGGGCGAGATCCTCAGCATCAATATCGCCTTCGGGCCGGAAGGGAACACGGCCATCGATGGATTGGAAACATTCGGGGTCCCTTCCCTGGGGACGGTGGTCGGGAACTGGAACAATATTACCGCAGAGCCCGGTGACTTGATTTGGGCTAACGGGGGGATGAGCTCGGTCACCTTCAGCCTCTCGAACCCGAATGAGTTCTCCTACTACGGTGCTGGCTATATCAACACTCCCTTGAATTACGGCCCTGACCATTACCTTGGGACGCCGGACGAACCTGGCACCAGCCTGACCCTGTTTAATCTTAATGCAAACTTCCCCCATGGCTACCGGGCCATCGCCTACATGACCGGATTTGTGGCCAACACCGGCGGCTCGATTACAGATGGCGCCACTGCCTATTATTACCAGACTCTCAATCCTCGTCCGGAAACCTTTACTGTAGACGATTTGATGGAGACAACCGTGACGGAGGATCCCGGGGAAGGTCTGGCTCCGTTCGCCCAGTATGCCGTCTTTGGTGGCGTTAATGAACCACTAAAATTTGACCGTGTCACCTTCCGCGTGGATGCCTTGTATGGCGGCGGGGTCGGGCTGGGCGGTATACAGTTGATGGCCGCAGAGGTACCCTCCGTCAGCTGGGCCGGTTATGAGGTCAATCCCGAGGGATACGCGGATACAGGTCGCGGATTCATTGGCTGGCTCTGGGTTGGCAAGGATGGCGCCGGTCTGGCCAGTTGGCGTTATTCTGTCAGTCTTGGTGAGTGGGTATATTTGCCTGAGGTCTATATTTCACCCGGGGCGGGTGCCTGGCTCTACACGTTTGAAACAGGCTCCCTGTCCCCGGTTGACCAGCGCGATAACTGGTTTTTTTCCTCTACCTTGCAGACGTGGATCTACAGCACCAGTTCTTCCATCACCAGCGGTCCCGGGTGGATCTATCTCATGGACCTCTCCAGTTGACCAGATACACTACCCTCATGATAAATCGCTCCCGTTTGCTTCTCCTTGTTTCTGCCGTCTTGTGCCCATGGCTGCATGGAACAAATGAGGCCCCCCGGCCCAACATTATCTTCATCCTTGCGGATGACCTCGGTTACGGGGACGTCGGCTTCAACGGCCAGGAGAAGATTCGGACCCCCGCCCTGGATCGCATGGCCGCGGAGGGAATGGTCTTTACCCAGCATTACGCCGGGGCCACGGTCTGCATGCCTTCCCGTTGTACACTGCTGACCGGCAAGCACAATGGACGGGCAACCGTCCGGGGCAATCCCCGCTGGACGGATACCGGCGTGGCGGTTGATCTCCTGCCGGATGACGTGACCGTGGCGGAGGAACTGAAGCGCGCCGGATACACCACCGCGATCATCGGCAAGTGGGGTCTGGCGGAAGCGTCCGACGACGGCATGCCGCTGCGGCAGGGATTCGACTACTTCTACGGCTATCGCAATCACAGGGATGCCCACCATTATTACTGGCCGGACTTGTGGGAGCAGGACGAGATGTTCCATCTTGAGGGTAATGATTATATGAATACAAGTGGGGAGTACATCCACGACTTGCTTGCCGCCCGTGCCCTTGACTTCATTACAGAGAACAGGGATGGACCCTTCTTTCTCTACCTTGCCCTGACCATTCCCCACTACGAGCTGACTGTGCCGGAAGATTCGAAAGAGCCGTACCGGGATCTCGGTTGGCCGGAGAATCCCATGAAAAAGGCCCATTATCGTCATGATGAAGAGGGCAACGTAGCCTATGCGGGGATGGTTTCCCGAATGGATCGTGACATTGGGCGTATTCTTGACCGCTTGGCAACTCTCGGGATCGCTGAAAACACATTGGTCATCTTTACTTCCGACAACGGGCCGGAATACGAGCGCAAGGATCGCTTCTTCAACTCCAACGGCCCTTTCCGGGGTGGCAAGCGCGACCTCTATGAGGGCGGCATCCGGGTACCCTTTGTTGCCTGGTGGCCTCGGAAGGTTGAAGCGGGCACACGCACCAATCACATTTCCGCCTTCGATGACTTTCTTCCCACAGCTTGTGAGCTGGCCGGGGTGAATCCATCCGATGACGTGACAGGCCTGTCCTATGCCCCAACCTTGCGAGGAGAGGCGAATCAAGCTCCCCGGGATTACCTCTATTGGGAGTTCAACGAGAAGGCTGGCCCGATGCAGGCTGTCCGCATGGGTCCATGGAAGGGGGTGAAGCTGAAGGGGAAGGAACTCGAGGTCTACAACCTCAATCATGATCCCGGCGAAACCCTCGATCGAGCGGGCGACTTTCCGGCGATTGCCAGTAAGTTGAGCCGTCTCCTGCTGGATGCCCGTACCCCGCATCCGGCTTTCCAGTTGAAGCAGCTCGATCCATGGGCGGAAGCAAAGCAACTCGACAAAAAGGGCGGTTGATTCTTTGCTTTTGGTGAAATGACCCCGATTTCCCTACGAGCGTTGTGGAAGGGCCTGCGTGGCCGCAGCCTGGTCTTCTCGATCGTCTTTGCCATGGCGGTGATGGGATCATCCTTCGCCGGCTTAATGCGGGCTCCTTTGCGGACCATTGGCATCTGGGGACCACTGGTCTTTATCCTGCCCATCGTGGCAACCGCCCTCCTGGACAAACAGGAGGCCAAGCTCAAGCTGGAGCCGGAATTCAAAAGGCTCTGCAGCTACAGCCTGATCTTTGGGTCCATCCTCTTGACGTTGCTCCTCTGGAATTACCGGGAATGGCAGGAGAATGCCTACGCTGATTCTGTCATCAAGGGGCCGCTCTTCAAGGAACAGGGGCCTGACTTGCCCCGTGGTCCGCGCGGTAAGCGGTAAGGGCTATTTTCCCCTCCAGGATTCGGGATCAAACCTGAAGTGGTCGAAGTCCCGCTTGTAGATTCGATAAACGCGTTCGGCCAGAGCCTCATCAAGCACCGGTTCCCGGATGGCCCCGCTGGCATTTTGCGGCCGGGCCACCTTTTCCGCCACCCAGTCCCGGTCGATGCCAATGCGGGAAAGGACCTCACGCATGCCTTCCGCGAATTCGGTCCCGATGTCATAGACCCCCTTGAACGGGATAAGGTCAGCCCCAAGAACCAGCACCTGCGAATCCCAATGCTGGTTGCGCTGTCCTTCTGGCTTCGATTCGACATAGCTGAGGAAGGTAGGGAAGGGGACCACCTCCTCTGGTTCCGAACCCGGCAGGCCTTCTTTGGCAGCCCACTGTTTGATAACGGGGACCAACCCTTTCATACTCCGGGAGTAGCCCTCCCGGTGACCGCGGACCATCTTGTCGTTCCATGCGGAAAGGATCCGTGCATAGGGGTTGCGGACAAAACAGTAGAAGTCGTAGGCCTCCGGTTGCCCGAAGGCGTGGAAGTAATCCCGGACCGGCGCGGTCATGTACCGCCGGGTCTCGTTCAACGGCCAGAGCTTGCCCCGCAACGGTGGCTGGTTGTGCCGTTTCAGTCCCTCGACAAGGATGGACCGGAAGGCGGTTGAGCCAACTTTTGGGTTGAGACAAACGGCCAGGCCCAGATCCCGGCGGATGTAGGCCTTGAAAGGACTGAAGTGCTCGCGCCGGAAGACAGCCATCGCCCGCTGGAAGGGACTCCGGTCATCCGGTGGCGAATGCTGTGCAGGGATTTCCAAAGGCTCAATGGGGTGCTTGCGGCCCGGCATCATTGGGCAGGTCGATGCCTCCTGCCAACTGCCGGGCGACATCCCCTTCCAGGTATAGGGTGCGGGTCGGGAAGGCCACGCTGGAACCGTGGGCGTCGACCACCTTGGCGATCTTGACGTTGATCCGCTGTCGGATGTCCATGTGCTCAAGCCACTTTGTGGTGGTGGTGAAATAATAAACAAGGATGTCCAGGGAGCTGCTGCCGAAGTCCGTCCAGTTGACGAGGATGAAGTCCTGGTTCACGCCCTCGTCGGTACGCAGGACCTCACGGATTCCCTCGACAATGGCCGCCATCGTGTCCGGGCTTGTTTCGTAGGTCACCCCGACCACCTGCTTGATGCGCCGTTTTGGCATCCGGGACCAGTTGTTGATCATCTCGTTGGCCAGTACGGCATTGGGAATCGAGATAACCGTCTTGGGCCAGGTGCGGACCTTGGTTGAGCGGAGGCCGATCTCCTCCACATCTCCGTCGACCACGCTACCGACTTGGATCCAGTCGCCCACCCGGAACGGCCGATCCAAGGCAAGGGCAATGGAGCCGTAAAGGTTGGCAATGGTATCCTTGGCCGCGAAAGCAAAGGCCGCTCCCCCGATACCGAGGGTCGCCAGGATCCCGCCGATGTTGTAGCCGAGGTTGTCGATGACCATCACTACCCCGACAATGATGATGAAGACCCGCAGGGATTTTTTCACCAGGTTGCCGAATCCGCGAAAACTGTCGTTCCCGCTGGCACTGGAGACGGAGGCCATGACGTCCACAAGGACATCCGCAAGGCGGAAGAGGCCCCAGAAGACGATGAATATGGAGATCCCGCGGAAAAGGGTGTCCACGACCTCCATCCATTCCTCGTCCAGCGGCAGGACAACGATGGCCAGATAGATGCCAAGGATCAGGATGAACGAGGAGGTGGGCTTTTCGAGGGCCTCCAGGAAGCGGTCGTCGTGTTCCCACCGTGTGCGTGCGGCCAGCCGCTTGAGGCTGGCAAAGAGGGTTTTTGTCAGCAGACCCCTCAGAAAAAGGGTCAGCAGAACGATTCCAAAGCTCAATAACAGCTGGCCCAGGGTGAACGGCCCCACTTCAGAGGCCAGCATCGTCTCGATTAATCCGGATTGCATGATTCTAATGAGATAAAGGAGTCGGGACTTCAGGCCCGGTTGTGCGTATACCCTTCTCACAGAATCACCAGCTGTCTCGGTGGCAAGATTTTGATGGCGTAACCCGGCCGGAAGGCCCGACTCCTTCGGAATGTAAGAAGATTGTAAGGAGGGTTAGCTTGTCACTAAGGGTTTGACCCTTTCCCGGAAAACAAAAGAAAGGGGGCTTCCTTATTTATGGAGAATATTCATCCAGAGTTCCACCGCATGCTGGGAAGAGCCGACAAGGAGGTCCTCCTGAAGCAGCGCTCCGTTGTTTTCTGGCTCTACGGCCTGTCCGGGTCCGGGAAATCCACCATTGCCAACGCCTTTGAACGGGAACTTAACAAGGCCGGCTACATGACCCAGATCCTTGACGGGGACAACATCCGCACCGGCCTCAATGCCAACCTCGGCTTTACGGACGAAGACCGGGCGGAGAACATCCGCCGTATTGCTGAGGTGGCCAAGCTCTACCTCCATTCCGGAATTGTCACCATTACCTCTTTTATCTGCCCCACGCGGGAGCTGCGCCAACTGGCCCGCTCTGTCGTCGGGGAGGCCGACTTTGTCGAGGTCTTCGTCAAGGCCAGCTTCGAAACCTGCGCTGAGCGTGACCCCAAGGGCCTCTACAAGAAGGCCCAGGCCGGCAAAATCGCCAATTTTACTGGTAAGGACTCTGCCTTTGAGGAACCAACTGAAGGCGATCCGGTCCTCGTCCTCGATACCGAGACGGCTTCTGTCGAGCAATCCGTACAGACCCTCCTCAAGCAACTGGAAGCCCGCCAGTCCACTGACCGCATTGGTTCTTGACTATTTTACCTAATAAACCACAGATTAGACGGCTTATGCATAAATCCTACACGGTCACCCACTTGGAGCACCTGGAATCGGAAGCGATCTTCGTTTTACGCGAAGTTGCGGCCCAGTTCCAGAATCCGGTTTTGTTATTTTCTGGGGGGAAGGACTCCATCGTCGTGGCCCACTTGGCGAAGAAGGCCTTCTGGCCGGCAAAAGTGCCCTTTCCCTTGATGCACGTCGACACCGGGCATAATTTCCCGGAGACGATCGAATTCCGGGACCGCTTTGTCGCGGATATGGGGGCACGCCTGGTGGTGGCCTCGGTCCAGGATTCCATTGACCAGGGCCGTGTGGTCGAGGAGAAGGGACCGAATGCCTCCCGCAACGGCCTGCAGACGGTCACCCTTCTGGATGCCATCGAGGAGAACAGTTTTGATGCGGCCATTGGGGGTGCCCGGCGGGACGAGGAAAAGGCACGGGCCAAGGAGCGGTTCTTCTCGCACCGGGACGATTTTGGGCAGTGGGATCCGAAAAACCAGCGTCCGGAGTTGTGGAATCTATTTAACGGCAAGATGCACCCCGGGGAGCACTTCCGGGTCTTCCCGCTCTCCAACTGGACGGAAATGGACGTCTGGCAATACATCAAGCGGGAGAACATCGACCTGCCGAGCATCTATTTTTCCCACAAGCGCCCGGTCATCCGGCGCAACGGCACCATCATGGCGGTGACTGACTTCATTACCGTACAGGATGATGAGGAGGTAAAGGAGGAGGTCGTCCGGTTCCGCACCGTCGGGGACGCGACCTGCACGGGCTGTACCGAGTCCGCAGCCAATTCACTCGACGATATCATTGCCGAAGTGGCCGCGGCCCGGCAAACCGAGCGCGGAACCCGGGCCGATGATCGCCGCTCGGAGACCGCGATGGAAGACCGCAAGAAGCAGGGCTACTTTTAATCCATTCCAAGGAATTTTTGCATGACTTCAGATAATCAAGAGAAACAAGGCGGGGAGAAGGATTCCTACCTCGACATGGAACTGCTCCGGTTCACCACGGCCGGATCGGTAGATGACGGAAAGTCGACCCTCATTGGACGACTGATGTACGACACCAAGACCATTTTTGAGGACCAGTTGGAAGCTGTCGAACGCAGCTCCAAGCAGCGCGGGGACGAGAACGTTAATCTCGCCCTGTTGACCGACGGGCTGCGGGCCGAGCGCGAGCAGGGAATCACCATCGACGTGGCTTACCGTTACTTTGCCACCCCGAAGCGCAAGTTCATCATCGCAGACACACCGGGCCATATCCAGTACACCCGCAATATGGTTACCGGGGCCTCAACGGCGAATCTGGCCATCATTCTGGTCGACGCCCGGAACGGGGTCATTGAGCAGACCTGCCGCCATTCCTTCATCGCCTCATTGCTGCAAATCGAGCACGTGGTGGTGGCGGTGAACAAGATGGACCTCGTCGACTGGTCCGAGGAGCGGTTCAACGAGATTGTCGAGGACTACAAGGACTTCGCCTCCCGTCTCGACATCCCGCAAATCACCTTCATGCCGATTTCCGCCCTTCTGGGGGACAACGTGGTCAGCAAATCGGAGAACATGCCCTGGTACCAGGGGCCATCCCTGCTGTACCACTTGGAGACGGTCTACATCGGGCCGGATGCCAACCATGTCGATGCCCGTTTTCCCGTCCAGTGGGTCATCCGCCCACATTCCAACGAGTGGCACGACTTCCGGGGCTATGCCGGCAAGGTGGCTGGCGGTGTCTTCAAGCCGGGGGACGAGGTAATGGTTCTTCCATCGGGCTTCACATCCAAGATCAAGGCCATCCACTCCCATGATGGAGAGCTGGAGGAAGCCTTCCATCCTCATTCCTGTGCCATCACCTTGCAGGATGAAATCGACATTTCCCGTGGAGACATGCTGGTCAAGCCGAACAACAAGCCGCGGGTAGAGCAGGAGATTGACTGCATGATTTGCTGGTTCTCCGAGAAGCGGAAACTAAAGGCGGGCGACAAGCTTTTCATCCGCCATACCAGCCGGGATGTGAAAGCGGCGGTGAAGTCGATCCAGTACAAGGTCAACGTCAATACCCTGCACAAGGTCGAGGATGAGCCGGAAGTGGGGCTGAACGAAATCGCCCGAATTCATTTACGGGTTGCGAGTCCGCTTTTTGTGGACGAGTATTCCCGTAATCGGATTACCGGTTCCCTTGTCTTAATTGATCCGTTCACACATGAAACATTAGCCGGGGGAATGGTCCGAGCGCTTTAATCCCTGTTTAACAATGTCTGACACAAACAAACCCTATGAGGGCCGGGTGGCCCTGATCACTGGTATCACTGGCCAGGATGGTTCCTACCTGACTGAGCAACTGCTGGACAAAGGCTATATCGTTCACGGTATCGTGCGGCGCAGCAGTTCCTTCAACTGGGGCCGGATTGAACACCTCAACCTGGATCCGGAAATCCGCGGAAAGCGGCTTTTCCTCCATTATGGCGATCTGACGGATTCCTCCAACTTGAACCGGTTGCTGGAAAATATTGGACCGGAGGAAATCTACAACCTCGGTGCGCAGTCACACGTCAAGGTATCCTTCGATGTCCCGGAGTACACGGCGGAAGTGGACGCCGTGGGCACCCTCCGCTTCCTCGATGCCATCAAGGAAGTTGGACTGAAGGACAAAGTCCGTTTTTACCAGGCCTCCACATCCGAACTCTACGGCAAGGTGCAGGCGGTTCCCCAGGATGAGACGACGCCCTTCTATCCGCGTTCCCCTTACGGTGTCGCCAAGCTTTACGCCTACTGGATCATCGTCAATTACCGTGAATCCTACGGTATCCATGCCTCCAATGGCATCCTCTTCAACCACGAGTCGCCGCGCCGCGGGGAAAGCTTTGTCACCCGCAAGATAACGCGCACCGTCGCCCGCATCAAGCTGGGTCTGCAGGAAAATCTGCGCCTTGGCAACCTCGATGCCAAGCGGGACTGGGGCTATGCGCCGGAATACACCGAGGGCATGTGGCGCATCCTGCAGAACGACCAGCCGGACGACTTCGTCCTGGCGACCAACGAAACCCACACGGTGCGTGAATTTGCCGAGCTCTCCTTCAAGCATGCCGGCATCAACATTACCTGGGAAGGCAAGGAAGAAAACGAGGTCGGCCGCGATGACGAGGGCGTCGTCCGGGTGGCGGTTGATCCCGAGTATTACCGCCCGGCTGAGGTAGACCTGCTCATCGGTGATCCGGCCAAGGCCAAACGCGAGCTGGGCTGGGAGCCAAAGACGCGATTCACCGATTTGGTCAAGATTATGACTGAGGCCGACATCGCCAGCGTCGAGAAGAAGGGCTGGTAGCTATTTTGGAACCACAGAAAACACAAAAATCTCAAAATCCCAAATATTTTAAATAATCAGGGTTCCGCTCATCTCCAAAGAACATTCTGTGCCTTTTGTGATTTTTGTGGTTCCAAATAAAGACGGATGAAGAAGACGGACAAGATATACGTCTCCGGCCACCGGGGAATGGTCGGTTCTGCCGTCTGCCGGGCCCTGGATGCTCAGGGTTATGACAACAGGGTGGCCCGGACCCGGAAGGAGCTCGACCTCACAGTGCAGGCGGATGTGGATGCCTTCTTTGCTGCCGAGAAGCCGGGTATCGTGATTTTCGCGGCGGCCAAAGTGGGTGGGATCCATGCCAACAACACCTACCCGTCGGAGTTCATGTACGAGAACCTGATGGCGGAGATGAACGTCATCAACGCGGCCTGGCGTAACGGCGTGAAGCGGTTTCTCTTCCTTGGGTCCTCTTGCATCTATCCCCGCGAAGCCCCCCAGCCGATGCCGGAAGCCTGCCTGCTCACGTCGCCCCTTGAGAAGACCAACGAGGCCTACGCCCTGGCGAAGATTTCCGGCCTCAAATACTGCTCCTACCTCCGCCGCCAGTACGGGGTTCTCTTTCACTCGGCTATGCCGACCAACCTCTACGGTCCGGGAGACAATTACCATCCGGAGAATTCCCATGTCCTCCCGGCGCTCATCCGGCGCTTCCATGAGGCCAGGGAGTCGGGATTGCCGGAAGTGGCCATCTGGGGAACCGGCAAACCGAGGCGGGAGTTCCTGCACGTGGATGATCTGGCCGAAGGACTTCTGTACTTGTTGCGGGTCGAGGATCCGCCTGACTGGGTCAATATTGGCTACGGTGAGGATGTCAGTATCCACGAACTGGCCCAGCAGGTGGCTGCCACGGTGGGCTATGAGGGAGCGATTACCCTCGATACCTCCAAGCCGGACGGGACCATGCGAAAATTAATGGACAACAGCCTCATTCGGGAGCTGGGCTGGACGCCACGCATCTCCCTCCAGGAGGGACTGGGCAACGCTTATGCCGACTTTCTTTCCTCCGTGGAAGCTGGACGTTTGCGGTCCTGACGGATAATCCATAGACTTCATGAAGATTTTGCTCACCGGATGTGCGGGATTTGTCGGCTGGAAAACCGGTGAATTATTGTTGTGTGAGGGGCATTCCATTATCGGGCTGGACAACCTGAATGATTATTACCCGGTCGAGTTGAAGAATTGGCGGGTTCGTCAACTGGAGGCACTGGGCGGGGACCGTTTCAAGTTCATTGAAGGAGATCTGGGGAATACCGCTCTCCTGGACCGGCTTTTTAACGAACACCAGCCGGAAGCTGTCATCAACCTGGCCGCGCGGGCCGGTGTCCGGCCCTCGATTGAACAACCGCAACTGTATCTCGAGACCAATTTGACCGCCCTGGTCGGGTTGATGGATACGATGGTCCGTCACGGGGTCAAGAAGCTGGTCCAGGCCTCGACTTCTTCCGTTTACGCCGGCCAACCGGCTCCCTTCCAGGAGGAGCAGCCGGTGGATCGTCCCCTGTCGCCCTATGCCGCGGCCAAGAAGGCGGCGGAAGTCATGGCCTACACCTACCATCACCTGCATGGTCTCGATGTTTCCGTCGTCAGGTACTTCACGGTCTATGGCCCTGCCGGTCGACCGGATATGTCCCCCCTGAAGTTTGTCCACCGCATCGCCAGCGGGAAGCCATTCCCCTTGTATGGGGATGGCGAACAACGGCGGGGCTTCACGTTCATCGATGACATTGCCTCCGGTACGGTGGCCGCGTTGAAGCCGCTGGGATACGAGATTATCAACCTGGGTGGCGGCAATGAGCCGGTCTCGATTAACTACATGATTGAGCTGATTGAACAGTTTGCCGGCAAGAAGGCTCTAATTGACCGGAAGGATTGGAATCCTGCCGATATGCGCGATACATCAGCTGATATTTCCAAGGCCCGGCGGCTGCTTGACTGGGAACCGGTAACCCCTCCGGAAGCCGGTTTCAGGGCGTTGGCCGACTGGTACCAGCAGGAGGCATCCTGGCTCGGACGGGTGCTTGATCAATTGAACGACTGAATCAACTGAGGAGAATAGACATGAAAAGAACCCTCGTTATCACGTCCCTTTTCCTGGGAAGCCTGCTCACCCAGGCCGCACTGGAATTCGACCAGACGGAGATCATCAATAATCCTTCCATGATGGACCAGAAGGCGGAAGCCGTTTTTCGCTTTACGAATACCGGTGAAGAAGCGGTGACCGTAATGAATCCAACTTCATCCTGTGGCTGTACAGTCCCCAAACTGGAGAAATTGGAGTATCAACCCGGGGAAAGCGGGGAAATCCGGGCCATCTTCACCTTCGGTTCGCGGGTGGGAACGCAGAAAAAGCGCATCACCTTGCGCACCACCAGCCCGACGGTGGAGACGCATGTCCTCACCATGACCACGTACATTCCCGAGTGGGTCAAAATTGAGCCAAGGGTTCTGCGCTGGAAAATCGATGAGCCGGTCTCGACCCGGGACATCCAACTCACCATTCCAGAGGGCAAACAGGTGGAGCTGGCCCTGACACAGCAGGAATCCCGCTATTTCGAAACAGAGCTCAAGGAGCAGGCGGGGGGTCGCTACATCCTCAAGATCACGCCAAAGTCACTCGCTACCAAGGCCACCGAATTTCTCCGCCTGACGGCCATGATATCGGAGGGAGGCGTTAGCCAGAGCCGTACTTTCGGGGTTCATTGCCTCGTCCGTTAATCACTCATTGGAATATCAATTATGAACAAACGCATTCTTGTAACAGGAGGAGCCGGTTTCCTTGGCTCCCATCTGGTTGATCGTCTTATTGAACAGGGGCATGATGTCATTTGCCTGGATAACTTCTTCACCGGCGCCAAGGCGAATATCCGGCACTTGCTGGGGCATCCCAACTTTGAGTTGATGCGGTGGGACGTCACCGACCCCTTCAAGGTTGAGGTGGACCAGATATACAACCTGGCTTGCCCGGCTTCACCGGTCCACTACCAGTACAATGCCATCAAGACGGTCAAGACCTCCGTCATGGGTGCCATCAACTGCCTCGGTCTCGCCAAGCGGGTCAATGCCCGGATATTCCAGGCCAGCACCTCCGAGGTCTACGGGGATCCGGAGATTCATCCTCAGGTCGAGTCCTACCGCGGGTCGGTCAACCCGATCGGCATTCGCGCCTGCTACGACGAAGGCAAGCGGGTCGCGGAAACGCTGTTCTTTGATTACCATCGCCAGAATGGGGTCGATATCCGGGTGGTCCGGATTTTCAACACCTATGGTCCGCGAATGCATCCGGGCGACGGCCGGGTGGTTTCCAACTTTATCGTCCAGGCCCTGCAGAACGAGGACATCACCGTTTATGGGGATGGATCGCAGACGCGTTCCTTCTGTTATGTCGATGACCTTGTTGAAGGATTCATCCGCCTCATGAACTGCGAGGACTTCACGGGACCAGTGAACATCGGCAACCCAGGGGAGTTTACCATTCTCGAGCTGGCTGAAGCGGTCATTAAACTGACCGGCTCCAAATCCAAAGTTATTTACGAACCACTGCCCCAGGACGATCCCCTCCAGCGCCAGCCGAACATCGAACTGGCGAGGGAAAAGCTTGGCTGGGAACCAAAGGTCCATCTGGAGGAAGGCCTGGAACGGACCATCGAGTACTTCAAGGGCGTCCTGGAGGAATCTTGATCTAAGCCTTGATCTCCCCCCATAATCTTAATCTTAGCCTTAATCTTGATCTTAATCTCACCCGCAATCCGCATGCCCTTGCGGTCTACTGGAGCAAGGGATTAAGATTAAGATCAAGATTGAGATTAAGATTTTTATGGAACACTTGCCCAACCAGAACATTCCCCTTGCGCCACTGACGACATGGAAGATTGGCGGTCCGGCGGAGTGGTTCTGGATGCCGCAGAACGAGGCTGAGTTGCTTCAAGCGATTGCTTGGGGAAAGGAGCAGAAGCTGCCGCTGCATATCCTCGGGCGCGGCTCAAATGTCCTTATTGCCGATGCTGGCCTGAAGGGTCTCGTCATCTGCCTGCGCCAGATGGATGCGACGGGGGCCAAATTGCTGAGCGGTGAAGGGGATAATGCCATCCTTGAGGTCTCCGCGGGCATGTCGCTGCCCCGGCTCTCCAAGGTGGCTGCCCAGAAGGGTTACGGCGGGTATGAGTTCTATATCGGCATACCGGGAACCGTTGGGGCTGCCGTGGCCATCAATGCAGGCTACGGACCCGGGGATGAACGTCAGACAGCCAACCGGTGTACGGAAGTGCGGACTGTTTCTCTCGAGGGGGAGGCCGGGTGGCAGCCATATTCCGACTTTCATCCAGTTTACCGCCATACGGACCTGCTTGATTCGGACCTTGTTGTCACTGCCGCCCGCTTTCGGCTGACTGAGCAATCCACGCGCGAGGCCATCCGCGAGGAGACGGCTATCCACCTCGCCATGCGCCATGAGCGGCAACCCCTGACCCAGCCAACAGCGGGGTCGGTCTTCAAGGGGACCAAGGATGGCGTTCCGGCCGCGGTCCTAATCGACCGCTGCGGGCTCAAGGGGCATCGCGTCGGAGGGGCCATTATCTCGGAAAAGCATGCCAACTGGATTGAGAATACCGGTAATGCCACGGCCGCGAACGTGCTGGAGCTGATCGAGCAGGTGCAGAGCTTGGTTTGGGAAAAGGAAAGCATCCGATTGGAGCCGGAAGTGCGGTTCCTAAGTTGACCCCTCCATTCCGGGCGTTATCCGTAGTGCCCAATGAAAGCTGTTATTACTGCGGCCAGTCCGCAGCACCGGAACCTGCCTGTCCAAACACTGTCCGACACCGAGGGAAAAGCCGTCCCCCTGTTGGCCCTCCACTTGAGGGACTTAGAGGCGGCAGGCATAACAGAAGTGGCGGTGATCCATACTCCGGGAGACGGGGACCTCTACAAGTCGGCTGTCAACTCTGGCCAGCAGCGACTGACGATGATTGCCCAGGATAATCCCCGCGGATTTGGCGATGCCGTCCTCCGGGCGAGGGAGTTTGTCGGGAAGGAGACCTTTGTCCTGCTGGTCTGCGACCATCTCTTCCTGAGCCACGACAGTGAACACAGCTGTGTTGCCCAACTGGTGAAGATGTACGACCGTTTCCAGTCGCCCATCTCCGCCGTCCAGTCAACGCACGAGAGCCAGGTGACGCAGTTCGGGGTTGTCGCCGGGGAACCGGTGGGTCAGCAACCGGGCATCTACAAGGTCCGGGAGGTGCGTGAGAAACCAACCCCGACAGAAGCGGAACTGCATATGCGGGTTCCGGGACACCGTTCCGGCTATTACTTGGGATTCTTTGGCATCCATGTCCTTGACGGGGAAATTTTCGAGCAGCTGGATGCCGTTGCAGCGGAGAGCGAATCCATTGGCTTGAGCCCGGCCCTGAACGCATTGGCCAAGCGGGGACATCTGCACGCCGCCCTCCTCAACGGCAACCGCTTCGACCTGGAGGCCCAGTATGGCCTTCTCCATGCCGAGTTGGCGATGGCCCTGGCCGGCCCGAACCGGGAAATGGTCCTCGCCGACCTGATCCGCGTCCTCGCGGATTCAAAACCCGGCAATGAACCGGTCCAGCAGTAGGGAAGCATGAGAACTGGAACAGCCATGTCCCCCTTCATCGAGACTTTGTGCGGTACGGAACCGACGACCTTTGACCGGTCCGTCGAGAGCCTGGTGGAAAACCGCAGCCTGGAGCAACTGCTCCGGGATTGCGACTCGATGGAAGCCTTCTGGAGGGAAACCGATAACTTGTATTTGCGGGTGCGGACACTCGTCATCCTCTATCACCTGCACCGCTTCGTCCTGCCCGGCCATGTGGAGGCGGACGACGATGGTCCGCAGGGAGTGGACGCTGCGGACCTGGTTCCCTGTCCCATTCCATTGGATGCCCACCGCGCCCTGCAGAACCGGAATTTTGAGGAGGCGATCGATGATCTCCTTCACCATGGGCGCAAGGCCCGGCTCAATGTGACCCTGTCGAGCGGGCTGGCCACGGCGTATTATGCCCTGGCCCTGCAAAGTCTGGCCAACCAGGTAAGGAAATCCGTCCGCCAGGAAGTGGGCAACCAATGGATGTTCCGCATCGGCCATCCGGACGACTTTCCCCTGCGGATCCGACGGGAATTGCTCCAAAGCGCGGATGGAACGCCTCCCTGGTTGATCGAGCAAACGCCGGTCCGGATGGACCTTTCCCACAGTTCGTGGTCGGACATTTTCTTTCTTGGCATGGACCGTCCGGAATTCGCCAAGGTGGTCAATGTGTCCGTCGACCTGGCCATGACCGGAAGCCCGCAGGGACCCGTATCGCCCTGCCTGAGTGCATTGCGGGTCATTGACCGGCCGGTTATCCGCCTGGTCAGCATTGACCTCGAAAACGTGGCCGAGGTGGATGACCTGGGAACCCTTTTCGACTTTGGCCGGGATTATCTGGGACTGTTGAAGGCGGCCCTGATTGCCTCGGGAATTATTCCACCGGGTATGGAAGGATCGCGGACGCCGCTCAGCCGCTTGCTGGCCCGTCTGGTGGGTCCGGGGCGCGGGATTGAGCTGGTCAGCTGGGTGCGGGATATTCCCAAGGGAAGCCGGCTGGCGGTTTCGACGAACCTTCTGGGCAGCCTCATCGCAACCTGTATGCGGGCCACCAGCCAGATAAATGATTTGACTGGA
>JBFOLZ010000100.1:0-37602 GCA_040830445.1 Puniceicoccaceae bacterium
AGCCCCTGGCCCCCCCGTACACCTTTTCCAAGGCCCCCCCGCCCGCCTTTCGGGTGGGGGCGAGGGCAATGACCTGTCCGCCGGCCCCGGCATGACCCCCCCCCCCCCCCCATTCCTCCCCCCACCTTGCCGTTAAGGACCCCCCCCGCCTCATCCCGGGGCAAATGCCCGGAAAGGAAAAGCAGGTCACCGGTCCGCACCCCGCCGACATAGTTGGCAATCGACGGACTGACCTCGGGTAATTCGATGCCCAGGTTTTCGAGCTTTTGTTCAGGGGAACCAAATACAGGCTGAACGATGCCCGCGATGCCCAAAAGGAGAATGAATGAAACACGTGCCATGGGCAGCATTCAGCCAGTAATGCCGCCCGGCTTCAATCCGCTTTTACTTTCCTGTAAACCTAATGGCGGGCATCGGCCACCGCCTGCGCCTTCATCGACAAGGCGGCGGCAGCAAAACAGTGTTCCTGCGTCATCGCCACCTCGGTACGGTTGAGGCAATCGAGGATCAGCTGGCCGTAAAAGGGGAATCCAATCTTCCCCTCGCAGGGAATCCGTTTCTCGCCCTCCTGATCAACGAGATAGACAACCTGCGCCTCCTGCGGTTCACGGGTGATGTCGTTATACTTGCGCACCTCAAGGTACCCGTCAGTTCCGAGGACAAAGGTCCGTCCATCTCCCCATGATCGATGGCCCTTGGGGTTGAACCAGTCCATCCGACAGTAGCAGGAGACCCCGTTGCCGAGCGTCAGGGAGGCTTCACCAAAGTCCTCCAGTCCGGGTGTCTCCGGATTGGCGAAATTCTCCACCCGGGCAAAATTGACAACCCCGGACCGGGCATTCGCGTAATAGAGGAACTGCTCAAATTGATGCGATCCGATATCCGTGAGGATGCCGCCGTACTTTTCCTTTTCGAAAAACCAGTCCGGACGACTTTCCCGGGCAAGGTTGTGCGGTGCCAGAATGAGGATCTGCAAGACGCGGCCGATGGCGCCGGAGCGAATCAGCTCACCGGCGTACCACCCCGCCTCGGTATGCAGGCGCTCGGAGAAATCGCACATGTACTTGCGGCCCGTTTCCGCCACCACCGCACGCGCTTCCTCCAGTTGTTCAAGCGTCGTGAAGGGGGATTTATCCGTGAAGTAATCCTTTCCGGCACGCAGGGTTTTGAGGCCGATGGCACACCGGTCCGAAGGCACCGCAGCCGCGGTCACCAGTCGCACTTCCGGATCGTCGAGAATTTGCTCGTAGGAATCTGCTGCCCGGACGCCCGGATACTTTTGGCAGAAATCGGCCATCCTCTCCGGATCGGGGTCCCAGGCCCACTTGCAGATACCACCGGCCTCCGTCAGGCCGTTGGTTTGGCCGAAGATGTGGCCGTGGTTAAAGAAGGCGGCCGCAAAGACAAACTCCCCTGGCTGGACCACCGGTTCCGGCTTGGCGGCCTTGGGGGCCCAGTTCATTCCATCACGTTGCTGTGTCATGTCGCTTAAAAGGATTTGCTGAAGTCCTGGTCCCCGGTGGAAGCCTTCTGCTCCGGTTTCACGTAGGTGGAGTTCGTAATCTTGTCCTGTAGAGCGTCAGCATAGGCCGCTCCATCGAGCGGGAGTTCAATGGTTTCCTTCAGATCGCTCGAATGAATAATGCTGTTGGCCAGCTCCACCGAATGAATTCCCTCGGCGGCGGGAGCCGTGAGGGGCGCGCCCTCAAGGATGGCGGCAACAAAATTCTTCAGGATGCCCACATGCTGCTCCCCATTGCCCTCGAATTCAAAACTCTCCTCTGTCGTTTCCGGCTTGTCGAAGCTACTCGTACATTCCTTGGAGAAGTGGCTCGTTTCCGTCTCGTTGCGGAGCCAAACCAAGGTCGACCCTTCGAGAATCAGCCGGCCCCGCTCAGCGGCAATTTCCAGACGGTTGGTTCCCGGAGCCTCCCCGGTTGTCGTGATGAGGAGGCCTTTTTTTCCATCGCTGTATTCCATATAGGCCGTGACGTCATCCTCCACTTCAATATCGTGGAAGCGGCCATAATCGCAAAAGCCGCGAACGGAGGACGGCATGCCAAACAGCCACTGCCAGAGGTCGAGCTGGTGGGGGCATTGGTTAAGGAGAACGCCACCGCCCTCCCCGTTCCATGTGGCCCGCCAACCGCCGGAGATATAATACTGCTCCGTGCGGAACCAGTCCGTCACCGTCCAGTTGATCCGGTTGACACGGCCCAGCTCTCCCGAATCGATCAATTCCTTCAGCTTGACGTACTTCGGGTCCGTCCGCTGGTTGAACATCGCCGCAAAGACCTGCTCGTCCCGCTGGTGGGCCGCGATCAGACGCTGGCAATCCGCCTTGTGCACGGAAATCGGCTTCTCGACGAGAACATGAAGACCCGCCTCCAGAGCCTCGATGCCAATTTTCGTGTGGGCATAGTGGGGAGTGGCAATCAGGACCGCCTCCACTGAACCGGAGGCAATCAGTTCACTGGCATTCTCGAAGAACGGGACATCGGGAAAGGCCTCCCCGCGGGCCGGATCCGCATCCGCCAGCGCTGCCAACTTCAGGCCGGGCACTTCCCCAGCGAGAATGTTTTTCGCATGGGCCTGGCCCATATTTCCCAATCCAATTATTCCTAAGCGAACCTCGCTTCCTGAACTCATTATGCTGTCTGCTATGGTTTTTCTGTTTCTGTGGTCAAACCGATGATTAGGCAACAGTTGCCTGCTGATTGAAGAATATGTCAATCCCCTTCGAAAAAGGATTCATCCAAGGTTTGACCAGCAGGGCAATTTTCCAAAAATGCCGGCATGCACAGGAGGGATTTAAGCAGGCCGGACCATGTTGGTTAAGGGAAGAAAGGCCCAGGCCGGCATCCTTGAAGAAGGCAATGCCCTCCTGATTAACCTCGGGGGCAGTTGGTGCATTGGCTCCCAGTTGCCGGATACGCGGGGAATTGTCCGGCAGATCGAGGCCGCGGAGGGGGAAAAGGAAATCCGCTTCCTGCTCGAACAGGGTATCCAGTATGACACCGCGCTTGCCAGTTTCATTTTCCGGCTGGCCCGGATAGCCAGGGAAAAGGGCTTCACGATTGAACTCGACCCCCTGCCGGAGCAGCTCAAACGGCTGCTGGAGCTGGGCAGGAAAGTCCCGGAAAAGGAAGATGCCGCCAAAAAGACGGGCGATTCCGCAAGTTGGATAGCCCAACTCGGCTCGGAAGTCATCCGGCGAATTTACGGCATGCTGGAAATCGCCACTTTCACCGGTGAATGGGTCCTGGCCTTCATCAAGCTGGTCAGCGGCAAGGCCCGGCTGCGCTGGGAGGATTTCTGGCATATCCTGCGGACTGTGAGCCTCGATGCGCTTCCGATTGTCGCCCTGATCAGCTTTCTTGTCGGCGCCATTATTTCCTTCCTCGGAGCCGTTACCCTGAAGCAGTTCGGTGCCGAGTTCGCCGTCTCCTATCTGGTCGGGTACGGTATCCTCCGCGAAATGGGGGCCATCATGACCGGCATCATCCTTGCCGGCCGTACCGGAGCCGCCTTTGCGGCGCAGATCGGGAGCATGAAGATCAACGAGGAAATCGACGCCCTGCGCACACTCGGCATTTCCCCGATTGAGTTCATTGTCCTGCCCAGGCTGCTGGCCCTCTTCCTGATGATGCCCCTCCTGACCCTCTACTCCAACGTCATTGGCATTCTCAGCGGCTGGGTTGTCGCCGAGGGCCTGATGGGCGTTCCCGGACCGGTCTTCTTTTCCGAGATGCAATCGGTCGTCGGCCTGGAGGATTTCCTGCTCGGCATCTTCAAGTCCTTTGTCTTCGGCATCCTGGTCGCCACGGCCGGCTGCCTCCGCGGCCTTCAATGCGGCTCCGGCGCCGGAGCAGTGGGCATTGCCACGACCCGGGCGGTTGTCGCGGGCATCACCCTGATAGTTTTCTCGAACGCGGTCATCGACTGGGCTGCAGCAACCCTGGGCGTATAACATGGCGGAAAAGATTCAAATCAAGGTGGATAACCTGACCATGGCCTACGGGAGCTTTGTCCTTCAGCGGGATCTCAACTTCGATGTCCGCAAGGGGGAAATCCTCGCCATCATGGGCCCCAGCGGCTGTGGCAAGAGTTCCCTCCTCAAGCACATGCTCGGCCTGCTGGAACCCGCGCAGGGCAAGATCCATTACGGAAACGTCAGCTTCACGGATGCCCGCCGCAAGGTCCGCCAGTCCATCCTCCGGCGCTGCGGGGTTCTCTACCAGAATGGCGCCCTCTGGAGCACCATGACCGTCGGGGAGAATGTCGCCCTGCCCCTTCAGGAATTTACCAGCCTGGGCAAGGACCGCATTGCCGAGATTGTTGATTTCAAGTTGTCCGTTGTCGGCCTGAAGGGGTTCGAAAGTTATTTCCCTTCCGAGCTCAGCGGAGGAATGCGCAAACGCGCCGGACTGGCCCGGGCCATCGCCCTCGATCCGGACATCCTCTTCTTTGATGAACCCTCCGCCGGCCTCGATCCCGTCTCCTCGAGAAACCTCGACGAGCTCATCCTCGAGACCCGGAAAAGCCTCGGGGCAACGATTGTCCTCGTCTCCCATGAGCTGCCGAGCATCTTCACCGTGGCCGACCGGGCCGTCTACCTCGACGCCACGGAGCGTCGCATGGGAGGCATCGGCTCGCCCCATGAATTGCTGCAAAACCCGCCCAGCCCGGCCGTTCATGCTTTTCTCACCCGCAACCACTCGGAGCGAACCGGTGAAAAACCGTCTTCCAACAGCCCATCCTGATCTGTATCCACTTTTTCTTTGCCCGTGCCACGTAAATCCTGAAACATCGAGTAAACGACCATGAAGCGCCTTTCCAATGCCACCCTTGTCGGAATTTTTGTCCTTGTAGCCGCCTTCCTGGGTATTGCGACCATCATCTACGTCGGCTCCAGCCGACTCTTCAAGTCGGAGGAGGACTTCATTGTCTATTTCGGGGAATCGGTCAACGGCCTCACCGTCGGGGCCCCGGTCAAATTCAAGGGTGTCCCCATCGGCCAGGTCCGCGATATCCGCATCACCTACAAGCAGCGGCTGACCCGGGGAGACTCCTATATCCCCGTCTTCTTCTCCATCGACCTCAAGAAGGTTGGTCGCAAGCTGGACCAGAACCTCGCCATCGATCTTATCGATCCACTGAAGTTCGAGGAGGAAATCCGCAACGGCCTGCGGGCCAAACTGCAACTGGAAAGCTTCCTTACCGGTCTTCTCTACATCGAGTTGGATTACTATGAAAATCCGGGCATCCCCTCTCGCTGGTTGCAAATGGATGAGGACCTGAAGGAGATCCCTTCCCTGCCTTCCGACATGGCGGAGTTCGGTGCCAAGACAACGGATATCCTGGGCCACCTTGCCTCGCTGGACGTCGAGGGGATCAGCAACCGCCTCGTCCGCATCCTCGAGCGCCTCGACACGGTCATGCATGAAATCGATTTCAAGGGCATGAACCGTTCCGTCGTCGATACCACCGCCACTCTCCGCGATGCGCTTGAGGAACTACAGCTGGACCAGACCGTCCCCGCCCTTCGGGAAACCCTCCTTTCCCTGAAGACGGTTGCCGACAAGCTTGAAGGAGCCATCGATCCGGCCGTTGCCGATTACCAGGCGGTGATGAAGGATGTCTCCGGCACCCTCCAGCGCAGCAATGATGTCCTCGACAACCTCGAGGAACTGACCTCTGTGGACAGCCGGACGCGACGGGAGTTGGTGAAGACCCTGGAGGCACTGCAACGGGCCTCGCAAAGCGCGGAGGAATTGCTGGCCTATCTTGAACGCAACCCGCGGGCCCTCATCAGCGGACGTGCCCAACCCTGACCTTTTTCGACCATGAAACCATCCACCATCATCAAGCGCTTACAACTGGTAGCCTCCATTGCGGCACTGGCCACCCTGACCGGATGTATCAATTTCGACCCGATCCAGGAGACAACGACCTTCCATGTACTGGGGCAGGCTTCCCGCGGCTCGGTTGATCCGATTGAACTGCGGGTGGCAATTCGCGATACCCACCTCATGGACTTTCTCAACAACTCCCAGGTGGTTGAGTTGTCCGGGACCAGCGAGGTCCGCTACCTGTCGCAGCACCGCTGGGCGGGCGCCCTTGACTCAATGATTTCCCAAGTCGTGGCTTCCGAACTGGAAGCCTCGGTCAGTGGCCTTTACGCCACCGCCGGCGATTCGGCGGAAGCCGACCTCAATGTCGATATCACCATTCTCCAGTTTTGCCTGACGGACACGAGCGGGGTCTCCGTTTCCATGGAGTACCGCATTGTCGATGCCGATACGCGTTCAGCGGTTGCCGAGGGGCGCGTTTCCCGCTCCATCGAGGATGCCGGAAGCTCAACCAGTCGCCGCGTCAGCCGCCTGGAATCCGCCTTGCGGGATGCCGTCAAGGAAATGGCTGAAAGCGCCCTTTGAGCTATCGACGGGGTGTCGGCGCTGGCCGTGGGGTTACCGGACGCGACGGCAGGTTGACGGGACGGTCCGGTCGCGGCCGAGAGGGCGGATTGACATAGATCGGCCGGCCGTAGTAGCCATGTCGATACCAGGGATCGTAATAGCCCATGCCGTAGGAATAGCCAACATACCCGGATGTGCTGGAAGGGGCATAATTGGACGAACCACAGCCGCCCATGCCGAGCACAATAAAGCCCAGAAGTCCCAACAGGAATATCTTGCGATTGAACCGGTTCATTGTCCGCCCTCCTGGTTTGTAACATTGGATGCCGCTTGCATAATGCCGACCAAGGCTCCGGCCGGATCGGAAAGAATAGCCAGACGGCCTTCAAGGATATCTTCATTGGGAGGCAGCAGGACCTTGGCCCCCGTGCCGGAGAGCTTCCCCAGCGTGTCCTCGATGGACTCAACCCGGATGAAGTGAATCCAGTCGGCCTTGTCCGTCGGGGCCTCATCCGCCAAAGGGGAAATGCCCGCCCGGGCAAACCCTCCCGAGCTGAGGAGAAAAAGCTGTGGCCCGGCAAAGCGCTTGTCCTTGTTGATTTTGTAAGTGCCAACCGTCTCGTAGAATTCCGCCGCCACCGCAGCATCCCGTGACAGGTGCTGCGCCCAGAAGAAGTCCCCGACATTCGGCATGTACTCGCCCGGATCACCGGTTGAGGACTTCAAGACCCCGAAGATTGCCCCTTGATTATCCTGAAGAATGCCGTGCTCACCGCGGCCCGGCAGCTCGCCTTTTTGCACCAGAATGCGACCGCCCGCGGCAATGACCGCGGAGGAAACCGAATCGACCGAATTGACCGAGGCATAGGCAATCCAGATTCCCCCTTCACTGTCCCCGTCGACCTTGGCACGCTCAATAATTCCAGCCACCGGGTAACCACCGGACCACATCAGGTAGACCTTGCGGCCGTCCAGGTCCTGGACTTCGCTTTCCCAACCGAAGATCGACTCATAGAAGGCGGCCATTTCCCCCGGAACCGAGGTGAAGAGGTCATGCCAAATTATCTTACCGGGGTACCGCTGATAGGGATTCCCCTCACCGAGGGATGGAAAGTCCACTTCCCCGAAAACCATGCCCACTGGCAAGAGGGAAAGCAGCGTCCATATAAAGAGAGAGATACGCTTGTTCATCAGGCCTGAAAATTGGCCCTTCTGCAGGTGGAGGCAACTGAAAAGCGGCAATATTAGCGGTCCAGGCTGAACCATCCGCTGCCGTAATCATAGAACCAGCGAACCGCGTCGATCCCGGAGCCACTGAGGTAATAGAGCCACTGGTCTCGGTCGTAGGCGTAGAGGTGCGGATAGGTATTTGCCTGTGTCCAGACGAAGCCAATTTCATCATCCCAGAGATAAACGCCGTTGGTCTCCGGATTGTCATCAACAACCGCATAGAGCGCACCATGTTCCAGATGGTGCAGCCAAGCGGGGTCCTGCAAGGAATGGGCGTACCACCCGAACCAGCCCGATTCGCGCCAGAAGTCACCCGCATCGGTGGCATTGTTGTCGATTTCGCGCATGGTGTCTGGATGGAACAGCCATTGCAGGCCATGAACGGCACCGGCTGCATCCGTGCTTGTCTTGCCCACCAGCTGCCAGGCGGTGCTATCCATCACCTGCCATTCGCCGGATGCACTGGATCCTCCGGCAAGATACCGGGCCTCGGCGGGGACAGCAAGGGTGATGGGCAGGGTTTCGACGCCGTAGATCCCAACCGGCACATACAGGGCCTCGGGCTGCAGCACGGCTTCATCGAGGTTCAGGCTGTAGATATTGGGAAATTCGAGGTCCAGCTGCTGGGTTTTCAAGAATGTCCCGCTGATGGCATCCCCGTGAAAAATCTCCACCCGGTCGCGGACTGAGAGAAGAAATTCCGGTTCCCGCACGGCCCATGATCCAAACCACTCATTGTCGTAGGTGAAGGCCTCCGTGGTCTTGAAGCGATTCTCGTCAAACTGGTGGTGCCAGACATCGAGATGGTTTGTGTATTGCCCATTATTGTAGTTGTAGCGGCTGCGGAGATGGAACGGGGCCATCCAGGCAAAGGAATAGGCGTAGCTGTTCTGGGTGTCGTCCGGATAGAGCTTCTGCCTGAATAAACTGAAGGCACTCGCCTGGTCCCATCCCCAGACTTCCACCATGTTCCACTGGGGCTCGAAGTAGAGGTAGTGATTGAGGCCATCCTGTACTGGCTCAATCGCTACCATGTGGGATGGAATCTCCGTCTTCGGATACTGGACGGGCTCGGACGGTTCACTAAAGTCGACAGCAATCAGCTCGGTTTGTGCCTTGTAATCCGGATAGGTATCCGGCCGCTCCCGCTCGATGTAGGTAGTCATGCTGGAGACCAACAAGGGGTTCTCCCAGAACCAGCCGGAGGCGTAGTTCCAGAAATCCTCTGTCGGATAGACGGCATGGGCCGGAATGGCCACTTCGCCGGCAGCCCCGATTGTACTGACAAGATAACTCAGGTTGCTCGGATAGAACCAAGGTCCGGGCCATATATCGATCGCCCAGTAGACATAGGCTTGTTGGACGTTGGAAGTCCAGACAATCGCCCCGTCCCCGGTCATGTTGGACTCAAAGGAACCGCCCAGATAAGGAACATCATTCAACAGGGCTTCATCCAGAAGCACAGGTTCGAGGGGGTTGCTGATATCATAGGCGCGGACCGCCAATGACTGCTTCTCGGGCATCTGCCAATAGTCCGGCTTGGGGCCTTCGGAGATGTCCTGTAGAAGGATCAAGCGGTCGACCATGTGAGCCACTCCCAGCAAACGCCCGGCCGCAAGGCTGACTTCCGCCAGCGGGACATTGGGGGCATCCCTGGCGGTCACGTAGAGAATAGGATCGGGGACAACTGCCGGATTGTAGGGCACCCGCCAGAAGTAATAGCCACTCTCCTCCGATTCCAGCTGCAGCCAGTAATCCCCGTTGGGGATCAGGTGTTGGACATTCCAGGCCAGCGTGGCAGCGCCGCCCTCCACCGGGACATCCGGATCCGTCACATCTGTAGCGACAACTTCACGACCGGAAATGGTAATGACGGTATTGTCCATCAGGACTCCCCGGCGAGGCACATCAATATGCTGCACCTGCCCACGCAACTGCAGACCCGTCTCATCCCAGGTTATCAACTGCATGGCCTGGATTCGTTCACTGGAAGACCATGACCAGGTGGTGAAAGGCAGCATCAGCATGCCAGCATCCGGAAAAAAGGAAATGGCCTGGTCGTCATACTGGGCCTCGCTCCAGGCCCAGGAATCCTCGCTAAGGAAGACGCGGTCCTTGAGGCTCATATTGGCCGGATCCGCAACGTCGAAGATGGAGACAGTCAGCTGGCGCTCCTCAATGCCGACGGCGAAGAGATAACCCTCCACCCACTCGATGTAGTTCGACCAGCCGGGAACCTCCAGCTCGCCCGCAATAACCGGATGGGAGGGATTGCTGTTATCAATGGAAAAGAGTGGATCGACGAAAAGGAAGGTCACGATGTAGACGGTATCCCCGTAGAAGCGGGAAGCGAAAAGCGTCTCCCCCGGAGCCAGGTCGAGGGAACCAATCTTCGTGAAGCCTCCGTCGCCGAGGGAGAAATTCTCCAGCTTGGTGGCGCGGGTAAACTGTCCCGTACTCCAGTCGGCCTGCTGGGAGATTGTCGTCAGGAGGCCGTCCGCGAAATTCATCTTGTACTTGTCCTGGACGACACCGGCCAGTGGGGCGACCCCGACCTCACTAAGGATACCATCCTCTCCGGGAACCAGCACATGGACCTCCGAACGCCAGCGAAACCGCCAGTCGGTTGTCCGGTCATACCATTTGTTGAGACTGAGGAGGATGCCATCCGGCTGGGCATTGAGGACCGCGTCCAGCCAGCCATCGCCCTCGAATGACTGCACATCGATGACGCGCTCACTGGCAGTGTCCGACAGGGCAATGGTATAGAGCCGGATAAAGGGTGCGCGGCTCAATTGGCCTTCAGGATTGGTTTCCTGCACCCACTCCCGGGTCATGACATAAAGGTAGTCATTATAGCGCCGGCTGTCCATGTATTGGCCGGCTTCCAGTTCGACGGTCTCGGCGCCGGAGAGGGCTGTACCGTCAAAGTCGATGAATTGCAGGGTCACCTTGTCGCCACTCCAATAGCTCCCGGTGCCGACGAGAATGATACGTCCGTCACCAACGGCATAGAGGTCCTCGCCCTTGGCCGGATAGCGGAAATAATCGAGCCATTGCGGTTCCTCCGGGACGGCCATGTCGATGACCTGTAGCCCCCGGTACTGGTTGTAGAAAAACAAGGTATTGCCCTCCCAGGCCCAGATATCGGCTTCCTCAATGACTGGATCCTCGCTGCGCTTGTTGGCGGCTGAATCCTCGGTCATGTAGGCCCAGACACCTGAGGATGGCGGGGAGGCGACATAAAGTTCGCCGGGAACAGCCGGATCCTGGACTTTGCCGGCAAACGGTGATGGAGCGGTATTGGACAGGACCCTCAGCTCCGCGGAGGCATATTCCTCCGGCAGGGGTATCTTCAGCCAACCGGAATCCACTGCCTCCCGGTACCCGGAGGCAATGGCCAGCCAGCGTCCGGAATCCACGTCCATGGCTTCCACACGGACCTGTCGCACATCATTTTCCAGGTGGAGCAGGACAGCCTGGGCATTGTCCTGTGAAAACAGCGGATTTGTGCTGGCGATGGCAGCAACCGCCAGCAGCGTCGTCGAATAATTGTGTATCATATTTCCCTCCAAGTGAGTTTAGCACTTCAACCGCTACGCGGTCAATAGACTTAAACAGCCTTGAAGGTCTTTTGTTCCCTCAATTTCCGGGGATTCTTCCATGACAATTCTTGCCAAGACGGCCTCTGTTTCTAGTCTCCTCTCAACGAGATGGAATCCCCCGCCAAGACAATCGCCATTGCCGGAGCCAGCGGCTTTGTCGGAACATCGCTGCGCACCGCCCTCGGTCACAAATACAAGTGGATTGGCCTGACCCGTTCCGAAACCGTGGTTGAAAAGGCCGGGGCCGAGGAAACAACCTGGAGGCGCTGCGACCTCTTTTCGCTGCCGCAGGTCCGGACAGCCCTCGAAGGAGCGGACATGGCCATTTACATGGTGCATTCGATGCTGCCCTCGAGCCGCCTTGTCCAGGGAAACTTCCGCGACATGGACCTTCTCCTGGCGGACAACTTTATCCGCGCAGCGGAGGAAGCCGGCGTCAAGCGGGTGATCTACATCGGCGGACTCATTCCCACCCGGGAGGATGAGTCGCGGCTCTCCCCCCACCTCGCCAGCCGGCTTGAGGTCGAGCGGGTGCTCGGCTGCCGGTCGGTTCCCCTGACGGTGCTCCGCGCGGGCCTCATCTTTGGGCCCGGCGGTTCCTCCGCCCGCATGCTCCTCAACCTCACCCGTCGCCTGCCTTTCATGCTGCTCCCCGCCTGGACCCGCAACCGAACCCAGTCGGTCGACATCCGGGACATCGTCCGGGCCCTCGAGCTTTGCCTCGAAGACGATACCTACACCGGAACATTTGATATAGCCGGCCACAAGCCGATGAGCTACGGGGATATGATCCTCCGCACGAGCGAGCTGTTGGGAGGGAAGACCGCCTCCCTGAGCATTCCCTTTAACATGGTCCGCCTGAGCCGCCGTTGGGTCAGCCTCTTCGGCAGCACCCCCACCTACCTTGTCGGCCCGCTCCTGGAAAGCCTGCGCCACAGCCTCGAGGCCCGCACCAATCCGCTTCTTGAAGCGATCATGAAAGAGGCCATTCCCTTCGACCAGAGCGTCAGGGATTCCATTGATGCGGAGGGACGGCCGCTGCCCAATCCCCGTCAAACGATCCTCAAGGAAGATTCCGAGAAACTTTTCCGGGCCAAGCGGGTGCGGTCCATCCAGCGCATGCCGCTGCCGGACCACTGGTCCGCCCCCAAGCTGTCCCACACCTACGCCAGTTGGATCAGCCGTTTTACCCTCGGCATTGTCCGTGAAGACCGCAATGGCGACGGCATCCTGCGGTTCCGGTTTTTCGGAAGCAAGCTTGTCCTGCTCGAGTTCACCCCGACCCCCTACTCGGCCGACTGCCGCTACCGCCGGGCCTACTACATCACCGGGGGTAGCCTCGCCAAGAAAGTCGACCCGCCGGGCCGCTTCGAGTTGCGCATCTTCCCCGAGCTGGGTTGCCTCATAACCGCCATCCACGGCTATAATCCCCGCATCCCATGGTGGCTCTACTCGGTCAGTCAGGCCTATGTCCATCTCGCCGTAATGAAGGCCTTTTCCCGTTTTCTCGGGAAATTAAGGGCGCAAATTGCTAAAGAATCCCGCGAGGCGGGAACATCCGGCAATTGCGATTGACGGATAGGCAGGCGGCGGCGACAGTCCGCCTCGGGATATGTTCAGCGGCTCGATTCTCTCAGCCGCCGTGCAAGGCTTTCCATCCGGATGGCGTGCATTGGCGGTTTTATTTGTCGGTTTGTCTCCACTTGGGGGCCAACCCGTGGATTATTATGCCCCGGCAACCGGGCTCTCCGGGACTTCCCTGAAGACTGCCCTGGAGGATATCATCGACGGGCATTCCGTCCTTTCCTACACGCCCGGTGTTTGGGAAGCCCACAAGGACCTCTATGAGGACCCGGACAATCCGGCCAACCTCATTCTGTTCTACTCCCAGGCCAGCATTTCCAAGGCCCTGCAGGACAGTGGTTCCAGCCCGGGAACCTACTTCAACCGGGAGCACCTCTGGCCGAGAAGTTACGGCGTATTCCGATCCGGTGCCGACAACACGGACCTGTTTCACCTCGTTCCGGTCTACAAGGGTGTCAACAGCGACCGGGGCAACCAATACTTTGACTACTCGGATCCGGATGCCAGTGGCTATGCCGATCCTGCTAACTCGCTCGCCCCCGAGTGCACGGAAGACAGCAATTCCTGGGAGCCGGCCGATGCCCAGAAAGGATGGGTGGCCAGGGCCATGCTCTACATGACCACCCGGTACAATTACCTGGAGCTTGTCGACACCCCGCCCAGTCAGGCACCAGCAACGGATGATCCCCGTATGGCCCAGCTGTCCGTCATGCTGGAATGGAACCGGAAGTTCCTCCCGTCCGCCAAGGAAACGGATGTCTGCCAGCGGATATTCGATGACTACCAGGGCAACCGGAATCCCTATATCGACTTTCCGGAATTTGCCGATCTCGTCTGGGTCACGGGCCCCTCATGGGGCGGGTGGCGCATGGAACATTTTTCCCTGCAGGAGCTGACCGATGAACTTGTCTCCAGCGACCTCGCCGATCCCGATGATGATGGCCTCAACAACCTCATGGAAATGGCCCGCTATTCGGATCCCCGGACGCCGGAAACCGAGGCCATCCTTGAGTTTATTGAAGATAGCGGTTCGCTTGTTATTCGCTTCAACCGGGCCAGCGATGCCAGCAACCTGAACCTGGAGCTCATCCTGGAGGAGTCGGACAACCTGATCGAGTGGTCGACCGTGGACATTGCTGGCGCCACCACCACGACCCTCGACAGCAACCGGGAGACCGTTCAGGTGGCCGTGTCCATCGGCTCGCAGGACCCGCGCTTCTTCCGCTTGCGGGCTAATCGCCCTGCCCTTTGAGGCTTGCCAGCCACTGTAACATTTATACCGATAGTTTGCAGAACCCTTCTTGATCAAACTCTAATCTCGTGCCCACATTCAAGCAGCAGCCCTTCCTGATGCTCAGCGCATTGGCCGCCACCGCACTGGCGTGCCCCGCCATGGGCAATTTCATCGATGGCGGCCTGGAGTGGCTCACGGTGACCGATTCCATCGACTACAGCTTCGAGCAAATGCAAGCCGAGCTGCTGCCCGGGGGGACCTTCGACGGCTACCGGCATGCCACCCTCGATGAGGCATGGGCACTGGCCGCCAACTTTGGATATGATCCCGGCCTGACCGCCCTTGAGAATGCATCCGCCGTCCAGGACCTTCACAACGCCCTCGGTACCACCTTTGCCAGCAGCGCCGGTACGCTCCAGTTTTCCACCCTCGGGTATCTCGATGACGGCACCCGGTTCGATATCGTCCTCCAACTGCCCGTGCCCGATGAGGCAGCCACTTATCTCGGCGAGGCCTACCAGACCGACCTCGGCTTCCTTCCCCCGGCCAGCAACCTCATCGGCCACTATCTTGTCCGGCCCATTCCGGAACCGGCGATGGTTGCCTCCTTGCTCGGCATCCTGATACTCCTGACGGTTTACCTCCACCGGAGAAAACCTCAATAGGGACAAAAAAAGCCCCGTCGCAGGGACGGGGCCTTGGAAATTACATGGTTTTCTGAACCTTACTTACGGCGCCGGTAGGCGACGAAGGCCAGCCCAATCAGGCCAAGAATAGCGGCGTAGGTGGACGGCTCAGGGACCGGCGTCAGGATAGTAGCACCGCCAGGAGCTGTAACGGAAAGGTTATCAACCCAGAAAACCATCGGATTGCCGTCGTCGACAGAATACAAACGCGCTTCAATGATCAGGGCGTCCCGGTTACCGGTGTCCGAATCAAATGTCCAGGTATGCGAAACCTGGGACCAAACGCCCTCACCAGCTGTAAAGGTTGAGTTTCCGCTGGCAGAGCCCGAATAGCCGAGGATATCCGCACTTGTTGCATAATGCCCCCAGATGCGCATGGAAGGACTACCACCATCAACATGACTCCAACCATAGAAACTGGCTGTCACCTGATCTCCGTCAGTAAGACCTGTAACCGCCGCAATATATGCCTGAGGCGTACCACTGATAGGGCTCTCCTCGACTTGCAGCATGAAACTGCCATCCTGTGGGGAAATATTCTGGGCGTTCCATGTTCCGGCAGTCACGTTCAACGGATTGGTCAAATTTCCGAAGCTTCCAAGAATCGTTCCTCCATCTTCCCAGCTGTAGGAAACGGTATTTTGGGCGGACAAACTAGCCATCCCGATAATAGCGAATGCAATAAGCGTGCTCAGTAACTTGGTCATAATTGATTTTGTTTAGGTGTTAGGACTTGGAAAAAGTGATAGGGTTGAATACTCAGCGAGGCAATCAGAAAGTCCCGGATTTTCAAAATTGTCGCAAATGCGCCCTAGAACGAGTAGCGCATCCCGACCTGGATGGCCCAGCGGGAGGCTAAACCGGTAGGTAAACGGTAAAAAAGCGCTTCGCTGGCCCGCTCAGACTCAAGATAGCTGTACTTGTAAAATCCGAATTCGTTTCCCTTCCCCTGGGCGGCAAACGGAAAATGCGACGGTGAGAGGATGTTGACCGCACGGCCAAAGCTGCCCTCGGGCCGCTTTTCCAGGCCCCATTCGTCATTGATGAGATTGCCAACGTTCTGGATATTCAGGATGAGCTCTACCTTGTGCCCCCTCCAGAGGGGGATTTCCTGGGTGATATTGATGTCGAACTGATGGATAAAGGGAGCCCTGCCAGTATTCCGGGGAAGGATTTGTCCCTTGTACTCCCTCAATCCCGGTGTGGCATCGACAAACTCCATAAAGGGAACCCCTTCGGTATCAAGGTTTCGGTCGGCAGTCCCCCAGGAGACGAGCGGATCATCCAGGCCAGAAGGAACGTAAAGCAGATCGTTTCCTGTATTCCCATCCTGATTGACGTCTACATTCAGACCTCGATATAGATAAGAGTAGGGTCTCCCGCTGCGCCCGTCGTAAATAAGGCTCATACGGGTCTTCCATTTGTTCCACCAGGGGATCTCGACCGTTACGGAACCAATGATGCGATGCCGCGTCTCAAATGAGCTGGTCCCGAGGACTGCATCATTCGGATTGGGGGCGACATTGGCAGCCCAATTGGTGTAGGCCGATGGGCTGCTCGCGTCGTTGACCGTCTTATTGATGGTATAGGTATACCCGAGGCGGTAGCCCCACCAGTCCTTGACCGGTCGTTGCAACTCGATGGTATACTGACTACCGTGGCCCTTGGAGGTGTTTTTCAGCTCAAGGACATCGCGATAGCCGGATTCCCGCCAGCGGTCGTCACCGAGGCCCACGTTGGTGTAAATCTCGCGACCGTCGGGCAAAAAGCCTTTTTGGAGGCCTTTTGTATCGAGATTCATATTGTTGTTCACGTAATGGATATCCTGCTGGGTCTTGGACCACTGCAGCTCAACGGTCAGGATGGAGTCGAAAAGAAAGTCCAGCCGCTGGTCAACCGCCAGGTTGGCCTTCCAGTCGGTGGGCATCTTGAATCCGTCAGTCAGATAATTGACAGTGACCGAACTGGCCTCCGCGCGACCGTATCTGTCATCAATCCAAGCTACGGCTTCCATCGGATCGAGCGTGAACGGCGGGCTGGTCTGGTTGGTATTGGAGGCCACAAATACCTTGCTGACCCCATTATTGACATAGGCATTGGACAACCAGACGTGGGGCGCTGTTCCGAAGAAGAGGCCGATGCCACCGCGAAGCTGAGTATCCCGGTCCTCGAAGGGCTTGTAGTTAAAACCTAAACGCGGCTGAATGACATAGTTGCCATCAATCGTGTTGGTGTTCGACTGTCCGAAAACCTCCTCGAAACTGCGCGGGGGATCATCCGTGGAAGGGCGTGCTTCCGGGGGCTCGTCGTCCACCATGGGGTAATCGATGCGCAGTCCTGCCGTGATGTTCAACCGGTCGGTGACAAACCAATTGTCCTGGATGTAAGCAGCGGCGATCGCCATGGACCAGTCGGCGATGCCCGTTTGGCCATCCCCTGGGATTTCCACCGAGAAATTGGATGCGATTCCGGGATTCGGATTACCCTGTTCATCGGTCACCAATGCGCCGACAAATCCGTCAGGGATGTCAACGGATCCTAAACCACGGAAAAACCAGTTGCCAATGGGGTTGGAAAAGAAGGACTGGGTATTGTCGTAATTTTCATACTGCAACCCGAAGGCCAACTGGTGGTCGCCGAGTAACCAGGTTCCCTTGAACTGGGCTATCAGGGTATTGACCTGAAGGTCGTTCAAGGATCCCCGTCCGAACGTGACCGTGCGGGAGGCATCGACGACTTCGTCCGTGTCCCTGATGTTGGCAATGCGAACCTGGGTCAGGTCTTCATCATAAACATGTTTACGGGTCTGCTCCTTGTAGGAGACGCGAAATGAAGTCGTGAATTCGCTGGTCCAATTGCTGAACAACTCCGCCACGTAATCGTCCAGCCCATACTTGGTTTCATAAAACGTGGTGGTGAACCCAGTCCCTCTACCCCCTGGAAACTGGGGATCACTACCCGGAGTGGTATTGTAGCGGAATGTCGCCCGATGGCGGTCGGTGATGTTCCAGTCGAGCTTGATGAGCAGCTTTTCGTCTTCAAGGGTATAGGAATCCGGATCATCGATTATCCCCGGATCGAAGGGGGTGAAAAAATTCTGCGCGGCAGTGATGATATCGTTGATGGCAACTGGATCGGCGAGGTATTCCGATTCTTCACGGACGCGCGTCTCCTCGACAAACTCATATAGCAGGAAAAAGAAGAGCTTGTCCTTGATAATGGGCCCGCCAAGGGAAATACCGGCAGTGAACTCCTCGAAATCATCAAAAGGAATCAGGTCTCCGGAACCAATCTGATAAAGATCCCCAACCATACTGGCATCCCGGTAATAGGCAAAGACGGAGCCATGCATCTCGTTCGTACCACTCTTTGTCACAGCGGTAATCGCGGCACCGGTAAAGCCGGCATTCTCAACGGAATAGGGGGAGAATTGCACACTCACCTCAGCAATGGCCTCCAGGGAAAACGGCTGCTTGAGCGCGGGCAGGCCACTCTCGCTGAGCCCAAAGGAGTCATTGGTGGGAACCCCGTCAATCAACAATGAATTATAACGCGTATTCTTGCCCCCAGCGGACAACTGTCCGGAATCCCGGTCAAAGACAGCGATGCGTGAATCCAGCTTGGCAATGTCACTCAATGATCGCGTGACGGAGGGAATATTGCGAATCTCCTCCTCACTGACCCGGGAACCGGACCCTTGGTTGGAGCTGATGAAGATGAGGCTCTGGTCCTCAGCCATGACCTCGAAGGCTTCCAGCTCGAATACTTCCTCTCCCTCTGTCCGCAGGCGCATGTTGACATCGGTGGTCTGCTGCAGACCAAGGGAAATGCCATCCCGGATGCCGGGGTCAAACCCGGGGGCCTCCACCTCAACCCGGTAGGGTCCCCCAATCCGCAATCCGCCGATGCGAAAATGCCCGCTGTTGCTGGTGCGGGCGGTGTAGGTGGTCCCGGTGGGCACGTGAGTGGCCCGAACGCTGGCACTGCTGACCGGCGCACCGGTGGAGTCGAGAATGGTGCCAGCCATGTTGGACGTCGTGACGTCCTGGGCCGTAAGAAAAGTCGGGAAACCGGCCAGGATGGCCAGACAGGAGAGGAAGAAACGCACGTTCTTCATAGCGGATATTTGGACTGAGTTTGCTGGATTTGGTTAAGAAAAGGCAAGGACGGCCCCGCAGTTACGCGGGGCCGTCCGTCCTCAAAGAAGGATCCGCTATCAGGGTTGCGGATCGAGGAAGTTGTTAAAGCTCCCGTCGAAGTAAATGAAGAACCCTCCATTGGACTCGACGAGCCAGGCCCACTGGCCGGAATCATAGAAGTAAATCCAGGTCCCCGTCCGGATGTCATCCCCACTGAAGTAGAAGTATCCGAAGGTCGGACTGTAGATGAACGGATAGCCGGCAGTGTAGACAAATCCCATCGTGATGCTGTAGGACCAGCCCGGCGTGTAGCGGTAGAGGAAGCTCAGGTTGACATTGTCAATCCAGCCCGGATCGAATTCCGAGACGAGCACCTCATGGACCTGATAGACCGCGCCATCGCCACTTCCGGTTCCGGTGGAGACATAGCGGAAGGCGACGTGCGCTGTACCACCAACGTACCCGGTCAGGTCAATCTCACCGGAATCCACCAGATCATAACCGCCTTGTGACAAGGCCGCTGAGATCGGGTCCCAGGTTGCCGTCGCAGGATTGACCCCATCGTAGTCGCCGGAAACGTATACCTCCAGAGGCGGACCCCCGAAGTTGCGGGCCGTCTGGAAGGTCAGCTCCGGATAAGTAGTGGTGCTGAGGTCGATAGCCGGTGAAATCAGCCAGTCGTCGCTGGCCACATCACCACCAAAACCACTCATCTCGGCAAAGCCGTTACCACCAAACTCGTCCCACTGCCAGTCGCGATTACTGGCAATGTTGATGACGGCAAAGTCACCCAGGTCTTCCTCGAAGTCCTCGTAGAAGATGACATCGTCATAGATGGTGACCTCATGAACCTGGTAGACCGCTCCATCGCCGCTCCCGGTGCCGGTCGAGACATAGCGGAAGGCCAGGTGGATCGACTCCCCAATATAGGAAGAGAGATCGATGACACCGGAATCGACCAGATCATAACCTCCCTGAGAGAGCGCGGCTGAAATTGGATCCCAGGTCGCCGTCGCCGGGTTGATTCCATCAAAATCCGTCGAGACGTAGACTTCAAGGACCGGTCCGCCAAAGTTGCGGGCGGTCTGGAAAACCAGCTTCGGATCGATGGCTGTGGCAAGGCTGACTTCCGGTGAGACAAGCCAGTCATCACTGGGCGCATCCCCACCAAAGCCACTCATTTCGGCAAAGCCATTGCCACCGAACTCGTCCCACTGCCAGTCACGGTTGCTGGCCAGGTTGATGACACTGAAGTCACCTAGGTCGACTTCGAAATCCTCAAAGAGGAAAATGCCGGTGGCCGGCAGTACATCATAGACAAGGAAGTCATGGACTTGATAAACAGCACTCTGGCCCTGCCCACCACCGGCTGAGGTATAGCGGAAGGCAATATGCACCGTTTGATCCACAAAACTGGAAAGATCGATATGACCGGAGGGAATGATGTCATAATTGTCTTCCGACAATGTTGCTGTCAACGGAACCCAGGAAGCCCCGGCCGGATTAATCCCGTCATAATCAACCGCAATCCAGACATCCAAGACAGGTCCGTCAAAATTCCGGGCTGTGTTGAAATAGAAGGTGGGCTCGCTGAGACCACTCAAGTCAATCTCTGGAGAAATCAGGTAGTCATCGCTGGCAATATTATCAGTCGCTCCAAACCCACTGATGGAAGCGAAACTATTTGCCCCGAAAGTCCGATGTTCCCAGTCTTCGTCACTGGCGAGACTGATCGTTGTAAATTCGCCAAGATCGACTTCAAAATCCTCGTAATAGACCGTTGCCAAATCAGGCGTAACGACAAAAATCGAGGAAACCGAGACATCGTTTCCGAAACCGGCTGAGCCAATCGAAACAACTCCACTGGAAGTGGTTTCCGTGGCGGTAAAGGTGACGGTACCTTCACCGACAATGGTGAACTCGACATCATTGCCACCGACTTGGACTGAGGTAACAACATCCAGGTCCGTACCGGCAATTGTAACTGTATCACCTGGGTAGACAATCGTTGGAGAAATCCCGAAGAGCGTGATCGCCTTGGCCGGGCTGGCCGGATTGGCAGTTCCGGGGGTATCCAGTGCAGGGCCGTCAAATTCGTCACCGAGAAAACGGCCGTCACCGGCCTCATTAAGAAGGGTAAATTCTCCAATATTCCACTCGTTGTCGTCCGAACCCCGGTAAACCATTCCGGGATGGAAACTTCCGTCAGGACCGATGTCTTCACCTCCCAATGCAGCGCCATAGACAGCGGGATTGACGATGGAGGCATTTGCGACCATCCCGATGGCGTCAACAACAGAAGTCCAGGGAAGTGCCCGGGGCGTCACGGATTGTCCAAGTTTGTCGTCGAAGTCATCAACATCGTTTGGAATCCCGTCATCGTCGTCGTCAATATCGACAGCCAAATCGTCATACTGGGCTGCCAGATCAAAAACCTCTATACCGGTATACCCGCTCACGAGGAGATGGGTAACATTGTCCCCGTTTTCAAAGTTGATGTCATTGATCCAGTCAATATCGGAGGCTTGCATGCCAAGCTCTTCCAGTTGAATGGCATTAGTAGTCAGCAGAAAAAAGCCATCACTTTGAATGCTGAATCCTGTCAGGTTAATGGCGAATTCGATAACACCACCTTCCTTGTTCGGGACGTTGTCCCCATTGGGGTTTTGGAAGGAACTGTGTTCTCCAATCACGAGGTACCACAGGTCATCAAGGGATTCATCGGGATTTCCTTTTAATTCAAAGAACTCGTTGCTGTCCGTACTCCCCGGCTCATCCCGCCGGATTTCATTAATCTGGACGCTGAAAAGCGTCGAGGTCGCCAGTGCAGTGAGGCAACCGAGAAGGGTTAGGTATCGTGGTCTTATCTTCATATTGTGCTTATTGCGTTATGGTTATTTTAATAGATTGGGCTCGAGAATATACTGCCCGGATGAGGGCGAATAAAACCATCTCTGGGGGGTTTGGCTACCCTTAATGTAGTAAAGCCAGCCTTTTGTCTGACTGTAGAGGTACGGATAATAGGTAATGCCTGTAAAAATCCACCCAAGGGAGGAATCGAAGAACCAGAATGAGGTCTCGGAAAGGCTGTCCGCGTAAATCCACTTGTGCTCAAGGTGATAAAACCAGGGGGCATCAGCTGGCTTGAGAAAGCCAAACCAGTCGGATAGCCGCCAGCCTTCGGGGAAGGCCTCGGTGTAGGTAAAGAGGTGGAGTCCGCCGGAGTCATGCACAGCAGGGTCGAAAGTGGCCTCGACCGGCTCCGTGCCAGGGGCATCACGGTTGACCACAACCCGGTAATAGGCCTGACGGGACGTGTCGGTGGGGGCATGTTGAAGCCCGGCAAAATAATACATCCCACGGTCCGCGAGGAGCAAATCCCGTTCCGTGAAAGGGATTTCCTGCCAGGAATCCTCCTTCAGCGGATCGGTGGCGTATTGGACGCTATAGCTGAGATGAGAAACCTCCGGCTCCTTGATGAAGCTAAATTCAAGGAAATTGGACTGTTCGCCTCGATCGACCGAGGGAAGGTCCTCCGTCGTCACTGCCTCCGGATCGGTCTGGAGGGCGAACTCCATCAGGTTGGTAATCAGGTCGAGGTCCGGATCCTGCAGTGGATCAACGATTGCCGGGTCCTCCAGTTGGGCGAGGGAAAACTCCCGCACCCGCCAGGAGCCCCAGGTAAGGTAATCATCTCCGGTGAAGACCGCATCGGCAAGGTCGGGATAGTCGACATAGGGATTCCGGTTGAGCTGGAAAATGACCGAATTTTCAACCCGGATACCTGCATAGATGAGGTGGTTTTTCCGCCGTTCCCGTTCATCCGGCGGAAATTGGCGGTTCCATTGCAAAAGGGTGGTCAGTTTGCCCATGCGATTGTCCCAGCTGGCCGGGTCGTCGGAGAGCTTGAAATCGCCGGTGATATTGGAGGCATCATAGCGGGTATCCATGTAGAGAATGGCCCGGGCGATACGACCCTTGTCGGCATCCCGCGGCTCGACCAGACGAAGACCAGGGCTGCGAATGGAATCAGGCGAATTCCGCAGCGGCGTGCCACTGTCCAGCTCATCGAAAGCATAATTGGAGCGATCCTCGTTGGTCAATGGATCCGCTGGAAAGAGGTGGTGGGCATCGCTGTAGGCCGGACCTTCATCCGCGCCGAAGGATTGTGGCCAGGTGTGCTCGCGATTCCAAAAACTGAAGAGCCCGTCATTGGGAACGGAAGTGCCCGAGTAGAGCAGCAGGACATTGTTCTCATTCTCCGGATCCTTGTCGTATTCCCGGAAAGCCAGGGCGATATTGTTGTAACCCTGGACAATGTGCCCATCGATGATGTCGTGCAGGGCCGATTTCAGGGAATCGCCGAGGAGGCCCTCTGCGGAGGCATAATAGTCTTCCGGGGGACCGTACTCCTGCCCGGACAGGGCGGAAGCAAGGACCAGAGCGGCCAGGAAAGAGAGCGATTTGACTGGTTGGAGGCGATGAGAAATTGCCATAAGGTATCCGGACAAGAAGGGCAAATTAGATGCAACCCGGAAGCTTTGTCAAAGCCCGCTGATGATTGTTCGGTAAAATTCTGGAAAAATCCTACCGAAATGGAGCACTTATCCTCCGGACAGGCGGGAACATTTTAAATATACTGAAAGCGACGTGCAAAGGGGAGGAACAGATGGTAGTGGAAGCAGGCAGCATGCAATTGGACGACGGATCACGGGTGGCAATTGTCGGGGGCGGGCCGGCGGGGTCACTTTTTTGCTATTTTCTGCTCCAGATGTCGCGCCGGATGGGCTTTGAGCTGGTGGTCGATGTCTACGAGCCGCGCGACTTCAGCAAGCCCGGCCCGGCCGGCTGCAACAATTGCGGGGGCATCATCTCGGAATGGCTGGTGCAGGCGCTGGCCATGGAGGGCATCAATTTACCGGACAAGGTGGTCCAGCGCGGGCTGGAGTCCTACTCCATGCACCTGGATGCCGGTTCGGTGAAGATAGAGACGCCCCACCATGAAAAGCGGATTGCCACCGTCCACCGGGGCGGCGGTCCAAGGGACGTCAAGGAAAGCGCCTGGGGCAGCTTTGATGCCCATGTCTTTGCCATGGCCCGGGAAGCGGGCGGCAACTGGGTCCGCAACAAGGTGGTGGAGCTGAAGTACGGGGAGGATTGCATCCAGGTAACCCCCAACAACGAGGATCCGGTGGATTACGATCTTGCCGTCATGGCCACTGGCAAGCGGACGCCGGCTCTTAAGATGCTGCAAAAGCTGGACATTGGCTTCGCCCCACCCGTCATGGCCAAGGCCTACATCAGCGAAATTCACATGGGGAACGACGAAATTACCAAGGAGCTGGGCAATTCCATGCACCTCTTCCTGCCGGACATTCCCAATGTGAAGTTCGGGGCCCTTATTCCCAAGGGGGATTACGTCACATTCTGCATGTTGGGAAACAAGATTACCAACGAGGCGGTTTCTACCTTCATCAATCTTCCCGAGGTCAGGGGTTGCATGCCAAAGGACTGGGTGGTCCCGGAAAAGATGTGCCACTGTTCACCCGGCCTGGCGATCAAGGGAGCCACCAAGCCCTATGCGGATCGACTCCTGTGTGTTGGCGACTGTGGAGTCAGCCGGCTCTACAAGGACGGGATCGGGGCAGCCTACCGGGCGGCCAAAGCAGCCGCGGTGGCAGTCGTCCATGAAGGGGTCTCGGAAGCGGCGCTTGAAAAGCACTACTGGCCGACCCTGCGCAACATTGCCACTGACAACAATTACGGGAAAATCATCTTCGAGGTGACCAAACTGGTCCAGAAAGTGCCCATGATCCGCCATGGCGTCCTGAGGATGGTCCGACGGGAACAGGCCCACCCGGAGCGGCCGCAGCGGATGAGCGAAGTCCTGTGGGACACCTTCACCGGGAGCGCTCCCTACAAGGATGTTTTCCTACGCACCCTGAATCCCCTTTTCTTCCTGCAGTTCGGCTTTGACATAGTGGCTGGCCTGTTCAGTTTCAAAACCGAAAACAGGAGTCTGGCACATGAAGGAGGGTGAACTCGGAAAAGTCTATCAGGATGGCGAATTGGTCGTCCGCCAGGGGGAAGTCGGCAACTGCATGTATGTCATTCAGGCCGGTGAGGTGGAAATTTTCCGCGAGGAGGACGGCAAGGCTGTACGCCTGCGAATCGCCGGACCCAATGAGTTTTTTGGCGAAATGGCCCTGGTGGAGAATGATGTCCGCTCCGCCAGCGTCCGCTCAATCGGGGAATCCCGCATCCTCCATATCGACAAGCGGACCTTTATGCGCCGCGTCCACGAGGACCCATCCCTCGCTTATCGCATCATGGAGTCGCTCTCCCATGAAATCCGCCGCCTGGCTGCTGAGCTGGGTGAGCTAAGGGCCCATTCCTCTTAGGAATATTGTCTATTAAAAGGCATAAGCCAGCCTTAGAGAGAGGGCACGACCGGGGAGCGGGATGCGATCCCCACCCTTGAGGGTTCCGCCGGCCGGTTGAATGGGTCCGGTGGCCACGGGTGGCTGGAGGTAAGCATAGGCCAGGCGGTCAAAGGCATTTTGCACCATGATGCCGATGTCCCATCCCTTGACCTTCAGTCCAAGGCCGAGGTCGAGCAGGAACCAGGCCTTGGTCTCGGCATAGAGGGGGTTAAGCGCGGGCTGGGGATTGGTTCCCTCCCCGACATAGCGCCCGGACACACGGAAACTGGTCGTGCCGGCGTTGACATTTCCGGTCCATACCAGGGATAAGGCTGCCTCCCAGGGAGGAATATCCGTGAGGCCGCCACCCCCTTCGCGAACCTTTCCAAGGGTCCGGGAATAACTGAACTCCGTCACAAGGCCGCGCAGGCAACCCTCCTCGAACGGGTTCAACTGGATCGTCGTCTCGATCCCCTTCAGCTCCGCATCGCGGTTCCGGAAACTGTAGACAAGCGGCGTCGCCTGGACAACTTCGCGAACGACAAAGTCGTCGATATGTGCCAACCAGGATTCCACGCCCAGGCGAAGGCGGGAACCATCGTAGCGCAGGGCGATTGAAGCGGACTGCTTGTCTTCCGGAGCAAGGGCGGGATTGCCGAGTTCCACCCCGCCTCCAAGGGCATTCAGGAAAGCCCGGTAGCGTTCTCCCGGCCCCGGGGCGGCCGTCGAGAGCCCGGCACCAGCAACAAGGGTCCAGTCTTGAGCCAGCTCCCATTCACCAATGATCTGTAGGGCGCCGGTCCAATCACTACGACTGGCTTCGCCCGCCATCGGTCCGTTAAATGCGATGAAGTTATCGCGCAAGGTGCTTCCCTTGGCTCCGGGAATGCCGACAACCGGAGCATCCATCCGACCCGCCGTCATCCGGGATCGTTCCGCCCTCGCCCCCACCCTCCAGCGGAATGTCTGGTCCTCAAATTGGCTCAACTCGACAAAGCCCCCCGAGTGACTGGCCTTCACATCCGGCCAGATGGCATCTTCCAGCTCGGCCCCGGACTTCAAGGACCGCGTCCGGGTGGCATCGCGGTTCTGCCAACTGTAGTCGATTCCACTCTCCAGAAGCAGCTTATTGCCAAGGCGAACCCTGTGAACCGCGGCCGCCGAGCTGCTGCGGGCCCGCGAGACCGCGTTCACCGCCTCCAGCGGGGCCATCGGATTGATGATACGGTACTTGCTGGTCAGGACAGGGTCGATTTGCGCATAGCCCATGCGGAATTCCAGCATTCCCTCCCCAACGGCACGGGAATAGGCCGATGCCAGAAACAGCGAATCCGTATCCACGGTATCCAGCGGAAGTGACGGATTGTTGACCTTCACTTGCCGCATGAAATTGATCGCCAGATCCAGTTTTCCCTCGTTCCGATGTCTCCACGAGAATGCGCCCATTGCCCCCCATGCCTGGTAATCCTCGTCAACAAGCTGTCCCGGCCCATCCGATTCGACGCTTCCGAATTGAGCGGCATGGATGCTGGCTAGCAGGCTGACGGAATCGCTCTCGATAACGCGCGAAGAGACACTCCCGCTGGCACCGCCCGGGTTATCCATAGCCCATGCTTCCAGACGGTCGGCGCCGGTGGTAGACGCATCCAACGACAATGAGATGCGTCCACCCGTCGGCACCGGGCCGAGCGTTACCGAGGGAAAACCACTACTCACCTGGACCGTCCCCGGATAAGCGTTCCCGAAGAAATTGACCGGGGCGGCTGTCCGGGTTGGCGAAGCCACTGGCAAGTACACATGATTGAAGGTGGTCACCACCCGATCCAGATTCAGGCCGCGCAGGTTTGGTTCTAAAGCAGCCATTCCGCGGCGTTGCATCGTCAAGCCGGGAATGGATTCCAGTTCATAACCGAGGGACACCGGCAGGGAGGGCACCAGAGTCTCACCCAGAACCCGGTCACCCGGAGCAAAGGCTGGATTCTCGTATTCATGGAAATTAACCAGAAAGGGCGACAGTTGGAATACCGGCTCCATCATCGCCTCCCCGGCCAGTGAATACGGAAGCAACGCCAATAAGCCAGAGTTAATCATTATCCGAAACTGCTTCAAACCTGCACCCCCAGGACAAGGCCAGCAACCCCCGCAAGGGAGGCTGTTGCGCCAATGAAGTAATGTGGACGGAAAATTCGCCGTTCCATGTGCTTTGCCAGCGGTACGGTAAACAAGGTGGCCGTTGCCACGACAGCCTGCACGAGACCGGGATTGTTGACCTCGCGGATCGCCCACAGCATGCAACTAACCCCCAGAACGGGACCGGCCAAGGCATTGGCTGTAACCCATACAAATGGACGAATACGAGGAAACGGAAGATAAGCCGGAGAAGCTGTGCCCACATCGGAACCCTTGCCGGAAGAGGCCCAGTGCAAAAGAAAAACCAATACCCCGAGAGAGGCACCCCCGATCAGGCGCTGGTAGGCCGCGCTGAGGGGATCGATACCCGTCCCGGCCAGCTCAAGCCGGACAAAGGCCAGCTTCGTCAGTATCCAGCTGACCGACTGGCCGCAGGCGGCAAGGGCGGCAAAAGCCATTCCGGCAAGTAGCGCCTTTCTCGATACAATAGGCAGCTTAAACGGGGCTAGCGCGATCAGTAACCCCCCGATAACAAGCACAATCAGGAAGAGTTGCAGGAAGCTAATCAACTCCCCCAACAGCACCCAGGCCAGGATTACTGTCAGGACAGCCGCGGAACATTCCACAACCAGCAGGCTGAGGGTGGAACCGATACGGGGAAAGGCCTGGAACATGCACCAGCCGCCCGCCCCGAAACCAACCATTCCGGCAAGGAAAAAGGTAAGGAACTGTCCGCCCCCGAGACCGTGCCCAAACCCATGGGCGTAGAGTGCCAGCAGACCGACTGCCACCAGAAGCCGCCACATGTTCGCCCGGACCGGCCCAAGCGCCATCGCCGCGCGCGTGGCAAAGACCGCGGTCATGGAAAACAGCAGCGTGGTTAATATGGCGGGGGCCAACTTGTTTTACCTCTGGTAGACTTTTCTTTCCTTGTACTTGGTATGGAGCAGTTTTTCTGAAAGCTCGCCCAGCGGCTCGCCGAGGAACTCCTCGTAGATTCGCTTAATCTCCGGGTTCTCGTGGGAGAAGCGTAACTGGTGATCATGATCCTCATTATAGAGACCCTGCATCCGCTGGGAGCGAATCTTGTCATTGACCCCATAGGGCTGACCACCGCCCCCGATGCATCCACCCCGGCAGGCCATGACCTCAATGAAGTGGTAGGGCGTCTCTTCGCCCCTTTCGCGGGCTTGGCGAACCTTTTCCATCACCTTGTCGACATTGGCCATCCCGTGGGCCACGGCCACCCGGATGATCGTTCCCTTGATGTCCACGGCTGCTTCCTTGACCCCTTCCAGTCCGCGCACCGGCTGGATATCGATGGCGTCCTCGGGAAGGTTTTCCCCGGTAACCAGATAATACCCCGTCCGCAGGGCGGCCTCCATGACACCGCCGGTCGTGCCAAAGATGGTCCCCGCACCGGAGTATTCCCCGAGAATGGAGTCGGCATCCTCGTCCGGCAATTCGTCAAACGCCAGGCCGGTCTGCTTGATCAGCCGGGCCAGCTCGCGGGTCGTCAAGGTCACGTCGACATCCTGGTGCCCGGAGGCAAACATCTCATCGGTGCGTTCCAGTTCATACTTCTTGGCCGTACAAGGCATGATCGAGACCTGGAAGTGCTTGGCCGGATCGATGCCCATCTTTTCCGAGTAATAGGTCTTGGCCATCACCCCGAGCATCTGCTGCGGGCTCTTGGCGGTGGAAAAATTGGCGACAAAGTCGTGATGGAACTTTTCCATGTAGTCGGTCCACGCCGGGCAACAGGAAGTAATCAAGGGCAGCGGTCCCTTGTTGTGGGCAAAGCGCTGCACAAACTCCGTGGCCTCCTCCATGATCGTCAGGTCGGCCGAGAAGTTGGTATCGAAGACCGCCTTGAAGCCCATGCGCCGGAGCACCGCATAAATGCGCCGGTTGAGGTTTGTTCCCGGGGGATAACCGAATTCCTCGCCCAGGGCCACCCGGACGCTCGGAGCAATCTGCACCGTGCAGTACTTTTCCTCGTCGCGAAGGGCCCGCCAGACAGTTGCCGTCTCATCGTTCTCGACAATGGCACCGGTGGGACAATGGGCGGCACACTGGCCACACTTGATGCAGGGGGATTCCGCCAGGAAAATATCACCCGCCGGGGCCATCCGGGTCTTGATGCCGCGTTCAAGGAATGACAGGGCCCAGACGTTCTGCATCTCCTGGCAGACCTGGATACATCGCCCGCATTTGATACATTTTGTAAAGTCGATGGAGATGGATCCGTTGGACTTGTCCGGCTCGATCTCCGGCACATAGCGTTTGAACCGGTCATCCCGGATGCAGAATTCGCCGGCGAGGGTCTGTAGCTCACAATTACCGTTCCTGCCACAGGTCAGGCAGGAGTTGGGATGGTTTGAGATGATCAGCTCAAGGACAGTCCGCCGGATGGAGGTGAGCTCGCCATCATTGGTGGTGATCTCCATGCCTTCCTCCAGCGGTGTGGCGCAGGCCCGCTGCATCTTGGCCTGCCCGGCGATTTTGACGATGCAAAGACCGCAGGCTGCCGTTGGCAACAAGTCCTGATGCTTGCACAAGGAGGGAATCTTAATTCCGATCATCCGCGCGGCATCGAGAATACTGGTTCCGTAAGGAACCTCAACGGGAACATTGTTAATCTTGGCCTTAACTATTTCTTGAATCATTGTGGAAATCTCCGGTGATTAGTTTGCTGCCATACTGGCCTCGGCCTGCTGTTTTTTCATTTTACGGGCATAGGCGGCACCGCCCTCGATGAAGGCCATGTACTCGTCCTCGAAGTAGCGCAAGGTCGAGAGGACAGGATTGGGAGCCGTCTGTCCCAGTCCGCACAGCGAGGCATTCTGCATGCAGTGGCAAATCCGTCGCAAGTCGTCGATGTTGCCAGCCACGCCACGTCCGCGATAAATCTGGTCGAGCAACTTGAGCATCTGGTATCCCCCGATGCGGCAGGGGGCGCACTTGCCGCAGGATTCATCGACGCAAAACTCGAGATAAAACTTGGCCACATCAACCATGGAGTCGCGCTCGTCCATGACCAGCATCCCGCCCGAGCCCATGATGGAACCCAGAACTTGGAGGTCTTCATAACTGACCCCGGTATCAAGGTGTTTCTGTGGAATAACGCCTCCGGACGGCCCACCGGTCTGGACCCCCTTGATATCGACATCATTCAATGCACCTCCACAAATATCCTCGATGATCGTCCGGATGGGTGTCCCCATGGGCACTTCAACCAATTGGGAATTCTTCACCTTTCCAGTGACCGCAAAGACTTTCGTCCCCTTGGACTTTTCCGTCCCACGGGAGGCAAACCACCCCGCTCCATTCTCGTAGATAGCCGCGACCGCAGCCAGGGTCTCGACGTTGTTGATAGAGGTCGGCTTTCCCCAGAGGCCTTTCACTGAGGGATAGGGTGGACGTGGTTCCGGACTGCCGCGGCGTCCCTCAATGGAGGCAATCAAGGCTGTCTCCTCACCACAGACAAAAGCCCCGGCACCAAGCCGGACTTCCGCGTCAAAGCTGAAGTCAGTACCGAGGATGTTTTCCCCGATAAGGCCTTTGTCCCGCGCCTGGTCAATGGCCCGCTGGATGCGCTCGACGGCCAGCGGATACTCTGCCCGGATGTAGAAAAATCCCTTGCTGGCACCGATGCAATAGGCCGCAATCATCAAGCCTTCGAGAACCGAATGGGGATCGCTTTCGAGGACGCTCCTGTCCATGAAGGCCCCCGGGTCCCCTTCGTCGGCGTTGCAGATGACATACTTCTGGTCGGCCTCGGGTTCACGGGTCAGGTTCCACTTGAGCCAGGTCGGAAAACCGGCCCCACCCCGTCCGCGGAGGCCGCTTTGTTTCATTTCCTCAATGGCCTCTTCGGGACTCAGCCGGGACAAGACCCGCTTCAAGCCGGTGTAGCCTTTGGCAAAGAGATAGGACTCAATGTTGTCCGGATCAATGTGCCCGCAATTCCGCAAGACCACCCGGTCCTGCGGATCCAGCACATCAACCAGCAAGTCTTCGACAATCTGCTTGTCCACGAGGCTGGTCTTGATGATACGTCGCAGATCCGGGGAAACGAGGTCGGCATAGGTCACCCCGGAGGGAAGCAACTGCACGCACAGCCCACGGTTGTACATGCGCATGTCCAAGGCACGGTGCACATGCACCTTGTCTGCCAGTCCGTGAACCGCCAGCTCCTCCTGGATGGTCTGTTGATAGAAGGCTGTCCTGTCCTCCCCCTCAGTCGAGGTGTCCTTGACCAGGATAACCACCTGGTCCTCCCCCTTGAGGTCCACGCTGCGCTTGCGCATAGCCATCACCCGGTCGTCCAGCATGAAGTTCTCATGCCCCAGTTTCGCGATGAGGTTTTCAGCGTCTGCCGGGGTCATGGCCCCATAGACAATCCGCGGGCAGATGTCGCTGCCGACAATCAGCACCGGATCGGCATAGGCATAGCCCAATGATCCCGTCCGTTGGATATCCACATCCAGGCCCGACTTGTCCCGGGCACGGCAAAGGGCGTCATATACATCCTGGGCTCCTGCTGCGAGACCACCGGTATCCATACCGACACGGATCCACTTTTGGGCCTGCTGCCGGGGTTGGGCATAAGCATCGAACGATTCAAAAGTCATCTTGCTCATTTTGCTTTCTCCTTAACCGCCAAGGTTTCCTCAACGTCATTGGTCCGCAGTCGCCCGAAGGTCTTGCCATCGACCACCATCGCCGGCGACATGCCGCAGCAACCGATGCAGCGCACCGTTTCAAGGTGATACTTGCGGTCCTCCGTGGTCAGTCCTGCCTTCACCCCCAGCCGGTTCTCCACCTCCTTGAGGATATTGGCCCCACCCTTCAGGTAACAAGCGGTTCCCGTACAAACCATCACGTCATGCTCACCCGGAGGGACCAGGCGGAAATAATTGTAGAATGTAATGACTTCATAGATACGGGCCAGGCTGATCTCGAGGATCCTCGCCAGCTCCATGGCCATGTCCCGCGGGACATATCCTTCCGCGTTCTGGATTGAGTGGAGAATCATGATCAGGTTGCCCTCCCGATCCTGCCACTTGTCCGAGTGCTCGCGCACCTTTCGACGCAACGCTTCAAGCCCCTCAATCGGGTAATCCAATTCAGCTGCCATACTCATTTGGTAATCCCTTTCATGGCGCGGTTGTATCAAACCGCGGCCAAACTGGAAGGAATTTCCAATCAGCAATGCTTATTAAGCAACTTACTTAAAGTAAGAATTACTTATCCTAATTCAAATGGCAAGGATCCGCCCCACCTACTTGATATATCCCATATTCTCCAGCTTCACCAGTATCCGCTGGGCTGCCAGCTCCGGTGAGAGCTTCTGGGTATCGATGATTAAGTCCGCTGTTTCCGGCTCCTCATAAGGGTCATCGATGCCTGTAAACTCTTTTATCAATCCGGCACGCGCCTTGGCATAGAGCCCCTTGCGGTCGCGCTTTTCACAGACCTCGAGAGGGGTGGAAACATAAATCAGGACAAAGCCGCCCACGGCCTCCACCATCTGGCGCACCTTCCTCCGGGTCACCCGGTAGGGAGCAATGGGGGCGCAGACCGCAATCCCTCCATTCTTGGTAATCTCGGAGGCCACATAGCCGATCCGCTCGATGTTCAAGTTGCGGTGTTCCTTGGAGAAGCCGAGCTCGCTGGAGAGATGCTTGCGCACAAGATCCCCGTCGAGCAGGGTGACCCGGCGGCCCCCTATCTCGAGAAGCTTGACCAGGAGGGCATTGGCGATGGTTGACTTCCCGGAACCGGAGAGCCCGGTAAAGAAAATCGTCAACCCCTGCTTGTGCCGGGGCGGATACATCTTGCGCAGCTCCTCGATAATTTCCGGATAGGAGAACCAGTCGGGAATATCCAGACCTTCGGCCAGCCGCCGACGGAACTCGGAACCGGTGATGGTCTTGATCTTCATGTCCGGAGTCGTCTTGTCGACGGGGATGTACTGCGCCTTGTCCTCGGCATAGACCATCTGCTGGAACGGTACCAGCGAGATATCCATCTCCTTTTCGTGCCTGGTAAAGAGCTCCTGGGCCTCATAGGGACCATAATACGGGGTGCCGTCGGGGGCCTTGCCCGGTCCGGCATGATCGCGGCCGACGATGAAATGGGTACAGCCGAAGTTCCTCCGGATCAGCCCATGCCAGACCGCCTCACGCGGGCCGGCCATGCGCATGGCCAGGTTGAGCAGGCTGAGGGTGGTCGTCTGCTCCGGATAGTGCTCGAGGATTTTCTCATAGCACCGCACCCGTGTGTAATGATCGACATCGCCCTTGCGGGTCATCCCGACCACCGGATGAATCAGCAGGTTGGCCTCGTTTTCATGGGCGGCCCGGAAACTCAACTCCTGGTGAGCCCGGTGCATCGGGTTGCGGGTCTGGAAGGCGACCACCTTGCGCCAGCCCAGCTTGCGGAAGCGGCCCCGCAATTCCGAAGGGCTGTCCCGCAACAGCTTGAAGTCATAATGGGTCGGCGGTTCGAGCCCGCGCAGAGTCCCACCGATATAAACATCATTTGCATGATGCATCAGATAGTCGACGCCCGGGTGTTCATCAATTTCGGTCCCATAAACCGCGTTGGCCTCGGCGAGCTTGTCCACTTTCCAGATGTCTGTAACCGAGAGGATGGCAATGGCCACGCCTTCACTGTCCCGAAGGACAACTTCCTCACCAGTGGACAGGGAGTCAGCGAATTCCTCCGTCACATCCAAATTGATGGGAATCGGCCACAGCAGGCCCGACTGCAAGCGCATGTCGGCGAGCACGCCCTTGTAGTCCGCTTCGCCCAGAAAGCCCTCCAGCGGGGAAAAGGCCCCGTTGAGGATCATCTCCGCGTCACAAAGCTGCCGGGCCGTCAGGTCCCATGACTTGAGCTCCCTGACTTTTTCCTTTTCCGCCTCAGCGGCTGATTCGCCCAGATACAGCTCCTTCAGCACGCCCCCATGTGGTTCCTTGAATGCTCCCATGGATAGATGAACTAATCGTTTTTCGCTCTTCCATCAAGGGATAAAAAAGCCCCGGCGTACCGGGGCTTGATGCCAAAAACCTTGGGTAATCTATCCCTATTGGTCACCACAATCAAGGAACCAGGTACCCGTGGCCGCGTAGACATTGTCTCCGGGTTGGTCGACAAAGGTCAGCGTCCCGTCGCCATTCAGGACGAAGGACGGATACCACATGTAGCTATCCGGATATGTCGCGGTAAAGGACAGGGTCTCGGAATTGCCGTCAAATTTGATTTTAGAGACGGCCTCATCCCATTCATGGTAATGCGAATAGCCCCAACCAAAGGGAATGAAATCGCCGAAGGTCCGGAAGCCGAACGTGTGGGCGAACTCTGCATTCCCGTTAACGGAATCCACTTCCAGCATGAGCATGCACCTAGGATCAATGGCATATTCAAACCAGGTCGCCCAGTTACCTTGTTCCGTGAAGCGGGTCCCGTCCGCCCAGGCGGACTCGGACATGACTTCATAAACGGGCTCCCGCAGGTCGTTATAACCCACCATGACGGTCTTTTCCAGAGCGGCATGTGCGGCGAGGATGGGCAATTCGTTAATCCACAGGTTCGTTACCTCAAGACTGAGGTCACAGGCCTTCAACGCGCCATAGGCCGGATCCGGTCCGGCTGTCAGCAGTCCAACCTGCACATTGACCCCGGGCACTTCCGGGATCCACATACTGACCGTGAACGGTCCATTGGTTGCGGCATCCGCCATCCGCATGTCCCATAGCCACCAGCTGGGACCAAACAGCTTAATCCATGCAGATCCACCTGTATCCGGACCAAACGGGGTCTCAATACCAATGTTGCCACTGAAGAAGAGCCGCTGCCCCATCATTGGCAGGTCAGCTGTCGAGTACTGGGTGAAGAAGTTATATTCAGCCGTATGGAATCCATATTCATCCGGAACATCCTCCGGAAATGCTTGAACGACCACACAACCGTCACCGACCGTGGCGTATTCGGTTGACCACATGTCACCAAACCAGAAATCACCGAACAGGTTCAACCAGGCCATCCAGCCTTCCTTGCCATCCGGTCCCTCCGTGAAATCGGGATTGGTCAACACATTGGCCAGATAGCGGATCCGGGTTGGTCTCGTCACCGTCACGCCAGGATACTCGGCGCTGTAGGTGAAGTGACCCACTTTGGGATTCCCTTTTCTGGTCAACGGAAAGTCATCCATCGATTCCCCGATGTGCACATGCGTTTCCGTGATGTACCAGCCTTCCGCTGCCACTGCTTCATCGAGCTCAAACCTGAGCATGACGTAGACGCCGTTATTCCGGACATGGACCACCCCAACGGGGATGTCCTGGCCGGCCAGCAACGGAATTTCCTGCGTAGCAAAACTTGGCGCCACCGCACCAAGGCATAGGGCGAGAATGCCCGTAAACAGGCATAATCTTTTCATATCGTTCCCTCCTTTGAATATTGTTGTTACGGACCCTTGTGGAGGTCCGTTTAGTTCCCAAATTGGGTTATATACCCCAAGCGGGAATTTACAATACCGAAGGCCGAAACGTGCGATCCCAAAGCCAGATATTCAGGGATCTGTTAACCATTATAAGACGCCCTGAATCAATGCCCGAACCTTGTGTAGAAGGCGCGCATGTCCTCACAGAGCTGGCGGCGGCTTTCTGCCCATGTATAGAACATATGACCACCCGGATAATGCTTCAGGGTGAGGTTTTTCTGCTGTTCTTCCGTGAGGTTCATGAGGGCTGCCAACCGGTCCGAGGAGGAAAAGGCGGTCACGAGATCGTAATAGCCATGCGTGATGTAGACACCCATGTGTTCATTGAGGGACATGCCAAAGCGTAAATCGTCGACAGCTCCGAACTGGCTTTGCAGGGCGTGCTGCTGTTCGTCATTCTTCCAGGCCGTATTGACCTGCATGCTGAGGAGCTCGTAATCGCGCTCCGTCTCCAGGCCGACATTGCGGCGCAGCTGGGTGTTGATAGCGGAGGCAAAGACGCGCTCAAGGATGTGCAGGGTCGGGTCGGGGGCATCCAGCTCGTCCTTTTCGGTAAAGGGATCCGTGACGGCAATCGAGGCATCGTAGAGGCCAAGGAACTTACCCTGCTCGCGGAGCAGGTTCTTGACGAAATAGACAATATCGATACGGCCGCCCTTGTTCTGCACCGTTGCCCGGGGAAGGCCGATGTAATCCGCCAATGCGTTGAAAACCTGACGACGTTTCTGATCGCCCGCCATTTCCCCAACCGCCAATACCGGCATCAATTGATTGTAGGCAAAGTCGCGGGCACGATGGGCATAGGCAAGGTGATCTTCCCCATCCTTCGCTTTCCGAGCCACGCCATGACTCAGGGCCGCGGCCGCCATGGTCGGGATGATATCCACCCAGGGGAGTACGTTGTAGTTACTGCCATCAAGGAGGCTGAAATCGAGCGCCGGGGAAATGATGACCGCCCCGGCCAGACCAACCCCGAAGTCCTTCTGCAGGAGCTTGGTCAGCTTGCCGACGCGATAGCCGCCGTAGCTCTCCCCGGCAATGAAGACCGGACTTTCCCATCGGTGATGGGTCGAGAGCCAGGTACGGGCAAATTCACCAATGGACTCCAGGTCCCGCTTGATGCGCCAGTATTCGGAAGGCGGCTTCTTCTCCTCCCCTGCCCCCTTGGCCGCTTTGTCGTCCTTGGGCTTTTCCTCGTCAATCATCCGGCTCAGTCCGGTACCAATGGGATCAACAAAGACCAGGTCCGTGAAGGCCAGCCAGGTCTCGTGATTGTCCGCCACCTTGTGGGGCGGCGGCAAGGGCATCCCCTTGTCATCCAGGTCGACCCGCTTGGGCCCCATCGCGCCCATGTGGAGATAGACGGAGGAGGCACCGGGCCCTCCATTAAAGACAAAAGTCACCGGCCTATGGCCCTCCCCCGGAACGGTATAGGCGGTGTAGAACATCTCCGCCTTTGGCTTGTCGTCCTTGCGCAGGACAATCCACTGCGTCTCCGCCTGGTAGTTCAGTCCCTGGCCGTCCAGCTCAATCGTGAAATCAGCCTTGCTGCCCTCCGGGGCCTTGTATTTCGGCGCTTTTTCAGCGCTTTTTCCCTCATCTTTTTGTTCACTCATACCCCCTCTATGTATCCACCCG
>JBFOLZ010000101.1:0-8629 GCA_040830445.1 Puniceicoccaceae bacterium
GCGCTCGACAAAGGAGAGGAACTTCCGGTTGTCGTAGAAAAGCTGGGTCGTGATGAAGGAAGCGCCGGCGTCGACCTTTTCCTTGAGGTACTGGAGGTCCAGTTCCGCCGAAGGGGCTTCCGGATGAACCTCCGGATAGCCGGCCACGCCAATGCTGAAGCCGGCAAATCCTCCCCGGATCAGCCTCACCAGGTCCTGTGCGTAGGGAAGGCCGTCCGGATGTGGGGTGAAGGTGCTTTCGCCCTTGGGCGGGTCGCCCCGCAGGGCCATGATGTTGCAAAAGCCCGCTTCCTGATAGCCCTTAATGATCTCCACCAGTTCCTCCTTGCTGGAACCGACACAGGTCAAGTGCGGCATCACTTCAAAGCCATATTCATCCTTGAGGATGCTGGCGTACCGGAAAGTCCGCTCACGGGTGGTGCCGCCGGCTCCATAGGTTATGGAAACGAAGTCGGGGTTCACCTGCTCCCGGATGGCCCGGGCCGTCTCGACAATCTGTTCCCCGCCCGCGTCATCCTTCGGCGGAAAAAACTCCACCGAGATGACCGGTCCACTCCGTGCCAGCAATTCCCCAATTGGCCGATTTTTAAGCATCATCAAATCATGATAGGATGATGGGTTCGCTGTAAAGGAGAAAAACAGGGGAGCGGCTTAATCCTGTCTGGCGGCGCGGTCGCGCTCGGTCTGGAGGCGAAGCTGGCCGCAGGCGGCGTCGATATCGTGGCCTTTTTCCTTGCGGATGGTGTGGGAGACTCGGGCGGCCTTGAGAATCTGGGCAAAGGCCTGCTGGCGCTTGATATTGGGACGTTTCCAGGGAAGGCCCTCGACCCGGTTGTAGGGGATGAGGTTGACGTGGGCATGGAGCCGGCTGGCGATGGTGGCCAGCTCGCGGGCCTGCTCGAAGGAGTCATTGACGTCCTCGATGAGGATAAACTCGAGGGTGAGCATGCGGCCCTTCTTGCGGGAGAAGGCCTCGACGGCGGGAATCAACTCCTCGAGCGGGTAACGCCGGTTGATGGGCATGATCTGTTCGCGGACGGCGTTAGTTGCGCCATGGAGGCTGAGGGCGAGCCGGAACTGGACCGGTTCATCGGCCAGCTTACGAATCTGGGGAACGAGCCCGGAGGTGGAAATGGTGATGCGCCGGGCGCCGAAGTGGAGGCCCCATGGGGCATTGAGGGTGCGGATGGCGGCGACCAGGTTATCATAATTGGCCAGTGGCTCCCCCATGCCCATGAAGACGATATTGTCGAGGGGCACGTTACGGTCCGCGCTGTCGCTATCGCGCTCGGCTTCCAAGCGGGAGACATGAATGAACTGGGAAATGATTTCGGCCGCGGTGAGGTCCCGTTTCCAGCCGGCCAGCCCGGAGGCGCAGAACTTGCAGCCATAGGCACAGCCGACCTGCGAGGAGACGCATATGGTCTTGCGGGAGGAGTCGTTTCCAACGCCCCGCTGCGGATAGCGGATGAGGACTGTCTCCACCAGCGACTGGTCTTCGCCCTGAATGAGCAGCTTTTCCGTGACATCACTGGCCCGCTTGACCAGGAGGACGGAATTGGGGCTGACGCAATACCGTTCCTTGAGCCATGCGATGAGGTCCTTGGGAAGGTTCTTCATTTCCCCGAAGGCAACCGCCCGCTGCTGGTAGAGCCAACCGAGGAGCTGCTTGACCCGGAAAGCCGGGAAGCCGCCCTCACGCAGGACCTCTTTCAGGTCCTCGGGAGTCATTCCGTAGAGGGAGGGCTTGGCCGGGGAGAATCGCATTTGTGGGAAACTCAAACAGGTCCGGGAGAAGATGCAACCGTTGGAACCAAAATGGAAACTTGATTGGGCACCGACATCCACCCATTCTTCTGCAGGATGAAGGGAACGCGCCTCATGGGTCTAGTCGGAGCAGTGGCTTTGGTCACCGCCCTAATCGAGTGGACAGGCATGGCATTCGGAGCCATCTGGCCGAGCGTTGCGGCCCTCTTACTGGTGTTCACGACCCGCAACGTCCTTGCCGGCCTGCTGGGAGGAGCGCTGGTGGGAGCCGTCCTGCTGGCCGATGGCCGGCTCTGGGCGGTCCCGATGCAACTGGTGGAGAACCACCTGCTGCCCAATTTTAGCAGCCCGTGGAAGTCCGGCGCGATCCTCTTCACCCTTCTACTGGGAGGATTTGTTCATTTGCTGGAGAAGGGAGGTCTCCTGCAGGCACTGCTCATCCGTCTGCTCCACGGCCAGTCGCGCCGCAAGGTGGAGGCGGGAGCGGGAGCTTTTGGCCTGATTTGCTTTTTCGACGGGCTGGCCAACAGCCTCATGGTGGGCCGGATTTTTCAGCCCCTGGCCCGGTCGGCCGGCGTCAGCAAGGTTCGGCTGGCCTATATCGTCGACACCACGAGTGCGGCCGTGGCCTGCCTGGCCTTTATCTCGACCTGGATCGCCTACCAGTTGGCGATGATCCGCGAGGGCTTTGCCCTGGCCGGACAGGAGGCCCTGTCCGATCCCTACCGGCAGTTCTTTGCCAGTTTGCCTCACAACTACTATGCATGGTTTGCCCTCATCCTGATGGCGGTGGCGATCTGGCGACAGTGGAACTTCGGGCCGATGGCCGGCTACAAGGCCGAATCCGGGGGAGGGGACGCGCCCCAGGCGGCAGAGTTGCCGAGTGCCCCGGAGGGCTTGTGGCGGGCCTGGATCCCTGTGGCGGCCCTACTGGTTATCATTTTTGTCGGGATTTACACCGACGGGACCAAAAGAATGGGCGAAGCGGTTATCCCCTTCACCATGGACAAGCTGGCCCTGTCCTTTTCCGAGGCCAATGTACCTGCTATCCTGATTGTCGGGAGTGCGACGGGGGCCTTCCTTGCCTGGCTCTTTTTCCCGAAAGGGGCCTCAAGCCGAGAAACCTCCCCGGGCGGTATTTTCATGGAGGGAATGATCCAATTATTCCAACCCGTCCTGATCCTGGTCATGGCCTGGATGCTCAGCAGTACCCTGAAGGACCTTGAGGCGGCTGCCTATCTGGGAGAGCTGCTGGGAGGCCGCATCCCGGAGGAGCTGTTTCCGGTGGCCGTTTTCCTGACCGGCAGCCTGGTTGCCTTTACGACCGGAACTTCCTGGGGCACCATGGGCTTGCTGATGCCGCTGGCCATCCCCCTGGCCTTTGCCGTTGCCGGGGAGACCGAAGCCGGGTTGCAACTGGTCCCCATAGTCATTGGCGCGGTCTTCAGCGGGGCTGTCTTCGGGGACCACTGTTCCCCCATCAGCGACACCACCATTGTCTCCTCGATTGCCTGTGATCTGGACCCCATGGACCATGTGCGCACCCAATTGCCCTATGCCGCGGTGGCCGCTCTGGGTGCGGCCGTGCTGGGTTTTATACCGGCCGGATGGAGCGGGGGATCGCTCATCGGTGCGCTTGTTTCGGGGGCAATCTTCTTCGGTTCACTGCTGGTCCTGCAGATAATTATCGGGCGTCCGCGAACCAAAGCTTGACCCGCCCCAGCTGGAGAGCACACTTTTTAGTTCCCCTAGGAAATTTCCCCATGAGTAGCCACAGACGACTTCACAAAGGCGAGGAACGCACCGATATCAACATTTCCCCGATGATTGATATGGTCTTCATCCTCCTCATTTTCTTCATTGTTACCACCGTTTTTGTCGAGGAAGAGGGTATCGGCGTCGACAAGCCAACCCCGCAACCGCCTGATGAGCAACAGGAAGACCCGGATGAACCGGTCATGCTCCGCATTACCGTGAGCAACCAGATCATTCATGAAGACCAGGTCGTCACGCTCAATCGTGTGGAGACAATCGTCAAGAACGCCCTTTCCAAGGCGGATGTGCCCGTCATCATGCAAGTGGAGCGCGGCGCGCTTTCCGGTATGATGGTGCAGGTCATGGACCGGGCCAAGATCGGTGGAGCGGACAAGATCTCCGTCACCGCCGTCGATTGATTCGTCGCGGCCTCAGTAGGCTTCGCCCCGGGATTCCTGGTAATCCCTGAACACGGAACAAGCTTCCTCGCGCAGGATATCCTGGGTCACAGCGATTCCCCGTCGGTTCAGGCCCTTTATCCAGTCGCTGGGCATGGGTCCCTCGTCAAACTCGGTCAGGCTTTCCACATCTTCCCGGCGGGCGCCGATGACCAACCGGTCGATACCGGCCCATGGGCAGGCTCCGTAGCACATGGCGCAGGGCTGGGCACTGGTGGCGAGAACAAAATGGTGCCGCGTGGCGTCGAGGCGAAAACTCCGGAGGCGTTGCTGGGCCAGCATGAAGGCCATCATTTCGGCATGGGCGGTTGAATTGTTCAGGGGGACCACCCGGTTGACTCCCACCGAGATGACATGCCCGGTTTGGGCTTCAAAAATGGCCGCCCCGAACGGGCCGCCCGTGCCTTCGCGGACATTCCGGGCGGCAAGCCGGATGGCCAGCTCCATCTTCGCCTCGTCCGTGGAAAATGGCTCGCGGAGTGTGGAATCAAATTCACGGACCCAGTCCGGTAGGCTCAAGTGAACGGAGAGAGGAAGGTGATCCCCGGCTGACATATCGATGCTAAGCTTACCCAGTTCATGAGACAGTAGCAAAAAAAAAGAGGGGCTAGGCCCCCCTTTTTTAAATTATGCTGTTTTCAGTCTAGTCCCTTGAAAGGATGCCTATGACAATCATCAATGCAATGACACTGGCAAGGCTTGCTCCCGAACCAATGAACTGGTTCAGCAAGTCGGTGATGTTTCCGACGACATTGTACATCGCGGACCCGAAGACCACTTGCACGACAACCAATAATCCGACCGCCGCGATCAGCACTTCTGTAATACCGCCAATCATACCTTTAAGTTTTCTTACTACGTCTTCCATTTTAATATCCTATTCTCAATATGGTTGATATTATAACCGGTCTGGTTACCGGGTTAGGAGCGTCCCTTGATCAGGGCGAAGATCAGCAGGATGGCCACGAGGCCAACGAAGCCATTGTCTCCACCGATTGATCCGACAATCTCTGAGAGGTTGTTGACGACACTAGCTCCAAAGAGGGCCCCTTGGCCGAAGATCACTTCAGCGAGAATTCCCAGGGCAACTAGTCCTATACCGAGTTCGGTTATTATTTTTATCCAGTCTTTCAACTGCGATACGACGTTGTTCATCACTTGTCCTTGGTTCGGGTTTACATTCAGTCGGTAGCTTTCCGGGGGGCATGGAGTAGTGTAGCTTGTCCGCTGAATCGAAAGTGCTGCTGGGGCAAATACCTGAAGTCTTCTGTTAGTTAATGTCAATAATATTTAACTACAGGATAAGTCTTGCTTATAGGTCTGAGGCTTTCTCCTCGTCTCGATATCTAGGGTCTAAGCCCTGAAATGCAGGTATTTTTACCGAAATGAATTCCATTGACCCCGGGGACGGGTTTATTACCATTAAATGTAATGAGAGGGAAAACGAGCCCCAAAGTCCTGATCGTCGGGGCAGGGCCTGCCGGATTGGCAACGGCCCTGGCGCTTCACAGGAGAAACGTTCCGATTGAACTGATTGAGCGTGATGACCGTCCCGGCACACACAGCTACGCCCTTGCGCTCCATCCCGATTCCCACAGGAAACTCCAGGAGTGGGGAGTTGCCGGCAAGCTGGAGGAGAATTCCCTGCTGGTGAAGAAGATCGTCTATTGCGACAATACGGAACCGAGATACACCCTCGACCTGACCACGATCCCGGGGCAGGAGGAAGGATTATGGGTTGTCGGGCAGGACCATCTCGAAACCGCCTTGATTGAACCGCTGGAAGAAGCATCGGTCAACATCAGCTGGAACCATCGGCTGGCGGGTCTCAAGCAGGGAGCGGATGGTGTCGAGGTCGAACTGGAGCGGCTGGTCGAGGGAATGAGCGGCTATGCCATGGCCCGGCTGGAATGGCAGGTTGACAAGGAAGTTGCCCGCACTGCGGACTACATTGTCGGGGCGGACGGCCATTTTTCAATGGTGCGCCGGCGGCTGGGCATCGAGTTCCCGAAGGTGGCCCCGACGCAGAGTTTTGCCGTTTTTGAGTTCAAATCCAATTATGACCACGCCAACGAGGTCCGGATCGTTTTCGGGGAAGAGGGGACCAGCGTGCTCTGGCCGCTTCCCGGCGGCTACTACCGCTGGGGATTTGAAATCGGCGAATCCGCGGCCGAGCAGTATTCCCGCGACAAGGACCGGCTTTTTATGCAGGTTGGCAACCAGGGCTACCGCGTCCTCGAATCGGGCATGCTCTCCGAAATGATCAAGCAGCGGGCCCCTTGGTTCGACGGCTCGATCGGACCCTTCCGGTGGCGCATGATTGTCCGCTTCGAGAAACGCCTGGCGGAAAGCTTTGGCAATGACCGGGTCTGGCTGACCGGCGACGCCGGACACCTTACAGGACCCATCGGCATGCAGAGCATGAACGTCGGCATCCACGAAGGCGAAATGCTGGGCAACCTCCTTGCCGACTGTATCGAGGGTAAGGCAGACGCCACGATCTTGGAAGGCTACGGTAAAGGGCGCGAATCCGAATGGCGCAAGTTGCTCGGCCTGGATCTTTCCCTGGGAGCGACCGCAGCAACGGATCCATTCATGAGCGGTTTTGTTGACCGGCTTAATGGAACGCTTCCGGTTTCCATGGAAACCCTGCCGGAATACGCCAAGGCGCTCAATCTCGAGTTGTTGGAAGTCTGATTAGAATATACTGAAGGCGACGGTGACGCCGGCCATGACAATGGAGACCATGCTCATCAGCTTGATGAGAATGTTCAATGATGGGCCGGAGGTATCCTTGAAGGGATCACCCACGGTATCGCCAATGACGGTGGCCTTGTGCGTGTCACCCCCTTTGCCGCCAAGGTGACCTTCCTCGACATACTTCTTGGCATTATCCCAGGCACCGCCCGAGTTGGCCATGAAGACGGCGAGCACGAAACCGCTTGAGAGGCCGCCGGCGAGGAGGCCAAAGACACCCGGGACACCGAAGACAAGACCGACAACAACGGGTACCAGCACCGCCACCATCGAGGGGAGGATCATCTCCCGCTGGGCACCCATGGTGGATATCTCGACGCAGCGGGCGTAGTCCGGTTCCGCTTTGCCCGTCAGGATGCCCTCAATTTCGCGGAACTGGCGGCGCACCTCCTCGACCATTTTCTGGGCTGCCCGGCCAACCGCATTCATGGTCAGGCCGCAGAAGAGGAAGGCCATCATGGCACCGATAAATATGCCAATGAGGACCTTTGGATTCATCAGCGTGACCTCGAAGTAGTCCATGAACTGCATCAGGCCAAGTTCACGAACGCTTGCTGTATCCGTTAATTCGATACCATTGGGGAAGGTGAAGGACTGTCCTTTCTGCAGGATGTGGATGAGCCCGATTTTCAGTTCCTCGATGTAGGAGGCAAGTAAGGCAAGGGCGGTCAGGGCGGCTGATCCGATGGCAAAGCCCTTGCCGGTAGCAGCGGTCGTGTTGCCAAGGGCGTCGAGGGCGTCCGTGCGGGCACGCACTTCCGGCCCCAAACCACTCATCTCGGCATTGCCACCGGCATTGTCCGCAATGGGACCATAGGCATCCGTGGCCAGCGTCAGCCCGAGGGTGGAGAGCATGCCAACCGCGGCAATGCCAATTCCATAAAGCCCCTGACTGATGGAGGTGGTGGTGAAATGCCAGTCACCGGCCGCGAAACAGAAGGCCAGCGTGGTCCCGGTAACAACTGCCAGGACCGGAATGACAGTGGAGATGAAGCCCACTCCCATGCCGGAGATGATGACGGTGGCCGGTCCGGTCTTTCCTGATTCGGAAATGGATCGGGTAGGAGAGTATTCGTGGCTGGTGTAGTACTCTGTCGCCTTGCCAATCACAATTCCCGTGACCAAGCCGGTCACGATGGAGCCCCAGATACCCAGCCAATTGGGAACGCCAAGGGCCCGCAGGACGAGGAGGGAGGCAATGACAATCAGCACCGAGCTGAGGTTCACCGCCTTGCCGAGGGAGCTCATCAGTTCCCGCTGGCGGGCGCCTGGCTTGGTCCGCACGATGTAGACGCCAATGATCGAGAGCAAGGTCCCGATCCCGGCAATGATCATCGGGGCAATGACCGCCTTGTACTGCAGTTCCGGATCCCCGGTCGCATATGCCGCTGCACCGAGCGCGGCCGTGGCGAGAATGGAGCCGCAATAGGATTCGTACAGGTCGGCCCCCATGCCGGCGACGTCGCCCACGTTGTCGCCGACATTGTCAGCAATGGTGGCTGCATTGCGGGGATCGTCCTCGGGGATGCTGGCTTCCACCTTGCCGACGAGGTCTGCCCCGACATCGGCTGCCTTGGTGAAGATACCACCGCCAACCCGGGCAAAGAGCGCCTGCAGGGAGGCCCCCATGCCGAAGGTCAGCATGGTGGTGGTGATGATCGTCATCTTTTCGTTGGGAGTGGCCGCGCTGACCCACTTGTTGAGGACGAGAAACCAGATCGAAATGTCGAGCAGGGCGAGGCCGACGACGACCAGGCCCATTACCGCCCCGCTGCGGAAGGCCAGCTTGAGGCCGCCGTCAAGCGATTCGCGGGCGGCGTTGGCAACGCGCGCGGAGGCGTAGGTGGCCGTCTTCATGCCGAAGAATCCGGCCAGGCCGGAGAAAAACCCGC
>JBFOLZ010000102.1:0-22939 GCA_040830445.1 Puniceicoccaceae bacterium
ACACCCCGGGCGGCCGAGGGCCCCCCCCCCCGCTGGGGGGGAGATGTCCACCAACCCTTATAACCAACCTTTCAAGCGGGGCCCCCCCCGGGGGGGGCCTTCTTTTTTGGGGGCCGCCGCCGATTCGCCCCGTGGGGCCGGGGGTTTTTTATGTGGATGAAGAGAAAGTTCAACAACCGCCATAATCGGTGCCGGTGCGCTGGGAAGTTACTTTGGTATTCGCCTCGCGCATGCCGGTAATGCGGTCAGGTTCCTCCTTCGCTCCGATTATGATGCCGTGAAAGAAGAGGGCATGGAACTGACCCTTGCGGATGGGACCGCCATTCGACTGGAGAAGCCGGATGTGTATCAATCGGTCGAGGAAATGGGGACAGTCGACCGGGTTATTATCGGCCTCAAGACGACCCGTAATTATCTTTTCCAAGAGCTGTTGCCGGCGATCGTCGGCCCGGAAACGGTCCTTGTGACGATCCAGAATGGGCTCGGCAATGTGGAAGCGCTGGAGGCGTTGTTCCCTGAGAACCCGGTCATTGGTGCCCTCTGCCAGATAGGGGTCAACCGGGAGGCCCCAGGCCGCATCCGCAGTTTTGTGCCCAAGGATGGGTTTGTCCTGCTGGGGAAGAATGCCCGGTCCGCCGAAGGGGACCTTGATTCCATCCAGCAGCAGCTCTCCGGTGCCGGGATCAATACCCGGACCACACCGTCCCTCGGGGAAGCCCTTTGGCGCAAGCTGATGTGGAATGTCCCCTTCAACGGCCTGACCGTGGCCATTGGTGGCAAGCCCACGGATGCCGTCTGCGGAAATCCCGCCCTGCGGTCCGTGGCCCGCGGCCTGATGGAGGATATTCGCCTGGCCGCCAATGCCCTGGGCTATCCCATCGAGGCGGACTACACCGACAAGTTGCTGGGCTTTACCGACAAACTGGGGCCCTACATGGCCTCCAGTGTCCATGACTGGCTTGCCGGGCGCAGACTGGAAGTGGAGGCCATTTTCCAAAAGCCCTTCGAGGCGGGGACGGCTGCCGGAGTGGACATGCCCTACTTGGAGAGCCTGGCTGCAATCCTGGATGGACTAGGCTGTGTTCAACATCCGCAGGAAGACAAAGACCAGCACCCCCGTTACCGAGACGTAAAGCCATAGCGGCCAGGTCCACCGGGCCAGCGCACGGTGGGCATTCCATCGCTTTGTCAGGGCAAAAAAGACGGTCGTCAGGACCATTGGCAGGACGACGATGGATAGGACGATGTGTGTGATGAGGATGAAGAAATAGGTCGGGCGAAGCCAGCCGGTGGTGAGGAACCGGGTATCCCCGTGCAGGGTGTGGTGGACAATGTAACCCGCGAGAAAGAGGGAGGAAGCGGCGAAGGCCGTTGCCATGCTGAGGCCGTGGGCGCGCTTGTTGCCGCGGCGAATGTGGTAAATACCGATGACGAGGGCACTGGCACTGAAGGCGTTGAGAAGCGCATTAGTGGCTGGCAGGAATCCCCACGTGGTGGCATCCGCAGAGCTTTCCACCCCGTAGATAATCCAGAACAGGAACGCGATGGCCGCGGCACTGATGACGAGGATGCTCGTGATGGCGGTCTTGTTGGTCATTTGATGCTTCAGGCCGGCTCCACCATGACGTCGAAGGGGGCAAAGACATGGCGCCCATCGACGATGAACTGGGCCCAGATGCGGTAATGGCCCGGTTGCTCGAACTGGATGGTGAAATTCAAGTCGGGGCTCAAGGGGTTCTGTCCCTCGATGAGCGGATTCCGGGGATGCAGGTGGGCAAAACCGGTGCCCGCGGCATCAAAAGCCACTACATGGGCAAAGGAATCCATGACCGGGCTGAAACGGGTGGGGGATCCGTCATCACGCTCTACCTGCAGCTCGAAGGCCAACTCCTTGCCTGTCACCAGAGAATTGCTTCCAGGGACAAAGGTGAAGGTGTATTCATCTTCCCTGCTCTGGAGACGGGTCGCGGCAACCGGTGCTTCCGCTTCACCCGGGACCTCGAAACCGCTCTCCAGCAAGGTCCGCCGGCTGCTGATGAGCGGGATGAAGTCAAGGTAGACGGAATAGGGGCCCGGCTTTACCGGAGTCACTTCAACAAGGTAATGACCGGCCGGTCCGGCGGGTTGTGGATGCACATGCTGGTAATCCTCCAGCGAGGGATCGACGACCATGGCGTGCACCCTCTCGGTGTGGGAAACCGCAATCTGGTCCCATTCGATCGGCTTGCCGGTGGTCGTGAACAGAGTCAGGGAGCAGGTGACCGGTTCCCCGATGACCGGATCGGTCAGGGGAGTCAGCTCGGCAATGATCGGAAAGCGGATTTCCTCCATGTTGAAGAATTCCGTTTCCTCGTAACCACAGCCCTCAATGACGCCCTCGTTGTTGATGAACTCCCCGTAGTGGAGGAATTCACACTTCTCCACCGGCAGGGAACGCAGTCCGATAAAAACGGCCACGCAGCCAAGGGTGATGAGGGATATCTGGAGTTTCCGGGACATGGAAAGGTCAATGGAATGAGAATTCAGGCAATTGCAACCCAAAGGATAGCGGTAAAGGAGTCGGGCCTTCAGGCCCGGTGACGTCACAACCGGCCCTGAAGGGCCGACTCCTGAAGGCTATTCCTTTGCTTTGTCTTTTTGGTATTGCTTCAGGAAGGCGGAGGGGCTCCACATGCTCCCGGGGATGCGGTAGATGATTTTACCGGTGGGATCGATGAGGGCGGTCGACATCGTATGCCGGACAATTTCCTCCTCGTCGGGTTCGGCCAGGACGCCCATCTGGACTTTCAGGTCCTCGACAATCTGTGCCGGACCTCCCAGCAGGTGGAAAGTTGCCGTATCAAGCCCCTTGTCCGCGGCATAGGCTGTAAAAATGCCTGGCGTATCATATTCCGGGTCGAGGGTGACGGATACCAGTCGCAGGTCCTCAATGCCATCTTCCCGGGTCATGTCCTGTAGCTCCTTCATCCGGGCGGTGGCAGCCGGACACATGTTGGGATTTGCACACCGGGTGAAGATGAAATTCATGATGACGTAATTCCCCTTCAGGGACTCGCTCAGGAAGAGACTGCCATCGGTATCATAAAGGGCGAACTTGGGCATGTACTCGCCAACCCCCCGGAACACTTTCGAGCCGCGGTGCAGGGTATCCTTGCGGAGCGCCTGGCCGAAACGGGCGATGGTTCCACGGGCGACAGGCTCGTTGGGCCAGATGGTCTGCAGGCGCTGTCCCTTTCCATATGGGACAAGGTCACCCCGGACCAAATCGCCGGATTCAAGAATGCTCGCATCCCCTCGGCTCACGGTTGCAACCACTTCCCCCTGCCGGGGCTTGCCGGTATCCAGCACCACCTCCAGGGCCTCCCGGTCAACGGATACAATGACCCCCTCGACGCTCTTCGCATCCAATGGAGCCAGCATCAAGATGGCTGAATAGACTGCCACCAACACGGGTGCGGACCTTATGCTTTTTCCTAACATGGTATATAAGAATTATTTATATGCGTGCAGAGTTTAATTACGATACCTGTTAGTTAAGCTGGCCCCGGTATCTAAAGTTGTCAAACGCTGGCGAATTGGAACCTTTAGGGCAGCTATTCCCGGTCGCCAAGGCGCATGGACAGTGCGTTGGATGGGCGGGAGTACCAGCTCCCCACAACCATCCCGAAATATGGCAGTTAATGAAAGGAATACGGAAACAGGCGTGCACAAGCGTTGGCTGGCGGGCTATTGTTTCCTGACCCTGGCGGTCACCCTTTTACTGCTTTATGCCGGAGGCTTTACCACGACGATTGGTGCGGGCATGGTTTTTCCGGACTGGCCCCTGTCCAACGGTTCGCTCAACCCGCCCGGCTGGACAACCGATCAGGCGATGATGGCCGAGCACAGCCATCGGTTGCTGGGGGCCACTGTCGGTACCTTGTGCATTATCCTTTGCCTGTGGATGTGGCGATCCGAGGAACGCCGGTGGCTCCGGCGTCTCAGTTACTTTGCCCTCGCGCTGGTTATTTTCCAGGGCCTGCTCGGCGGGGCACGAGTTCTCCTGGTCAATGTCGACCTGGCCAAGGTCCACGGTGTCACCGCCCAGGTATTCCTCTGCACATTAACCGCGGTCGCGGTGGGCAGTTCCCGCTGGTGGAGAAATATCCAGGCACCCGAGGATGCGGATGGCCAATCCCGCTGGGTCTGGCTGCGGACGGTGGGCCTCTCCATCTGTCTCCTGACCATGGTCCAGTTGGTGGTGGGAGCCATCATGCGGCACAGCGGTGCCGGACTGGCCATTCCTTACTTTCCGCATAGTGCTCCGGATGGGGGCTTGCTTCCGGTTTCCTGGAACTGGGCCACCCAGTTGAATTTCGCCCACCGGGGCATGGCCCTGGTCATCTTCTTCCTTGTCACTGCCTGGGTCATCTTTCTCGTCCACAGCCCGGTGACCAGCATCACCGTCAAGAAACTGGCCGTGGCCACCTTTGTGGTAGTGAACATTCAAATCGCCCTTGGGGCCGGTATCATCTGGTCGGCCCGGGCTCCCGTCCAGACAACCCTTCACGTTCTCAACGGGGCCATTTTCCTCAGCCTTGGCTGGGCCATCACTTTCAGCTTCTTCAAACCCAACCTCGAGAAAAGATCTTTCAGTCATGGGTAATTTCACACGTACCAAAGCCATCAGGGAATTTGCCCCTGCCACCAGTGAAGCCAGCTTCAGCGACTGGTGGGAATTGACCAAGCCGCGTCTCAGCCTGATGTCCGTTGCTACTGCCGTCCTCGGCTATTTTGCCGCCGGGCCCAAACTGGACCTGACGGTTTTCTTCAGTCTCTGCGCGGGGACAACCCTGGCCGCCTTCGGTTGCGGGGTTCTCAACCAGTGGTGGGAGCGCGAGGCCGATGCCCGCATGGACCGCACGGCTGACCGTCCCATCGCCGCCGGGCGCATCGCCCCACTGGAAGGCCTTCTCTTTGGCATCGCCCTTTCCATTCTCGGTGTCGGGTTACTTGCTTACAACGTCAACCTGCCGGCGGCCTTGCTCACTGCGGCGACCGTTCTTCTCTACATTCTCGCCTACACGCCCCTGAAGCGGGTGACACCCCTTGCCACGGAAATCGGAGCCATTCCGGGAGCGCTGCCGCCGCTGATTGGCTGGGTTGCCGCCGGTGCCGGGTTCAGTACCATGGGCTGGGTCCTTTTTGCCATTCTCTTCGCCTGGCAGATACCGCACTTCATGGCCATTTCCTGGATGTGTCGCAACGATTATGAGCGCGGTGGTTTCAAGATGCTTTCCGTTTCAGACCGCAAGGGTCGTCGCGTTGCCATGAAGGCCCTCGCCTGGACAGTTCTGTTGATCGTCCTTTCCCTGATACCGTTGCGGGAGACCCAGCTCGGCTGGTTGCTGCTCAGCACCGCCCTCATCCTCGGCTATGCCCACCTGATGCCGGCCATTCGCTTTGTGCGCGATCCCAGTCAGCGCCTGCATGCCCGCAAGCTGTTCATTGCCACCCTCATTTATTTACCCGTCTACCTCGGCGCATTGGTGGCGGATCGATTTTTCATCTAATTCCCAAGATCCTTTAACATGAAGTGGATTGCATATATCTGGATTGGTATCCTTCTCGCCCTGACTGCGATTTCGGTTCCGCAGTGCCTCAACTCGGGTGGGGAGACCGCGCTCTTCAACGCCACCGGTCAACAATCAACCCTTGATCCGCAAGGTCCCCTGGCGCTCAATCAGGTCAACATTTTCTACGTCACCCTCTGGGTCACGCTTTTCCTGTTTGTGACGGTTGGTGGTGCCTTGGCCTTCGCCATCTGGAAGTTCCGGATGCGCAAGGGCGACGACCCCAATTATGTTCCGCCGCAATCCCACGGGCACCCCTTGGTGGAAATGGGGCTTGTCGTCGGTTCGGCCGCTCTCCTGGTGGTGATTGCCATCCCGACATTCGGTGGCATCCTTCTCAAGGAGCGCCCGCCAGTCATGGAAGGGGAGGAAGTCCTCGAAGTGAATGTAACCGGCTACCAGTGGTGGTGGGGCTTTGAATACCCGGAGTACGGGTTTCATACGGCCAATGAGCTCGTCTTCCCGGCCGGAAAGGTGGTCAAGCTGAACCTCAAGGCCAACGACGTCATTCACAGCTTCTGGCTTCCCAAGCTGGCTGGCAAGACTGACCTGATGCCGGGACAGGAGAACAAGATGTGGATCCAAGCCGATGAACCGGGCTACTTCTGGGGCCAGTGCGCCGAGTATTGTGGTGATTCGCATGCCTACATGCTTTTCCGGGCCAAGGCACTGAGCGAGGATGAGTTTACGGCCTGGCTGGAACAGCAGCAAACGGCCACTGTGACCGATGCCAGCCTTGGTGATTACACGCCGGTGAATAGCGGGGGGGCAGACGAAGAGCTGGTCCTGACCGGCGCCGAACTCTTCATCGAGAACTGTGCCCGTTGCCACAGCGTCGATTCAAAGGTCCAGACCATGGGCCCCAACCTGGCCCACTTCGGTAGCCGCACCAGCATCGCTGCCGGATGGCTGGAAAATGAATCGGAAAACCTGGTCCACTGGATCCTGCATCCGGACAAGGTGAAGCCCGGTAACTTCATGTGGGAAGGATTTCCCGATCCGATTGATCCCCTCGGCCCGCCCCAGATGGAAGGCCTCATGGATGCCAACCTGACCGAGGCCCAGGCGGAAGCAATTGCCGCTTACCTCTACACCCTCAAATAAAGCGAGGAACTTTCTATGTCTACGGAACAAGTCACTTATGGAACGTGGAAACGTCCGCTGAAGAAAACCGGACTGGTCGGCTTCCTGACCACGGTTGACCACAAGAAAATCGGCATTGCCTATGCCATCGGCGCGCTCTTCTTCCTGCTCGTTGGCGGGGTGGAGGCCCTTATCATCCGCCTGCAGTTGATGACCCCGGAGAATAATCTCATCTCCGCCCAGACCTACAACCAGATGTTTACCATGCACGGGACGACAATGGTCTTCCTCGCTGTCATGCCGCTGAGCGCTGCCTTCTTCAACTTCATCATGCCATTGCAGGTGGGGGCCCGGGATGTGGCCTTTCCGCGACTCAATGCCCTGGGCTTGTGGTGCTTTCTGGCCGGCGGAATCATTGTCAATTTGAGCTGGTTTTTCCAGGCAGCCCCGGACATTGGCTGGTTTGGCTATGCGCCCCTCACGGCCCGCCAGTTTGATCCCGACATCGGGACGGACTTCTGGATTATCGGTCTGCAGATACTCGGTATCGCCTCGTTGGCCGGTTCCTTTAATTTCATCACCACCATTCTCAACATGCGGGCCCCCGGGTTGAGCATGATGCGCCTGCCGGTGTTTACCTGGATGACCCTGGTGACCTCCTTCCTCATCATCCTGGCCTTCCCCCCGATTACCATCGCGCTGGCCGAGCTGATGTTTGACCGCCACTTCGGGACCCACTTCTTCGATGTTCCCGGGGGTGGCAAGCCCATCCTCTGGCAGCACCTGTTCTGGATCTTCGGTCACCCGGAGGTGTACATCCTTATTCTCCCGGCAATGGGCATTATTTCGGAGGTGCTTCCGGTCTTTTCCCGCAAACCGCTCTTTGGATATCCACTCGTTGTCTTCTCAGGTGCGGTCATCGGTTTCCTCGGCTTTGCCGTCTGGAGCCACCACATGTTCACGACCGGCTTGGGGATTGTTGCGACTTCCGCCTTTGCCTTCCTGACGATGCTCATTTCCATCCCGACCGGGGTGAAGATTTTCAACTGGATTGGCACCCTCTGGGGCGGCCAGATCCGGTTCACCACGCCGATGCTTTTTGCCCTCGGCTTCATTTGGATGTTCATGCTCGGTGGGTTCACCGGGATCATGCACAGCTCACCCCCGGTCGACGCCCAGCAGCAGGATTCCTATTTCGTCATCGCCCACTTCCACTACGTGCTGATTGGCGGTTCCATCTTTGCCCTCCTGTGCGGGATCTATTTCTGGTTCCCCAAGGTGACCGGCAAGCTGATGAACGACAATGTGGGCAAGGTCTTCTTCTACACCATTTTCATCGGCTTCAATCTGGCCTTCTTCCCCATGCATATTCTCGGCATGTCCGGGATGCCCCGCCGGACCCATACCTACAAGGCAGAGATGGGCTGGAATGATGCCAATTTCTGGTCAACGATAGGTGCCTTGATCCTTGGCTTGGGGATTGCCGCGGTTGTCCTGCAGGTCATCTACAGTTGCTTCAAGGGCAAGCCGTCCGGTGAAAATCCGTGGGATGCACGGACCCTTGAATGGGAAACCAGCAGCCCGCCGAAGGAGTACAACTTCGGCTTCACGCCGGTCATCAATGCCCGCGACCAGGTCTGGGAAAACAAGTATGGGCCCGATGAAAAGAAAATGGGCAAGATTGCTCCCGGAGCACACGGCATTCACATGCCGGACCAGTCATGGTGGCCACTGGTGGTTTCCATCGGTTTGTTCATTGCCGGCATGGGTGTCATTTTCCACGGCCAGCCCATGGAGCGCCTTTTGCCCTTCCTCGGCCAGAGTGACATCTCCCTTTTCCATATGCTGGTACCCGGCCTGGTCGTGACTTTGTTCGGTATCTACATGTGGGCCCTTGAAGGACCGGGCGGTTATCACTTGCATCCGGATCCGGAAGAACTCGTTGGAGCGGTTGAGCCGGAAGAGGGTAGTGGCCACTAGGAATGGCCGGGATTAAGATTAAGGCTAAGATTAAGATTAAGAATTAAATCAGGATTTTGATATGTCAGACGCTGCAGCACACGCGGATCCCCTTGAGGAGCTGAAGAAGACCAATACTGGAGTGGAGCACAAGAAGATGGCCATGTGGGCCTTTCTTGCTTCCGACTGCATGTTCTTCGGAACCTTGATCAGTACCCACCTCATCTACCGGAAGATTTATCCCACGGTCGTTGATCCCACGGATATCTTCAGTATCGAGCTGACCGGCTTCAGCTCCTTTATCCTGCTGATGAGTTCCTTCCTGATGGCCCTGACCGTTTCCTCGGCCCACAAGAAGAACATCAAGAGCATGCGCTGGTTCCTCTTCGGGACGATTGTCTTCGGATTAATCTTCCTCGGGGGTCAGGTCTATGAGTTTTCCCACTTTGTCCATCATAAGGAGCTGACCTTGAGCAGCAGTGTATTCGGTTCGACCTTTTATGTCCTGACAGGAACCCACGGGGTTCACGTCGCGCTCGGGGTGCTGTGGCTGGCCAGCTGGCTGATCTTCTCCTTTACCAAGAAATTCAACTGGGTCCATTCACTGGACATCGAGACCGCTGGACTTTACTGGCACTTCGTGGATATTGTCTGGATTGTCATTTTTACCGCCGTCTATCTCGTCGAATACCTCTAAGTCACCACCAATTTTTTCCTACAATGAGTTCTGAAGAATCCCATCACGGCTTTCACTTTCACATTCTCGAGGAGCACAAGAAGTACTTTACCTTCTTCAACGTGGCCATGGCCTTGATCCTGATTACGGCTGTTGAGATTGTCATCGTCTATATTCCGATCCATCCGGTCATTGTCTTTTCCGCCTTGGCTGTCCTGTCCCTGGCCAAGTTCCTGGCAGTCATCTGGTGGTTCATGCACCTGCGCTGGGATCGCATGCTCTGTACCGTCCTCTTCATGATCGGCTTGCTGATTGCCACCGGGACGGTAACCGCCTTGCTGTTTCTCTTCGAGACGGACCCGAACGGCGCCCCTGTTTTTTAGAATTTTCCCAATCCCAATCCCAATCTCAGTCTCAATCCTTGTTTAATGGTTTGATGATTGAGATTGAGACTGAGATTGGGATTGGGATTGTTGCTCCATGGTACAGTGGAATCATTGGCATACTGAACCGGCCCTGCTGGTGGGTATCCTTCTGGTGACGTGGGCTTATCTTGTCCTGACCGGACCACTACGGAATTCCCTCGATCCGAAAGCCGTCTTCCCCCGGAAGGAAACCTTCTGGTTCATTGCGGCGGTTGTCTCTTTCTACATCGCGGTCGGGTCGCCCATTGATGCGATGGGGGAGGGCTTCCTTTTCAGCGCCCACATGGTCCAGCACAATATCCTCATGTATATCACGGCCGTGCTGACCATCATTGCCATTCCCGGCTGGCTGGTCGACAGCCTGCTGGCGAAGTCGGCCTTGCTGGAAAAGGTTTTCCGCTTCCTTGTCCATCCGCTGGTAGCCGGCTTTACCTTCACCTTCACCTTTTGTGTCTGGCACTTTCCGGGGCTTTACGAAGCGGCCCTGCATGACAAGGTTCTGCACATGGTGGAGCATCTGACGATGTACGGTTCATCGGTAATGGCCTTCTGGCCCATCCTCGGTAAGTCGGATAAGATCCCGAACATCAACTGGGGCGTTCAGATTCTCTATATTTTCCTTCTCATGGTGGTCCAGATACCGCTTTTTGGCATCCTGACGTTCTCCACGGAGGTCCTTTACCCGACTTACGATCTCGCTCCCCGGATCAGTTTTCTTGATCCCATGTCGGACCAGGTCCTCGGGGGATTGCTGATGAAGGTGGCCAACATGCTCATCAGCCTTTTCCTGATGGGCCGTGCCTTCTACCGCTGGAACCTGGAACAGTAACTCAATCCGGTTCAAGTTCTTTCAAGAGGGACCAGGCCAGTCCATAGCGCAAATTGTGGTAGGAGTGGGTGAGACCGTCAGCTTGTCCCAGATCCATGATGACCATAAAGGTCAGCAAGGCTGCCGGAAAGATGTCCGCCCGGTGCGGGGGCAGGCCAGAGAGCTGAATCCGCTGCTCCAGGTCCTGTGACAGGACGGACTGCATCAGTTTCTGGATTTGCTTCCGGCTGAAACGGGAACCATTACCGGTGCTTTGCGAGTCCGTATTTTTTTCGAAACCCTGCCGCAGGGCGGCGAGACCGCCACTGCATCCAACAAGGGGCGCGCGGATGGGCACATCCGTGGCGATAATGTGTTCGCGGACATGGCTGGAAAGGGCCTCCGCCTCATGCCTTGGAATGGGTTTCCCGGGATTGCTGATGAACTGTTCCGTCAGGCGGACCGAGCCCAGCGGCAGGCTGGTCCGGTCGGTAACCCCATGATGCTCGAAGCGGATTAACTCAAGGCTGCCGCCTCCAAGATCGAACACCGTGAAGTCATCCAGGTGGTCTTCAATATTTGGATCCGTACGGACTCCGTTGGCAATCCCGTCCGCCTCCTCGGCCCCGGTCAAGGTGACCGGCACCAGTCCCGTTGCCGCCTCAACCGACTCCATGAAGAGATGGCCATTGGCGGCCGAGCGCACCGCGCTGGTGGCCACAATTTGCGCTTTCTTGAGCGGCCCGTGGCTTTGGCAGGTCTGCCAAAGCCTGGTCACCGCCCCGACGCCAGCCTCTATGCGGCTGGCCTGCAGCATCGGCGGTTCGCCGCCGATTCCCTGGCTGATGCGGACTTCGAGGGCTTCCTCGTATACAGCTGCAATCCCGAATTCACCTTCGTGCCTTTCAGCCACCAGGGCCTTGATGGAATTACTACCTACATCAATGACGGCCACCCGCGGATTCATAATTCGAACCCTTGCTTGGCCACCATGACGACAAATTCTCCCTTGGATGATCCCATGGCCAGACGCTGGCGAATGTCATCGATGGACCCCGTGAGCACCGTTTCATGCTTTTTAGTCAGTTCCCGTGCCAGGCAGGCTGCCCGGTCGGGGCCGAAGACTGCCTCCGCATCTTCCATGAACTTGCCGATGCGGTGGGTGGATTCGAAGTAGACCAGCGTTTCCTCGACTTCCTTGACTTCCTCGAAGTGACGCAGACGGGCTGCCCGCTTGGGAGCCAAAAACCCGCAAAAGCGGAAGCTGTCGGTCGGCAGTCCGGAGACCGAGAGGGCCGCGATGACAGCACTGGCACCGGGAATCGGATAGACCGGCAATCCCGCCTTGCGGCAGGCACGGACGAGCCGGAATCCCGGATCGCTGATTCCGGGTGAGCCCGCATCACTGATCAGGCCGCAGCTTTCCCCGTCCTCGATGAAGCGGATGACCTCCGCGGCCACGGCTGTTTCATTGTGCTCATGGCAGGGAGCAAGGGGCCGGTCGATTTCCAGATGGTTGAGTAACTTTCTCGAGTGCCGCGTATCCTCGGCGTAGAGGCGGTCTACCGAGGCCAGCAATTCACGTGCTCGCTGGGTTATGTCTCCCAGATTGCCGATGGGCGTGGCAATGAGATAGAGTCCGGCCTCCGGCTTGCTTCCAGATGCCATCAGGGCCTTTCCGTCTAGAAACCTCCCGGGCTGGGCATTCCAGGGACCTGTCCTTCCCAGTCGGCTGGTGTGGCCCAGGGTATCTGCGCGTCATTCGGATCCTCTTCCATGAGACTCCGGCATCCGCTGAAGGTGAACAGGCTGCCAATGGCAAACAATAGGACAAATAGCTTAATTCGGGACCGCTTCATAACGTTTCCTTGGTAAGATGAAGACTTTTTGTCCTTTGACAAGTGTGGATGTTCCTCTTTGCCAGCGTTTGACGTGACCTATCAGGAACGCTTCCTCGCGCCGGTGAATCCAGCCATCCAGATAAATCCCATCCGTCCCGCAAATATGAACCGGGGTGGGCAGTTCGGTGTCTTCGGAAAAATCCCCGGAGAGGGAGAAAACCGTCTTGTCGGACGATAGTCCTGCTACTTCGAAAGCGGCCGGGGTGGTCTGGCTGTGTTCCGCGTGCTGGTCCAGACGGGCCTCCAGGGCAGCATTGCGGGCCTTGCTGGCTTGGAGTAGGCCGGCCAGTTCCCGGGGTTGGGCTTGTGCAGCCAGCAATTCCGTCCGGTTCTCTTCCAGTTGTGACTCCAAGTCGCCGATAGTGGAACGCATGGCATGCACATGGCCGGCCAGCCGATCGGATTCAGCCTTCAGGTGGTCCCTTTGCGCCTGAAGGTTTTCGCAGCGGTCCTCCAGTGACTGCAGGGCCACCCTCTGGTCCTCAATGGTGGCCTTGCGGGTTTCCGCCAAGGTCCGGTACTCCAGAACATCCGCCTCTACCTGGAGATGGGTTGCCCTTAACTGGGCTTCAATTCCCTCCTGATGCGCAGTCTCTTTCCGGTGATCCCACTCCCGCCATCCAAGAATGGACAGCGCCAGTAAAAGCATCACCGCCAGAAGGGCAGTTGAAAGGCTCTTTCTCGTCTTCCTCGTTTCACACATGAGGGCTGTTTTTAAACAACCCCGTAAGTCGAGTCAAACGGTTTTTCGCTTAGCTTTTTCTGGATGCCCTTGGAGGGATTGAGGAGCGCATGCTCGAGCAGCTTGTAAATGGTCACGGCCTCGTCGGCGGCATTGAGGGCGGCGGCGATTTCCGGAACAGACTGGAAGGAGCCGCGGTTGGCTTCAAGGTGGGCGATGAGGCGTTGCTGCAGCTTGAGAAAACTCGCAGCGGCCTTTTTCCCGGCCTCCACGCCCGGCTGGTGGTAGGCGTTGATGTTGACCAGGGAGGCATAAAACCCAACTGCCCGCTCATAGAGGGCGATGAGCATGCCAACGGTCCGGGCATTGACCTCATCAATGGTGAGGGTCAGGGAGGCGCGGTCCATCTCGGCGAGGGCCGAACGGGTGCCGAGGAGAAAGGCGTGGAGGTAGTCGCCAGAGGTAATGCCATCCTCGACCTCTATGGAAGCGCCCTCGCGGTCTTTTTTAACTTCAATGAAGGTGGCGAAGAAATTATTCACGCCTTCTCGAAGCTGCTGGACATAGGCATGCTGGTCGGTGGAGCCCTTGTTGCCGTAGACGGCAATGCCCTGATAGACGACATTGCCATCGAGGTCCTTTTCCTTGCCCAGCGACTCCATGATAAGTTGCTGGAGGTATTTGGAGAAGAGCATCAGGCGGTCCTTGTAGGGCAGGATGACCATGTCCTTTTCCCCCTTGCCGTTGGTGGCATGGAACCAGAGAAGGGCCAGCAGGGCAGCCGGATTCTCCCGGGTGACCGGGATCCGGGTGAGGGCATCCATGTCCGCAGCGCCTTTGAGCATGCCGCGGATGTCGAGCCCCTGGAGGGCTGCCGGGAAAAGGCCGACACCGGCCAGCTCGGAGGTGCGGCCGCCAACCCAGTCCCACATCGGGAAGCGCGCGAGCCAGCCATCCTCGCTGGCTACCTTGTCGAGATTGCTGCCATCACCGGTTATAGCCACTGCCTGGCTGGCGAACTCAATCCCTTCGGCGAGATAGGCCTGCATGGCCTCGAGCATGCCATTGCGGGTTTCCGGGGTGCCTCCGGATTTGGAAATGACGACGGCGAGCGTCTTGTCCAGCTGGCCCCGGAGGTTGGCCAGGGCAAGGTCAAGGCCGTCAGGGTCGGTGTTATCGAAAAAGTGTAACTGGAGCCGGTCTTCACCGGGCTGGCCCAATGCCTGGGCAACGAACTGGGGTCCGAGGGCGGAACCGCCGATACCGATAACCAGCAAGTGCTCGAAAGCGCCGCCGGCACCCGTGATTTCACCGCGATGAATCTGTGCCGCAAAGGCCTCGATGGCGGCCACGTTGGCCTCAATTGACTCAGCGAGGGCAGGTTCCGGCGCCAGTCCGGGGTTGCGCAGCCAGTAATGGCCGACCATGCGGCCTTCGTCCGGATTGGCGATGGCTCCGCCTTCCAGTTCCTGCATGGCAGAGAAGGCCGCTTGCATCCGCGGTTCCATTTTCTCGAAGAAGGATGCGTCGGCACCCATCAGCGAGTAGTCGAGGGTGAAGTCGAGCCCGGCGTTAATGTAGACGTTTTCGGTGAATGAATTCCAGGACATGGATTGAATCGGTTACTTTAAGTATTTGTCGGTAACGGCACCTTCCGAGGCCGAGGCGACGGTTGCCGCGTATTTGGCCAGAACACCCCGCTTCTCGGGACAACCGGGGGCCTCGTAGGCCTTTAGGCGCGCCTCGAGTTCGCCCTCGGGCAGGACCACGTTGATTTCATTGGTCTCGGCATCGATGGTGATTTCATCGCCATCCTGGAGGACACCAATCGGCCCACCGACAGCTGCTTCCGGGGTAATGTGGCCAATGACAAAACCATGGCTGCCACCGGAGAAACGACCATCCGTGATCAGGGCCACTTCCTTCCCGAGGCCGCGACCCATGATGGCCCCTGTTGGGCCGAGCATTTCCCGCATGCCGGGACCGCCAACCGGTCCCTCGTTGCGGATGACAACGACATGCCCGGCCTGGACCGTCTTGTCGAGGATGCCCTTCTGGGCGCTCTCCTCGGAATCAAAGACAATAGCGGTTCCCTTGAAGGTAAGGCCTTCCTTTCCGGAGATTTTGGCCACGGCACCCGTGGGAGCGAGGTTTCCATAGAGGATGCGCAGGTGGCTGTCCTCCTTGATCGGCTTGTCGAATGGCATGACAATTTCCTGGTCCTCCGGGTAGTTCTCCACTCCCTCAAGGTTTTCGGCCATTGTCTTGCCCGTTACGGTCAGGCAATCCCCGTGCAGCAAGCCCTCATCCAGCAACATCTTTAGCAGGGGAGTGACCCCTCCAATGCGGCTGAAGTGGCTCATGTTGAACTTTCCGGACGGCTTCAGGTCGCAAAGCACCGGTACCCGTTTTCCGATTTCCGAGAAATCATCGAGGGAAAGTTCGATTCCCGAGGCATGGGCGATGGCCAGCAGGTGGAGGACGGCATTCGTCGAGCCTCCCAGGGCAATGACCACGGTGATTGCATTTTCAAAGGCCTTGCGGGTCATGATCTGCTCTGGGGTAATGCCCAGTTCGAGCATCTTCATGACCGCCTTGCCGGCATTTCCACAATCCAGCCGCTTGTCATTGGAGATGGCCAACTGGGCACTGGAATTGGGCAAGCTCATCCCCATGGCCTCGATGGCGCTGGCCATGGTGTTGGCGGTGTACATCCCGCCGCAGGAACCCGGACCAGGGATGGCACACTTTTCCACCTCGCTCAGTTCCTCGTCGTCAATCAAGCCCTGGGCCCGCTTGCCGACCGCCTCAAAAATGGAGACAATATCCACCGGCTTGTCGCGGTGGATGCCCGGCAGGATGGTCCCACCGTAGACAAAGACCGCCGGCCTGTTGAGACGGGCAATGGCAATCATGCAGCCCGGCATGTTCTTGTCACAGCCCCCGATGGCGACCAGTCCGTCAAAGCCTTCGGCCCCAGTGACCGTTTCGACGCTGTCAGCAATAACCTCGCGGGAAACAAGACTGTAGCGCATGCCCTTGGTCCCCATACTGATTCCGTCCGAAACGGTGATGGTCCCGAAGCGGACCGGCTTGCCACCTGCCTCAGCAGCTCCCTTGGCCGCATGGTCCGTCAACTCGTCGATATGGACATTGCAGGGGGTGAGGTCGCTCCAGGTGGAGGCAATGCCAACCTGGGGTTTTTGGAAATCCTCGTCCTCAAAGCCGACGGCGCGAAGCATGCCCCGGCTGGGAGCCCTATCATAGCCATCGACAACCGGGGCCGAATAAGTGCGTTTGTCTTTGTCGCTCATGGGTATTAATCGTGTGAAGTGGCCAGAGAAATGGGACCCCGGTAAATGGCAATTCTTTTAGTTAGGGTCGTAGGTCTAAAGAAAGCATTGCATTGCGAACCAGCGGGCATTGAATGACGACCATCGCTTTTCAGCATTATGGAATTTGATCTCAAGAAGACGCTTCTGGCGTTGCTACACTCGACCAACGAACCGCTCTCCATCAAGGATGTACAGGCGGTCATTACCCGCTATCATGACCAGGTGGAACAGTTGCTGGCCGAACAGGAAGACGAGGAAGCGGAGAACGGAAGTGCCGATGAAGACGGACAGGGGATTATGCGGGATTTGCTGGAACAGGTTCCCTCGCTGCTGACCTCGGCGCAAATTCGCGACGCGATGGCAGTTATTTCCGAAGAGCTTGAAGATCCCGAGTCGATTTACCGGCTTAAGGAGGGCCCGAATGGCTACCGTCTGGCCGTGGCTCCGCGCTATGCCGACTGGGTGCGGCTACTCCGTGATGAACCGCGGCCTCAGCGACTCAGTCCGGCGGCCATGGAGACGCTGGCCATCGTGGCCTACCGCCAGCCGGTGACCCGGGCCGAGATCGAGGCCATTCGTGGTGTTTCTGCCGACAGTGCCCTCAACAAGCTGCTGGAAAGGGAGCTGGTCTATGTTGTTGGCCGGGCCGAGCTGCCGGGTCGCCCGCTTCAGTACGGGACCCATGATACCTTTCTGGAGTATTGCGGGATCAAGAGCCTTGAGGAACTGCCGGCCAGTGATGTCCTTTCGCCAAACCAGATCACGGAATGGATCCGGACGGCAACCATGCCCGAGGAGGAGATTTCAGACAAGGATGTCGGATTGGCCGAGGAACCTGATTTGGCGGAGGAACTCGGGCAGGAACCGGAAACCGAGACAGTCAGCCAGGAAAGTTGAGGGAAGCCATGGACTTGGATGCTTTAAGAAAGGAAATCGATGCTATCGACCAGGAGTTGCTGGAGCGGCTGAACCGCCGTGTCCAGCTGGCCCAGAAAGTCGGGCACTACAAGCTCGAGCGAGGCATGGAGGTTTATGTCCCCAGCCGCGAGGAGCAGGTCTTTGGCAAGTTGACCGCCAGCAACAAAGGTCCATTGCCGGACAAGGCGGTCCGTCATATCTACCGGGAGATCATATCAGCTGCCATTGCCTTGGAAAAGCCCATCAAGGTTGCCTACCTGGGCCCGGAAGCGACCTACACCCACCAGGCTGCCTTGAAAAACTTCGGTTCAAGCATCAATTACCAGTCGATGCCATCCGTACCGGATGTCTTCACAGCCGTCCGGCGGGGAGATGCCGAATACGGGGTTGTCCCGGTGGAGAACTCCACCCAGGGAACCGTTATCAGCACACTCGACATGCTGGTGGAGTCCGAACTCACTATTGTCGCCCAGATTTATCTCTACATTGCCCATTGCCTCATATCGCGTTCCTCACTGGACAAGATCAAGAGCGTCCATTCGAAGGACAATGCCCTTGGCCAATGCCGCGAGTGGCTGGCCCGGATGCTTCCCGGCGTGGATCTGGTTGACTCGGCAAGCACCGCTGCCTCTGTTGAGCATGCCGCCAAGCATCCCGAAGCCGCGGCCATCGCCAGCAGTGTGGCGGCGGAGCTCTACGATGTCCCGATCGTCGAGGAAAACATCATGGACAAGACCGATAACGTGACCCGGTTCCTGGTTATCGGAAAGTCCCCGACGCCGCTTCTTGGCGAGGGGAAGGACAAGACCAGCCTTGTTTTCCTCCTCCACGACGAACCGGGCAGCTTGCTCAAGGCACTTGATGTCTTCGGCCAGCGGGGTATCAATCTTTCCAAGATCGAGTCGCGGCCAAGCCGGCGGCGACCATGGGATTATTATTTCTATGTTGATATCGTGGGTCACCGGGAGGAGCCGCATGTCAGTGAAGCGCTTGCGGAGCTGGAAAAGTTGTGCCCGATCCTGAAGTGGCTTGGCAGCTATCCCAATACCACCCTCTGATGCATGACCACCCGTTTGCAGGTGCGTGTCATTCCCAATGCGGGGAGGGATGAAGTGGTTGGCCTGCAGGATGACGTCCTCAAAGTCAAAGTCCGGGCCATTCCTGAGGACGGGCGAGCCAATGCCGCCCTGTGCGAAACGCTGGCCAAGGCAGCAGGCTGCCGGGCACGCGAGGTTCGCATTGTAAGAGGACAAAAAAGCCGGACGAAGCTGGTTGAATTGCCCGGTGAGATTGAATTTCCCCGGTGCTGAAGGGGAGTTTCCGGCTCCTTCGGTTCAGCATTGGGACCTCCTTTGACTTGCTTCTTCCAACCCGTTATTCAATAAACAAGCCAATGAGACTCCATATTCGCAACCTCTGTCCACTCCTTCTGGCCCTTGTTCTCCCGGTTCTTCCGCTATCCTCAATGACCCTTACCGGCTCCGATTTGCTGGGGCCGGCTATTCAGGCGGCTTTGCAGGAACAATTGAATGCAGCCGGTCTGGATGCGGAATTGGCGTTTGGTGGATCCCTTCTGGCCATGCAGGAATTGCAGGAAGGGACTGCGGATGCCGCCATCCTTGCGGTCCCAGGAAGCGACAGCAGTCCCGGTGGGCGGACCTTCCCGTTCGGTTTCCAGATTGTTGCCTTGGCAGTTCATACCACAAATCCGGTCACCGAGCTGACTTATGGCCAGTTGACGAGTATTTTTGAGCAGGACGGTGTTTTGAACAACTGGTCGGACCTGACTGCCGCATTGGAATGGCGGGACCGCAAGATTTCCCTCTGGGCCGTTCGGTCCAAAAGCGCCATCACCTTGGAGATTTTCAATGCGGTTGTCCTGCAGGGAAGTCCCCTGAAGGATTCCGTTCGCTATACGGTCAACGATACCGAGGAGCTGCAGGCCCTGATCATTGAGAATCCCTCAGCCTTGGTGGCTGTCCCGGCCATTCCCCTGACTCCATCCATCCGCTTTCTGGGCGTGAAAGGGGACGAGTCGGGCCAGGCCTACACGCCGAGCGAGGACAACGTCCTTTTCGGGGATTATCCGTTGCGCCTCCCCTTTTACCTCACTGTGCAGGACTCCCTTTCCGAAGAGGACCTCGGCAAATTGGTCAGAGCGATTTATTCTCCCGAGGTTACGGCCGCGCTCCGGAGCGTTAATTACATGCCGGTTCCTGAAACCGAGCGCCAGTCGCTACTGGCTGAATTTGAATAGGAAGCGAATTACCCTCATCGTCCCTGACTTCAGGTCCTCCAGGGCTATGTAAACGGAGGGAACAAGCAGGAGGGTGATGAAGGTGGCGAAGAGTACCCCGAAGCCCAGCGAGGTTGCCATCGGGATAAGGAACTGAGCCTGCAGGCTGCGTTCGAGAAGGATTGGCACCAATCCCATGAAGGTGGTTAGGGAGGTCAGGATAATGGGACGGAAACGGACAACACCCGCCTCTCGGACAGCATCCCGCAGGGGAAGGCCGTGGATGCGCCGTTTATTGATGTAGTCCACGAGGACGAGGGAATCGTTCACGACTACCCCGGTCAAAGCGATGATGCCCAGCATCGAGAGAAGGCTCAGGGTCTGGAACGTTATCAGGTGTCCGAGGACTGCCCCGGCGAGACCGAATGGAATCACCGCCATGACAATCATTGGCTGCAGATAACTTTTGAAGGGAATCGCCAGAAGGGCATAAATAACGAATATCACGAGGATGATCCCGCCAAACAGGGAGGCCTGTGTCTCTTCCCAGTCCTTGGCTTCTCCTCCCTTGACCAGACGGACTCCCGGGTACTTTTCCTGGATTTCCTCCAGCAGGCTTTCGGACTTACCGCCCGTCCCGTAAAGGGCCTTGTTGATGGCTGTGAAGTCGGCTACCTCCTTGTCCGCATCCGCCTGTACGTTGATGACGCGTTGCCGGTCAATGCGGGTGATGGTGGGGAAGCCTTCGCCGATTTCCAGTTCGGCCACCTCGTCAATGGGAATTTCCACTCCGCCAGGCAAGCGGATGCGCATGTTTTCCAGATAGGTCAGGGAGGTCCGTTCGTTGTAGGGATAGCGGACCATGACGCGGACGTCGTCCCGGCCGCGCTGGATGCGTTGGGCTTCCGCCCCGTAGAAGGCGGCCCGGACCTGGCGGGCCAGGTCATCAACCCGCAGCCCGAGCGGCTCTGCGGATGGTTTCAGGCGCAGCTTGATCTCCCGCTTGCCTTCCGAAAAGGTGTCCCGGATATCAAAGAGGCCGGGGAATTCCGCCAGCCGTTCCCGGATTTCCCGGGTGGCTGCCCGGAGCTGTTCAAAATCAGGTCCGGTTAGGCGGATGTCGACGGGCAGCCCGGTCGGTGGGCCAGCGGAGGCATTGATGGTCAATTGGCGGATGCCGGGAATATCCCCAATCTTTTCCCTCCAGCGTTTGGAAACGTCGTCTGCCGATGAATCACGCAATTCCGACTTGGTCAGCTCGACAAAGCTAAACCCGACATTGGACCCTTCAATTCCCTGTCCAAAGCCAATGAACTCGGACTGGTGCTTGACCGGGTTGGGCAGGCCGGCCAGCTGGTCCTCCTCGATGATTTCGTCAAGGCAGCGTCCAATGTGGCGCAGTACGTCGCTGGTTTGTTCCACCGGAGTTCCCTCGGGCATCTTGACGAAAACCTGGATAAAGTCACTGGGCACGTTAGGGAAAGGGGAGAACTTGACCCAGCCCGCTCCAATGAGCCCGCCCATAATGATGGCAAAGCCAATAAAGGAGGATATGGTCAGGTAGCGCCATTCCAGGGACCATGCCAGTACCGGGCGGTAGACGGTGGCCACAAAACGCTCCAGGCTGTCCGCCACGTAGCGTTGGAACCGCGACAGCGGATTGAGTTTTTCGCGGTTTGTTTTCTGCCCGACCTTGCAGAGGGAAAGGTGGTAGGGAAGGACCAGCTTGCTCTGGACGAGGGAGAAAAGAAGGGTGGGGATGACCACGATGGGAATCATGGCAAAGAACTTGCCCAGCTGACCGGGGAGCAGGAAGACGGGCAGGAAAGCCACCATCGTGGTCAGGACCGCGTAGGTCACCGGTGTCGAGACGGCATGTGTCCCCCGGATGGCGGATTCCACCCCGGGTCCCACTTTCTGGAATTCCGAGAAGACGCTTTCCCCGACGACAATGGCGTCGTCGACAACGATCCCGAGGACCAGGATGAAGGCGAACAGGCTGATCAGGTTGATCGAGATGCCGACAAAGGGGCCGACCATGAAGGTGCCCAGGAAGCTCACCGGAATTCCGATTGCGACAAAGAAGGCCAGGGACGGGCGCAGGAAGAGGGACAATGAAAGAAGGACGAGGACAAAGCCGACCGAACCGTTCTCGATCAGCATGTTGAGGCGCCCCTTGAGGTAGATCGAGAAGTCCCCCCAGGTATCGATGGCGATGCCCTCGGGGATCCAGGTGGCCCCGGCTTCCTCCACGTAGGCATTGACCATCTTGGAGATGTGCAAGGGGCTTTCCTGACCCACTTCGCGGACAAGGACCAGCGCCGCGGGTTTCCCGTTGAATGTGGTTACCACCGGGTCGTCGACGAACCCGTCCACAACCGTGGCCACATCCTTCAGCAGCACCCGTGTCCCGTCGAGGGAGGACTTGACGATAATGTCCTCAAACTCGTTTTGCGTCCATGCCTGCTCCTTGGTCCGGAGGAGGATCTCACCCCCTTCGCTCCGTATGGAGCCGCCAGGCACATCGATGCTGTTGCGCTGCACGGCGGATACAACCTCGTCGAAGGTGAGGTTGAATTTGCGCAGGTTGAATTCGGAAACCTCAATCGAAATCTCATAGGAACGGATGCCCTGGACGAATGCCTGTGAGACCCCCTGCAGTTGGGTTACCTCGTCGCGTACCCGTTCGGCAACCTCCTTGAGGGACTTTTCCGAGGCCTCGCCGTAAACCGCTATCCAGATGACGTCCCGTTGTATCAGCAATTCCTCTACAATCGGACGTTCCGTCTCGACGGGAAAACTGATGATCGCATCGACGCGGGCCTTGATGTCATCCTTCAACTTGCTGACGTCAGCTCCCTTGCGGGCCTCGATGACCACCTGCCCGTAACCCTCCTGGGCGGTTGAAGTGATTTCCTTGATCCCGTCAACGCCCTGGATGGCTTCCTCGATTCGGAGAATAACCCCGAGCTCGACCTCCTCCGGCGCTGCACCGCGATAGGGCACGCGGACAACAACCGTATCGAGCGAGAACTCGGGAAACATTTCCCGCTTGATGGTCAGGATGGAACCTATCCCGCCGACCACCATGATCAGCATGACAAGGTTGGCGGCGACTCCGTTACGGGCAAACCAGCGGATCATCTCCCGGGCTCCGAGGTGCTGGCCGTCTCCAGCGGGGGTTCGTTTACCGGTTCCACTTGCATGCCCTCGATGAAGAAGAGCAGAGGTGTCAGGCAAAGCTGGTCTCCTGTCCGGACACCGTCAGTGACGACCGCCCGGTTGGTGTCCGTGCGAATGACGC
>JBFOLZ010000103.1:0-7274 GCA_040830445.1 Puniceicoccaceae bacterium
AAGGCGGGGCAGGTGGGGCTGAATCTTCTCCGACAGGCGCCCGGGGAGGAATCCAGGGGCCTCCCGGGCCACGACCGCGGGGCGGGTGAGAATGCCCCGTTCGACTTTTTCCTCCATGAGGGCGCGGAGCGCGGCTGCCACGGCGAGGTAGGTTTTGCCTGTTCCTGCCGGTCCGATGCCAAAGACAACATCCCGCTGCTCAATCGATTGCAGGTAACGCTTCTGGTTGAGCGACTTGGGGACGACACTTTTCGCCCGCAATTCAATCTTTATCGGGTTGTCGAACAGCTCCTTCATCTCGTCGAGACCGTCTGCCTCGACAAGCTCCAGCATGTTGCTGAAATCGCTGTTGGTGATCCGCATGCCTTGGCGCTTGGCCTTTTCCAGAAGCTGGAAGAAGGTTTTGGCACGTCCGACAACGCCGTTTTCCCCGGATATCTTAAGCCAGTCGTCGCGGGAGACAATCTGAGCCTGGAGGGCCTTCTCAGCCTTGGCCAGATTGCTTTCCTTTCCGCAATAGAGCTCCGAGAGAAACCGGGGGCTTTGGAAGAAGATGGTTTCCTCAGTCATTCGCTAAAGTGTTGCGCAGCACCTCCCATGTCTGATCGAGGGCCTGGGGGAGGGTGCGGGTTTGCCCGATGACGGGCAGAAAATTGGAATCCCCGTTCCAGCGGGGGACAATATGGCAATGGAGATGGCTGGGTATACCGGCTCCACTGGTCCGGCCCATGTTATAGCCGATATTGAATCCATCCGGATTGAGGGCCTTCTTGAGCATGTCCTGGCTGAAGACGATCATGTCCATCATCTCCAGTCGCTCCTCCGGGTTGAGGTCCTCCAGTTCAGCGACTTCCCGGAATGGTACCACGAGCAAGTGCCCGGGATTGTAGGGAAACCGGTTCAGCAAAAGGTAATGATGCTGTGCGCGATGGACAATGAGGGCTTTGCGGTCGTCTCCCAGTTCAGGCAATTCCTTGAACGGGCTTTCAATTCCAGCCACCGGATCCTTCGCGGAGGTGACATAGTCCATGCGCCAGTATGCGTGTAAAATATCCATCCGGATGAGAATACTATCCTTTTCCCAAGGATGTTCGGTGCCCTTGGGCTGTAAAGCATGGAATTTCCCCCATTTGGGTTGAGTTTACCAATACCGGAATGTAAATTTCAGGCATAAGGAACACGAAAGGGAAAAACGATGAAGAAAGTAGGAGTCATATTATCGGGTTGTGGAGTATTTGACGGGGCGGAGATACACGAATCTGTCCTGACCCTGCTGGCCTTGGAAAAAGCGGGGGTGGAAGCCGTGTGCATGGCCCCGGACAAGGAGCAGTTGCACGTCATCAACCACCTTACGGGTGAAGAAATGAAGGAGAGCCGCAATGTTCTCGTTGAATCCGCCCGGATTGCGCGTGGAAATGTCCAGGATCTGGCCAGTGTGGATCCCGCCGGTCTGGATGCCCTTGTTTTGCCGGGTGGCTTTGGGGCGGCCAAGAACCTGAGCCGCTTTGCCGTTGACGGGCCCGGGGGCGAGGTGGACGCGGATGTCCGCCGTCTGGTTGAGGCCACGTATGCGGCAGGGAAACCGATTGGTTTTGTCTGCATTGCACCGGCGGTGGGGGCGCAAATCCTTGGCCGGACCGGACTGGCTGTGACCATCGGCAACGACACCGGCACGGCGGAAGCCATCGAGTCCTGCGGGGCCAGGCATATTGTCTGTGGCGTCACGGAGGCACATGCCGATGCGGAACACAAGGTAGTGTCGACACCGGCCTACATGCTGGGAGAAAATGTGCTCGAGGTGAGTAAAGGTATTGAAAAGCTGGTCCAAACTCTGGTTGAGTGGATGGCCTGATGTCATCCCCTTTCAGAAAGCTGCCTTTCCGGCTCTTGTGGCTCGCCCTGTTATTGCTTCCGGCAGGGCCACTGGGGATGCATGGCCAGATGGTTCCCGATGCACCGATCCAGCACTTCCGCCTGCCCATGTTCGGGGAGAATGGCTACAAGAAGTGGGAGTTGCGGGGGCTCAAGGGCCATTACCAGAGCGAAGAGGCCGCCCTTGTGGAAGGATTGGAATTGGTCGTTTTCTCCGGCGATGAAGATCTCTGGGTGGAAAACCGTATCCGGAGCCCGAAAGCGCTCATCAATCTCAAGGCCTCAACAGCGGAAGGGGACTCCTCCCTGTTTGTCGTTGGGCCGGGTTACGAAATCCAGGGCCGCGACTGGACCTGGGATGGCAAGGCAAGAAAAATTGTTGTCAGGGATTCGGTTCGTGTATCCTTTGCTGGTTCCCTCGACATACTTGATTAACGATGCGTTCTCTTTTCCAGAAACCTCTCATTACAAACTGGCTGCCCCTGCTGGTCCTTGCCGCGACGATCCCCCTTTCGGCCCAGCAAGCGACCATGAAGAACACGGTCATCACGAGCCGGAACCTGGAGATGCAGGGAACGGCGGAAAAGAATTACTTTTACTTCAGTGGTGATGTTGAAGTCCGGGGAACCAATCTTGAGATCAACTGTGAGGAGTTGACGGTGGTGTCGCTTCGCGAAGGCCCGGAAGGGGCTACTGTCGGAAGCATCGGGGCGATTGAGGAAATCATTGCCAGCGGCTCGGTGGAAATTCGCCAGGCCGGCCGGAGCGCTTATGCCGGTTTGGCTGAAGTCAATCCGCAGGCCGGGACAGTGGTTCTGTCCGAGCAACCGCGAATTGTCGATGATGAGGTGGAGGTAAGCGGTTACCAGTTTGTGCTCCACAAGGGGGAAAAGAAGTTTACTTCCATACCGGATCCCAATGCGCCGGCAGAGGAGCCCAGTCGCTCGGTTGTCCGCCTCGGGGCCTTGCCGGACCTCGGGTTTGACCAGGAAGAGGCTTCCATCTCGGTGGATGATGCCATTGAGGAATCCACATCCCCTGATTCGGAGACCACGGAAGGAGGCATGGATGTCCCAAGCCCCTGATGACGACCGGCACTTCATCTCGACCGAGGGATTGGTCAAGCGATATGGCAAGCGGGAGGTGGTTCGTGGCGTCGACCTCAAGGTTTTTGCCGGCGAGATTGTTGGTCTCCTGGGCCCGAACGGGGCCGGGAAGACCACGTCCTTCTACATAATTGTCGGCCTCATCCCGGCCACGAAGGGCCGGGTCTTCATCAATGGCCAATCGGTCACGCGTTTGCCAATGTATCGCCGGGCACGGTTGGGGATCGGGTATCTGCCGCAGGAACCCTCTGTCTTCCGCAAGCTCAGTGTGCGCAACAACCTTGCCAGTATTGCCGAATCGCTTCCCCTTTCCCGGCAGCAGCGGAAGGCACGGGTTGACGAACTGCTGGACGAGCTTGGCCTCTCCGGAATATCGACCCAGCCAGCCTACACCCTGAGCGGCGGGGAACGCCGGCGCCTTGAGATTGCCCGGGCGCTGCTGACCGAACCCCGTTTCCTCCTCATGGATGAACCCTTCAGCGGTGTTGATCCGATCAGTGTCAGTGAGGTCCAGAAGATCGTCCTTGCTCTGAAGGAAAAGGGTATTGGCGTTTTAATTACCGATCACAACGTCCGCGAAACCCTGCGGATTGTCGACCGAGCCTACCTGCTTCACGATGGGAAGGTGCTGGCTGAGGGGAACAGCGAAAGCCTGATTCAGGACAGCAACAGCCGGCGATTTTATCTTGGTGAGGATTTTGCGCTTTAAACCGGGCATTGTTTGTCCCATGATGGCCTGACTATGCCCCTGAAAGCACATCCAAAGCTTGTTGAAAACATATCCGTCCAGCAACTGCTGGATGCGTCGGAAGGGGAACTACATCTGATTCTTGTCGGTGGGGAAAAGGGATTGAGCCGCCTGATCCGTGACAAGTCGATCAACCGTCCGGCTCTCGCCTTGACGGGATATTTCAAGAACTTCGGGGCCAAGCGGATCCAGCTGTTCGGTGCCGGTGAGATGTCCTACATGCGGGAGCTACCGGAAAAGCGGCAGCTTGAGGTCTTGAAGACGATGGTCGACAAGCACATCCCCTGCATTGTCGTTTCCCGGAACCTGCTTCCCACTCCGGCAATGGAAAAGATGGCCGAGGAAAGTGGCACACCGCTGTTCCGGACCAATCTGACAACCAAGGATTTCTCGGCCCAGGTGATGCTGTTGCTGGAGGAGCTCTATGCCCCGAAGGTGGCTGAACATGGAACGCTCATGGATGTGAAGGGCATCGGGACCCTCATCCGGGGAGCCAGCGGTGTCGGCAAGAGCGAATGTGCCCTGGCATTGATCGAACGGGGACACAGCCTCGTTGCCGATGACCTTGTCTACATCACTCTTCACAGCGAGAAGCACCTTGTCGGCCGAAGCAGTGAACTGAATCGCGGTTACATGGAGTGCCGCGGGCTTGGCATTGTCAATATCAGTGAACTTTTCGGCATCCGTTCCGTCCGCCTCGAAAAGGAGATTAATCTTGTCATCACCTTTGAGGAGTGGAAGCACGGGATGGATGAGGAGCGTACCGGACTGGAGCACGACATCTTTGAAATTCTCGGCATCCGGGTCCCCCATATTATCCTTCCGGTTCGTCCGGGAAGGGACCTGGCCCGCCTCGTCGAGGTCGCGGCCATGGTGGAGGCCCTGAAACAAATAGGGCACGATTCCGCCAAGGAGTTTAATGACCGCTTGATCGCCTTTATGGCAGGAGGTGACAAATGAGGAAATCCCCCAATTTCCGCTTCATCAGTGGCGGGACGGGCCGTCACTTTTTTTCAATGAATTTGTTACAAAAGTTATTGGCTCAAGCGCTGTTAATAACTTGTGTAGAAGTATGGCTTGAAAAGATAACCCTGCTGCAAAAAACTTTTTCCATGGCAGAGATACCCCTTCTGCCGACTCTGTTCACTCCACCACAACCTGTAATTCTTAGCGCAAGCGGGATACACAGCTCTAAATTTTTAACCAATTGCTAGATAAAGACTTATGAATTTTAAACGATGGCTTGCCTGTGAAGTTGCCCACTTGGCCGCGGATTCACAGATAATTGATTATAAAGCAGTTATCGAGGCTCGCAAGGAGTCCGCGCCACCGTCAGAGTTGACGGGTTCGTCGATGTGAATAAAACAGGGTATGGGAGCAAGATGACAAATCCGTCCGTAACACAAACACTTTGGAATTCCGTCCTTGAAGAACTCAGGAACACCCTGTCGAGGGATATTTACAATACATGGTTTGATTCAGTTGAGGCCAGTGTTGATGAAACGGGGACCCTGGAACTGCGAATGGCTAATGAGTTCTCGCGCATCTGGCTTGAGGATAACTATCTCGACCTGATCCGGGAAAAGGCCTCGAACCTCGCCGGCGAGGAAGTCATGGTGCGCGTCACCGCAAGTGACAACGCAAACCTTCCTCATGAATCCCGGGTTGAACAAAGTCGATCACCGGCAGCAACTGCATCCCGTTCGAGTGAGCGTTCGGATAACCGCTCAGGCGGGCGCATCCGCCGCACCGGACCCGTTCCTTACCTCAACGCCCGCAACACCTTTGATAATTTCATTGTCGGGCCAAGCAACCAGTTGGCTCATGCAGCCGCAACCGCCGTGGCGGCGTCACCTGGCAGTGCCTACAATCCCCTTTTCGTCTACGGAGACACCGGGCTCGGAAAGACCCACCTGATGCATGCCATCGCGCATGCCATCCAGTCGGCCAACCCGGATGCCAAAGTGGTCTATCTTTCCTGTGAGAAGTTCACCAACAACTTCCTGCGTGCCATTCGCGAGAACTCCTTGGATGCCTTCCGCCGCTTCTACCGCAAAGTCGATGTCCTGTTGATTGACGATATCCAGTTTCTCGAAGGAAAGGAACGGACCCAGGAGGAGTTCTTCCATACCTTTAACGAGCTCTTCGAGAGTCAGCGCCAGCTGTGCCTCTCAAGCGATCGGCCAGCTGGTGAGATCAACAAGCTGGAAAGTCGTCTCGTCAGCCGGTTCCAGTGGGGCATGGTGACGGATATCCAGCCACCGGACCTGGAAACGCGAACCGCCATCCTGAAGAAGAAGGCGATTTCAATGGGGTTCGACCAAGTCCCGGAGGAAGTCCTCGAGTTTCTGGCCAGTCGCATTACCCGGAACGTCCGGCGACTGGAAGGGGCCCTTATCAAGGTCGGAACCTTTGCCCGACTCATGCCGCAGCAGATCAGCCTGCGCAAGGCGGAGGAATTGATTCATGATATCCTGCAGGAGGAGATCCAGAATCAGATCACGATTGAACGGATCCAGCGCAAGGTCACGGAAATGTACGACCTGCGCATGAGTGACATGCAGAACCGCCGCCGCCCGAGTCACATCGCCTTCCCACGGCAGGTGGCGATGTACCTCAGCCGGCTCCTGACGCATCACCCGCTCAAGGAAATCGGGGAGGCATTCGGCGGACGGGACCATGGGACCGTCATCCATGCCGTCAAGACGGTGGAGAACATGATGGAGCAGGACGAGAAAGTGCGGAACACTATCGATTACCTGGTCCGTCACTTGCGGGGCAACCGCGCATAATCTTCAGTCTTCAGTTGCCAGTATGGGGTGATTGATTCACCTTTCCGGTCATGAGCTTGAATCAGGAGCAAACGGAAGCCCTTAAAGCATGGGTGCGGGATGGTCACTCCCTCGCTGACATCCAAAAGCGCCTGGAGACGGAATTCGACGTCAGGATTACCTACATGGACCTCCGGTTCATGGTCGACGACCTCGACCTCGAAGTTGCCGCTACCGGACCCAAGTTTGAGGATCCAAAGCCAGCGGCAGGGGGCGGCCTGGACTCACCGCCTGGAAAGGTATCCGTTGCCTTGGACAAGGTCTCCCGCCCCGATGCCCTCGTCAGCGGCCAGGTTATCTTCAGTGACGGGATGACGGCCCAGTGGTCACTGGACCAGACAGGCCGCCTTTCCCTTGATCCCAGTCAACCCGATTACAGACCTTCCCAGGAGGACTTGCAGGAATTCCAGACCGAGCTCAGTGAAGCGGTCCGCAAGTCCGGCCTTTTCTAACCTCGAACCAGGAAAACCATGGCAACCCGATTCCTTCACACCCGTATCCGCGTCAGCGACCTTGAGCGCTCCATTGAATGGTACAGCAAGACCTGTGGTTTTGAAGTCCACAAGCGCAGTGACAAGAGTCCGGCCGGCAACCAGCTTGTCCATTTGCGCCTTCCCGGCAATGAGCACATGCTGGAGCTGACCTACTCGCCCGGCTACAAGGTCGACTTCCCGGAAGACCTCATGCACAACTGCATTGGAGTGGATGACATCGGTG
>JBFOLZ010000104.1:0-2607 GCA_040830445.1 Puniceicoccaceae bacterium
CTCATCCCCGAACGCCCTGATGCGGCGGCGATGCCCGCACCGGATGAGGCCATCATTGAGGAAAGCGTCCTTCTGCAACTCGGGCTGGAACCGGGCGATGCCGTTCGCCTTGGTGAGAAGACTTACACTATTGGGGCGGCCCTTGTTCGCATGGCCGGGGAATCGGAAATCACCGGATTCTTCGCCCCGCGTATCTACATTCCACTACAGGGAGTGGCGGAAACCGGACTCATCAAGACCGGATCCATTATCCGTTACCGCACCTATGTCGGCATAGAAGGGGATCAAGCGGAAGAACTGGAACGGTTACTCGAATCCGAACGGGAGGACCTGTTCGTCGTTGACGGAGTTGATGTGGAGACGGTTGCCGACCGGCGCCAAAGCATCGAGCGTATCCTCAACAACCTGCTCGACTTCCTCAACCTGATTGGCTTTTCCGCGCTATTGCTTGGAGGCATTGGCATTATCGGAGCAGTCAATGTCTACCTGCAGGCGAAACGGGAGACCATTGCCATTCTCCGCTGCCTTGGGACCCCCATCCGCAAGGCCTTCACCATCTACCTCGTCCAGATGTTGGTCTTCGGCATGGCCGGGGCCCTTGCCGGGACCTTGTTGGGCATTGGGGTGCAATTCCTCCTGCCACCCCTGTTGCAGTCATTCCTGCCCTTTGACGTCTCCATGCGGATCAGCCTTGAAGCCATCCTTACCGGACTCGGCTTTGGCTGGTTCGTGGTCTTTGCCTCGGCCTTGATCCCGTTACTGTCCATTCGCCATATCAGTCCCCTGCGGGCCATCCGAGCGAGTATTGAGCCTGCCCGCTCCGCCTCCCGCGACCCCCTCGTCTGGCTCACGGTTCTCCTCCTGCTCGGCGGTCTGTTTGCCTTTACGGTTGTCCAATCGCGTCAATCGGGGTTTGCCATCTCCTTTGTCGCCGGATTGCTGGTAGCCCTCCTGCTGCTGGCGGGGGTCGCCTTCTCCCTGCGGTTCCTGCTGCGTCGCCTGCATCCGGAAGCGGCACCCTACGCCTATCGGTTGGCCCTCAGTAATCTCTACCGCCCCAATAACCGCACCTTGCTCATGATTGTCTCCCTCGGCATGGGGGTCCTTCTCATCAATACCCTCTGGCTGACCCGGGACGGCTTGCTCGACCAGGTCGATGTCGAACCAACGGACGATGCGGCCAATGCCATTCTCCTCGATGTGCAACAAGACCAGAGGGAGGGTGTGGTCGAGCTGCTCAATGCCCGTGACCTGCCCCCGCAGGATGTCCTCCCGGTCATCACCATGCGGGTTGAGAGGATCAAGGACATCCCGCTGACCGAATGGAAAGCCAATCCCGATTCCCCTGTATCGGACTGGGTCTACACCTGGGAGTTCCGCAATACCTACCGGGACCATGTCCTCGACAATGCGGAGGTTATATCGGGGGAATTTGTGCCGGAATACAGTGACGGTCCGCCCTACCCGGTTTCCCTGTCGGAAAATGTTATCGAGGACTTCGGCGTCGGTATCGGGGATTCCATTACATGGAATGTCCAGGGCGTCCCGGTGGAGACCGTTGTCAGCAGTATCCGCCGGGTACAGTGGAAGGCGGGCCGGCAGAATTTCAATATCGTCTTCCCGCTGGGTACAATCGAAGCGGCCCCGACTGTCTATGCAATCAGCGTCAAGACGGAGAACCGCCTCCAGACAGCCCAACTGCAGAACGCCCTGACGGAGAAATTTGCCAACGTCAGCCTCCTCGATCTGTCCCTGGTGTTTGATTCCCTCAACGAAATCCTAGGCAAGGCCGCCTTCGTCATCAAGTTCATGGCCGGATTTACCGTCGCCACGGGCCTCATTGTCCTCGCCGGAGCCCTTCTTGGCAGCCGCTATCAGCGGCTCCAGGAAAGTGTCCTCTTCCGGACTCTCGGGGCCTCTACCGCATTTATCCGCCAGGTACTCTCGCTGGAATTTGTCCTCCTCGGCCTGATCGCCAGCCTCTCCGGTATCCTTCTCTCCTGGCTGACTGCATGGGCTCTCTTCCGCTTCGTCTTCTCCCTGCCCTTTGGTATCAATCCAGTTGATGCACTGGTCCTCGCAGTGCTCCTCACCCTGCTCACCCTCTTTACCGGCTGGCTCACTTCCCGAGGCATTGCCAGCCAACCCCCGCTGGTTATCCTGAGGAAAGAGTAATGGGGTCGGACCAGCCTAAGCTACTTGAAGTTAACGAGTTATACCTTAAAAGGGAGCGTTTTCGGGTCTTATTTAGGGGTTTTTGACCGGAAAAAACGGCCTCTAGCACAAATTGTGGGACCGCCAGTTCTGCTTAAACCTCGAATTCACCCCCAAATATTGCCTTTTAAGCGTGAAAAAGCCCTCCTGTTTAGTCGCTAAGCATTGTTAACCAGGACCTTACCGAGGTCCGACCCCAATTCAAAAAGGCCACTTGCCGGCCTTGCGCAGGCGCTCCTCAAGGTCTGCCTTTCGGAATAGCTCCGCTACGGCCTCGTCATCCAATTGGGGCACGCGCTCTTCCGTGTTGGCCAGGTCGTGAACAAGGAGGGCGATCAACCCACAGGCCTCCCCGAGCATGGACCGGTCCACCTTGTCCATGCTATCTCCAAA
>JBFOLZ010000105.1:0-14969 GCA_040830445.1 Puniceicoccaceae bacterium
GGGTTTGGGGCTGCCTCCCTCCCGGGCGGTGCAAAACCGCGGCGCCGCTCGGTAGGGTGTTTTGTCCCCACCATCCCCCCGCCCCGCCCGGAGGGGGCCGACCCCGTCCCCGCCGATATCCTCCAGCAGGTTGTTGCGGATGACGACGTTGGTACTGAGGAAGCTCATATCATCCCATGGTTCCATCCAGCCCTTGATGCCGTCGCGGTCACAGCGCAAGACATGGCAATTCTCAATGAGGAGTCCGTCGATGCGCGTTTTCTTTTTCCTGGATGTCACCTCCCAGCGAATCCCGGTCCCCCCTCCCTCCTTCTTGGAGATGACCCCGTTGACGTCGCGGACGAAAAGGTCACGCAGGATGATGGAACGGGCGACGCCCATGTCCGTAAGGCGGACCAGGACCCCGCGGCGTTTCGCCATGGGCTCCGGTCCTGTATTTGAAACCTCGATACCCTGGACAGTGACATGGGAAACGTTCTCCAACAGGACGACCGGGTTCACTTTCCCCTCCCCCTTCAAGTGCGGCCGGTCGCCGCTGTCGTAACGGGTCACCCGGATGGGATTTCCCTCCGTGCCGGAGGAGCGGATGACCAGTTGTCCGCTAAAGGTTCGCCCGCTGCGCAAGTGAATGACATCACCCGGCTTGAAAGCTGTCTGGCTGACCTTTTCCAGGCTGCTCCAGGCGAAGTCGGGGCAAGTGCCGTCGTTGGTGTCATTCCCGTCAAGCGAGTCGACATAAAATTGAGCCGCTTGAAGGGATGACGACATGGCAAAGAGTATACAAATGAGGCAGTAAGGTAACTTCATGAGGCAAGACGTGCTTTCAATTGCTTCCGGAACGCCTTGATGCGCTCCTTCTGGTCCGGATCACCGGCGAGGTTTTTCCATTCGTAAGGATCCTCAACCTTGTTGTAGAGCTCCTCGTCGCCGGTGTGGTAACGGATGTAGCGCCAGTCCTCGTTTCGCAGGGAGTAGCTCTGCTCGGCGGGATCGAAATTCTCCCACCTGTGGATGGCGGTCAGGGCCGCGTCCGGGCCCTCCCAGTCCTTCGTGCAAGGATCCTCCATAAAGGGCTTCAGGCTGAAGCCGTCCAGCCCATGGCCCCTCTCGGAACGTAGGGTGTCCGTAGGCAGGTCGCAAAGGTCGATGAGGGTCGGATACAGATCGACCAGAGATACAGGATGGTCCGTTGCGCTTGCGGGCCGGGCAACTCCAGGAGCGCGGATAATGAGTGGCACGCGGGTGCTTTCCTCCCAGAGGGCGTTCTTGTAGAGGTAATCCTTCTGCCCGTTGCCCCAGCCATGGTCACTGGTGACCACGATGATCGTTTTGTCCTTGAGGGAGCTGCTGTCCACCACATCCACCATCTGGCCGATTAACTCGTCGACCGAGGCGACGCAGGCGAGGTAAGCCTGCACATAGGTCTTGAGGGCTTCCTCCCGGCTATCGAAGGAGGCCACGAGGCTGTTGTACATGTCACGACCCCGGTCATTGCCCCCGCGGGACTGGGTCAGGAAGGTATCCTCAACATCCCCGTCAAGGATGACCGGCAGACCAAGTTTCTCCAGGGGAAACTGGTCGAAGAAGCGCTGGTCGACGGTCAGTGGCGTATGTGGCCGAAGGAAGCCGACCGCCATCAGGAAGGGCTTGCCTGTATCACCCTTGGCCAGTTCCTTGAGCCGCCTGACCGCCCACTGGCCGTTCAGCTCATCTGCCGTCGGGTCGACACGATTCCCGTCCTCGTCAAAGTGCAGCTTGCGGCTGCCTTTCCAATTGCCGGTGCGCCACTCATAACTCTCACCGTCGCCGAAGTCCTTCCCTTCGATGTCGACCAGGGGACCAAAGCCTCCGTCCACCCAGCCGAAGTCGCTGCGCATCGGCTCCGGGACAGCTGGATGCGGTACCCTGTCTGTCCCGTCCCAGGCATGCGGCCCGTAGTCTGCCTCGTTTTCAAACTCGTTGAACTCCCGTGGCAGATGGTGATGAAATAGCTTGCCGGTTCCCATGACATGATAGCCGTTGGCCTTGAAATGGCCGAATATGGAACGGGTATTGTCCAGCATTTCATTGTCATGCCACTTGGAGAAGTCGTAGTAGCGGGAATTATGCGGGTAGATCCCGGTGAGGAAGCTACCCCTCGACGGGGCGCAAATCGGGATGGTGCAGTGGGCGCTCTTGAAGGAAATACCGCTGTCCATTAATTTCTGCACGTTAGGTGTCTGCGCTTGTGGATGACCGCCGTAGCCCTGCAGATCGGTGTTGAGGTCATCACAGATGATGAGGATGACGTTGGGCTTTTCAGGCTGTGCTGACAGGGTCGCTACAAGTGCGGAAACGACAGCCATGGAGAGGAAAAGGTTCTTTATCGCGTTCATTGGAGTATCTCCTTCAAGTTTTTGATATGCAGGTAGACGGGCGTGCCCGAGGCGGTGATTTCCGCAACTCCGTCTTTCGGTTCAATGGCAAAGGGGTTTCCATAAAGGTCAGTGGCCTTAATTGTGCCCGGAGCCTTCAGGGTTAACAACTCCCCGCCGGCCTCGTTCCAGAGGACGACAAAGTCGCCGGCAGGCCCCGAGAAGCGGGTCTGGTAAGTACCGTTGCCAAGATGCTCCTGCCCGAGGCAGTCGACATTGTACATGATGTCACAGGCCGCGGCGGCTGCAATAAAACCGGATTCCACCGAACGTCCACCCGGGCCGACCCAGCCATGTAGCCAGCGATCGAGCAGGTTCCCTTCAAGCAGCGTGAAGTAGAAGGTCTTCTCCACCCCGTAGGCGAAGGAGGTGCAGATTGCCTGAATATAAGCTTCTGCGCTTTCCTGCTCGTTGTATATCTCGCGAGCCACGAAGGGATTCTTGAAGGGCACGAAGGGCTTGGCGTCATGGGCGTAGCCGAAATAACCGAACTCGGTCGACCACAGGGGAACCGGTTCACCGTGATGCTCCATCACTTCGCCAATGCTTTGAACAACTTCGCGAAACTCCCCCTTTGCCGGATGCAGGCGACCCTCCGTATACGGATGGAAGGAAATCGCATCGTAGGGCCCAAGGCCGGTTTGCTGGAGCAGCTTGTGCAGAAACTTGTTTTTCGTCTCCGCCGGCGTGGCGAGGCCAAGGCCCACCACGTCAATGGACGGGTCATAGGCCTTAATCGTCTCGTAGGAGAGGGTTGTGAAATCTGCCATCTCGCTGACCGTTCCACGATAAAAGAGAGGAATGTCCGGTTCGTTCCAGGTCTCGATCGCATGGAGGCGTCCGTCGGCCATTTCAAGAAGGCGATTCAGGTATTCAACAAACTCGTCCTCCAGCTCCTCCCTGGGCGTGTAGGCGCGGAACGCGGAGGAGCCTTTTGGTCCCCGCGAGGCCCACTTGGGCATTCCAGGGCCCAGCACCGCCAACGGGGTCACTCCGAAGCTGGCCTGGTAATCCAGCAGGGCGGACAACTGCTCCTCCTTGGCCTTGTTCCACCAGTTTCTTTGCGGCTGCAGGTTGCCCCATGCGCAATCGAATGTGAAGCGCGACCAGCCCAGCCCGATACGCTCAAGCGCCCAGAATTCACGCAGGTCGGTAATGCAGGCCCCGAAGCGGATGGCAGGATCCACCTCGTTGACGTCACGGTCGCGAAGGACCGCCAGGGACAGCCCATGGACCTGCTCCGGTGCGTTGTCGGAGCTGGCCACGACCTGGATCCGGTACATGCCTTGACGCTCGAACGCGGGGATGTCCCACTGAACACGCTTGTTTGTATTTGCTGGGATCGAGTCAATTTGCCTTGCCTCCTGATGGACGCCTTCGCCCCGCCAGTCAGTGATCTCAAGGGTCAGGTTGCAGGAGGATTCAGTGTCCTCATTGTTCCGGACCATGGTCACGAGGTCGAAAACTTCCCCCGGTTGGTACACTCGATGATAACGAACGGTGTCACTCATGACCTCCAGAGGCAGCTTCGGATTATAATGACGCTCCCCTTTCCGTGTCACCGTGACCGCATCCAGATAGACAACGGCCGGTTTCTCGGTCGCCGGAATGGCCACCGCGATGGCGTAGGCATTGTTGGCCGCCAGCGGGAGGCGGGCATCGAAGGAGAAACGCTGCCACTGATTCGTCAACGTGATCTCCTTCTCGATCATCGTGCTTCCCTTGTTGGGAACCAGCTCGGTCGGGACCAGCCGCAACTGGAGCTTCACCTTCTGACCGGGAACCGAAGCCTTGAGGTCGGCGGATATGCTGAGTTGGTCCAATACGTTGCCGACGAAATATTCTGAAGCGATTGTCGCTGGCTTGGACTTGTTTTCATAAGCGGCCACCTGCGGGACAATCTCCACCTTCAGGGAATGTTCACCGTGGGAGGCGGTCTCGTCCGTCACCGACCACTTGGAGCTGACGTCCCGCTTGCTGAAAATGACACCCCACTCTTCCCGGCCGAGTTCAAAACTGCTGTTGGCCAGATAGTTCAAGGGCCGCCCACCCGCCCACATGGCCGGTTCGTAGTCCGGCAATTGGAGGGTGTAATCCACATGGCGCCCATCCACCGAGTACAGGTTGACCCAGAATGAGCGATGCCCTTTCCAGTCGGTCCGGTTGACCACCTCGATCTCCAACTCGCACTTCGGCTCAAGGAGGAACCGGGAGCCACCAACATCACTGGAAACAAACTGTTTGAAGGGACGCCTCTTCATCAGTGTCACTACTTTGCGGCCTCTCGGGTGCTCGCCGGAAGCCGTGTAGGCAAAGGCTTCCCCATCCACTTCAAACTGACGGCCGGCATACACGTTCAAGGGCAAGTTCAGGATGACGTTGCGGGCCCGGTAGCCCTCGGCGGTGAAATCCGCTGAGATGCGGAGGGTCCGGTCGTCCACCGAAGTCGTTATGCTGTAATAGCCCTCAGCACTCCCGATCCGGACCGGTTCGGCAAAGTGGAGGGAATTACCCTTCACCGTGCGCTTCATCTCCCATGGAAGGCGGTTTGAATGCGTTGATCCGGTGGGTGACTGGATGTTGAATTTCGATGTTTCGATCAAGACCCCCTGGGTCGTGACCAAGTACATCAGGTTGCCGTCCGGCTTGGCCTGAAAGTGCGCATCTTCCCATTGAATGGAGGCATCCGCGTGGATGCTTGGGGCCTCAGCGGCCAAACGGGGGCCCATGATCACAAATCCGAACGCCATTGCGAGGAAGGTGCTGTGGAGTTTGTGAAACATGACTTTCTAGGGGTGAAGGAAACAAGCAAACCCGGCAGTTAGGCTGGGCGTGATGGATTATTGTTCAAATTGCCTCCTTTGGGGAGGATTTTTGGAAACTTTTTCATCGTTTAGGGACAGTAGTCTAAAGTCGGCCAGCCCCATCGGTTCAAGGGATATCCGGTGTGGTACTTTCCTGCTAACATAATAAACAAAGCAGCTCACAAATCCGGATCAAACCAAGTCCATTCAACCCGAATAGGCACGGTTCTGTTCAAACCCTTATAATACTGCTTGAATAACATATCTAACCGGATATATTGGGTAAATATTCGTCAGATCGGCTATTCTGTCTGCTTATGCATGCATCCTTCGACCTCTACCCCGGTTACCTGCGACACTTTGCGGGAGCTTTTGATCCGTCAAAGCCATACCGTGTCTGCTATGACTTGCATGCCCAGCGGAACTACAAGAAATGGCGCGACAAGAACGGAAGGCAAATCGTGGAGCCACAGGTCAGGCACGAGGGAAGCCTGACAATTGAACGGGCCGCCCTCTCCGGCAAATCGGGCGGATCAACCCTTTCCATTGAGCACATCCGGGCATGGCGTACATGGACCGACCAGAAGCCTGCGGTCCAGCAAATCCTCAAGGCCACTATCGATTACCAGACGGATGGCTACGGGACATTAAAAGAGTGGGAAATGACTTACCAGTCCGTGCCCATCCTGCCGGTGAAATTCCACAAGTTTGACGAACTGGTGCCATTCGCCAAGTCCGGTACGAACAATGGAGATTCCGTCAGCATAACCGGTGCTGAAGATACAGTCCCGGCTGAACACTCCCTCGGCAATCCGGCCTCGAGTCTTTACACTCTGGTCGACACCTTGCAATCCGGGCGCCAGCAGGAGGGCAAGGTTGATTTCCTCGATGACCTGACGATGTTTCGCCCCGGACTTGAGATCTTCCGACTGCCGGAAAGCCGGAACACGATTGAAGGACAGAAGCACAAGCTCACCGGATACGCCCTGGTCGGCCCGGCAATCCTGCCCCAGTACTTCTGGATGGATGAAGGCTCACGGGTATTGGCCATCATCGGGCGCAACGTAGCCTACACCCTTACCGAAGCGGAAAACATCTAGTCAGCCCGCCCCATGTCATCATTCGATTTCAACTCCCTCGACCGTCGCAACTTCCTCAAGGCCGGTGGCGCGCTTTCCCTGTCGTCCTTTTTCAGCTTTTCAGAGGCCGCACCAAATGTAGCGGCAACAGGTCCCGACGGCCGGCCCAACCTGCTTTTCCTCAACCTTGACCAGTTGAGCCACCTCGCCCTCAGCTGCCATGGCAACCCGCATGTGCACACGCCCAACATTGACCGGTTGGCCAAACGCGGGGTCGATTTTTCCCGCAGCTATACGCCCGATCCGATCTGCTGCCCGGCCCGTGCAGCGTGGTGCACCGGACGTTATTCCAGCGAGACAAATGTCGTGGTCAACAACCGGCAACTCCGAGAGGACTTGCCCGACTACGGACAATGGATGGGGAAAAACGGCTACCAGACAGTGCACATCGGCAAATGGCATGTACCCGGCCGGCCACTGCACAAGTCCTTCCAGTTGGTTCCCCACAATTCCCACCCGCAAGGCGAATACGGAGACAATCTTATCGCCATGTCCTTCGAGGCCTTCCTCGCCAACCGCGACCGGGACCGGCCCTTCTTTGCCCAGGTGGGACTTATGAACCCCCACGACTGTGGCAATGTCCCCCGCAGCTCAAAATTGCCCTTTCCCTTTCCGCACCTGAAGGACCAGTTGCCCCCGTTACCACCCAATTTCGAATTTGATCCGCGCGAGCCGGAACAGTTCAAGCGCATGTTCAACGGCTTGCGGAAGAACTTCACCAACGACTGGACCGAGGAGAACTGGGGCTACTACGCCTGGATCTATTACCGCATGGTGGAGATGGTGGACGTCAACGTCGGGTACATCCTCGATACCCTTGAGCGATCCCCGGACTTCGACAACACCCTGGTCATTTTCACTTCCGACCATGGCGAGAGCAAGGGTTACCACCGCTTGCTCTTCAAGGATCACTTCTATGACGAGTCATCCCGCGTGCCCACTATTGTCGCTTTCCCGGGCAAGGTTCCCGAAGATGTGGTCGACAAGGAGCATCTCGTCTCCGGATTGGACTTCTTCCCTACCCTCTGCGATTACGCGGAGATTGATCCACCGGAAAACATGCAGGGGCTTAGCCTGCGGCCCCTGCTGGAGGGTAAGGATGTCGAGTGGCGCCGCTACCTCATCGCCCAGAGCCGGGCCTCCGGACGCATGGTCCTCGACGAGCGGTACAAGTTTATCCGCTACAACGGTTCGCCCACCACCCAGTTGTTCGATTTGCTGGAGGATCCCCACGAAACCAGGAACCTCGCCCCGGAAAAGGAATACACCGCCATCTGCCGGCGCCTGGCTAACGAAATCGACCGGGTCGAGGCCACCCTCGACAACGCCGACATCCCAATGAACCTATTGCATCCGAACCCTAACCCCTAACCCCTGCGAACCATGCCCATCGATCTTCCAGAAGGTGTCTATTCCGGTTTCAGTATCTACGGTGACGACGTATTCATCCCGGGAGTCAATTCCCTCGGCGAACACTGGGCATCACAACGATTGAAGCCGGTCTCGAAAAAGCTCACCAACTGGACCTTTTACCTCCAGCTGGAGGGTGAATGCCACTTCCGCATAAATGGAAAAGAAGTGACGCTCAGCAATGGCAACATGCTCTTCATCGCGGAGGGCATGAATACAGAAAGGCTGGACCAGCGCTATCCCTACAACCACTGCCTGTGGATCGGATTCTCCCTGATGCGGGGACTACAGGATCAGCCCGGATTGTTTGAAAAGTGGAACGGCTTTACTTATCTCAACAGGCCGTTCCTGCCCAAGCACAAGTCCCTGCTGAAGACGATCATCAACGAGCACGCTTCACCCGGTCCCTTCAGTGAGGAGATCGCGAAAAACGCCTACAAGGCCTTTGTCTATTCCCTGCAGGAACTCGTCGATGACCAGCCCGTGCAATCCGTGCTTCCCGAGCCCCTTACCGCCAACCCAACCGTATTACTGGCCAACGACCTGTTTGAGCGGGAATTTGGCGAGCACTGGAACCTGAAGAAACTATCCGACCGCCTTTCCGTGTCCGAAAGTAAGCTGACCAAGGCATTTCGCAATTCCACCGGCGAAAGCCCGATGGCCAGCCTTTGGAAAGTGCGGTTAATCAAGGGCTACGAGCTGCTCACCGGGTCCTCCATGAACATCACCCAGATTGCCATGATCGTCGGCTTTCAAAGTAGCCAGGCTTTCGCTACAGCCTTCAAGAGAGCCTTTCATGCCACACCCCGTGACGTAAAGAACGGCAACGCCAAGCAGATTGAACCGAGGGAATACCTGCTCAGCGACACTAAATGATTTCCCCGGAAACTTATCATCAACGCATATGAACATCATGCAACTCATCCCAAGAATTCTCTGTCTCGTTATCCTCTCAATCAGCCCCGGCCTCATGGCCAAAGCCCCCAACCTGATCATTATCCTGACCGACGACCAGGGCTGGCACGATGTCGGTTTCAACGGCTGCACTGACATCCCTACGCCCAACATCGACTCTATCGCCGACCAGGGGGCGCGCTTCGACTCCGGCTATGTCACTTTCCCGGTCTGCGGACCGAGCCGGGCGGGCCTGCTGACGGGCCGGTACCAGGGGCGGTTCGGCTTCACCACCAATCCCACTATCGATCCTGAAAATCCGGTCGCCGGCCTGCCGCTGGAGGAGGAAAACATTGCCGAGGTACTCCGCAAGGGGGGCTACAAGAGCGCAATCATCGGAAAATGGCACATGGGATCCCATGAGGTCCACCATCCACTGAACCGGGGATTCGACCACTTCTTCGGTTTTCTCTCCGGGGGTCACAACTACGATCCCAGGGAACTGACCCTGAACGACCTCTCGGAAGTCACGCGGAAGTGGGAATGGTATCGTACCCGGATCATGCGCGACCATGAGCGCATCGACATAGATGACTACCTGACCGACGAACTGACTGACGCGGCGACGGCCTTCATCGACAAACAGGCCGGCTGTGACCAACCCTTCATGCTATACCTGGCCTACAATGCCCCCCATACACCCATGCAGGCCACCGAGAAGTACCTTTCGCGTTTCCCTGACATCGAAGACAAGCGGCGCCGGACTTATGCCGCGATGGTCAGTGCGGTGGACGACGGCGTGGGCCGCGTTATGAATACCCTCCGCAGGCACGGGGTCGAGGAGGACACCATTATCGTGTTCCTCTCCGACAACGGAGGGGCGAAAAACAATAGCTCTGACAACAAGCCCCTGCGTGGAGTGAAAGGTGATTTATGGGAAGGCGGGATCCGCGTTCCCTTTGCCATGCAGTGGAAGGGAACCATCCCGGCGGGGATCGACTACCCGCATCCGGTAATTTCGCTCGATATCATGGCCACTATTACCGAGCTTGCCGGGGTGGAGATATCAAGGGAACGGCCATTGGACGGCGTAAATCTTGTCCCCTACTTGACGGGTGAAAAGGAGGGTCGCCCGCATGAGGTCCTCTTTTGGCGCAAATGGGAACAAAAGGGCATGGCCATACGCTCGGGTGATGTGAAGCTCGTCTCCAATGGGCAACGTCAGCAAAACAATTACGCCCTCTACAACCTTTCCATGGACATCGGCGAATCCAGCAACAGGAAGAACAAATCCCGCAAGGAGACCAAGGCACTGCTCAAGGAATGGGAGGCATGGAATGCACAGCTGAAGGACCGCTATTTCCCTACGCTAATGGGTGACAAGTGGTGGGAGAGAAAATAACTTTTCAGGGACAATTCATAATGAAAAAACCAAACTTCATCATTATCTACGCGGATGACCTCGGCTTTGGAGACCTTGGATGTTACGGAGCTTCGGGCATCCCGACACCACACCTCGACCAGATGGCCGACGAAGGCCTGAAGTTCACCAACAGCTATGCCACCGCTGCCACCTGCACGCCGTCACGCTACAGCCTCTTGACGGGATCCTATCCATGGCGCAACCCGAAGGCCAAGATCCTCGCCGGCGACGCCCCAATGATTATCAACCGGGATGAACGCACCCTGCCCGGTACGCTCAGGGAGGCCGGTTACCGCACCGCCGTCATCGGCAAGTGGCACATTGGGCTGGGCGATGGTACTATAAACTGGAACGGGGAAATTGATCCCTGTCCGCTCGATGTCGGCTTTGACGAGTCCTACATAATGGCGGCCACCAACGACCGCGTTCCCTGTGTCTATGTCAGCGGGAGCATGGTCGATAATCTCGATCCGGAGGATCCGATCACGGTGGTCTACGGCGGCGACAACCCGTTCCCCGAGGTGGCCACCGGAAAGGACAATCCAGACCAGCTCAAGGTGAGCCACAGCGACCATCAGCACTGGGACACGATCGTCAACGGGGTCGGCCGGATTGGATTTTGCCGGGGCGGCAAGGCGGCCGAGTGGATCGACGAGACCATGTCCGAGGTCTTCCTCGACCGGGCCAAGGAGTTTGTATCAGAAAACAAGGACAATCCGTTCTTCCTTTACTATGCCCTGCACCAGCCGCATGTGCCGCGCATTCCCTCGCCCCGCTTCGCTGGATCCACCGGAAAGGGCCCGCGCGGGGATGTCATCGCCGAGCTCGACTGGTGCGTTGGGGAGATGCTGGCCCACCTCAAGGAACTGGGCATTGATGAGGACACCGTTATTGTCTTTTCCAGCGACAACGGCCCCGTGCTCGATGACGGTTACATTGATCAAGCCCGGGAAATGACCGGCGACCACAAGCCCGCCGGCCCGCTCCGTGGCGGCAAGTACAGCATGTACGATGGCGGGTCCCGCGTTCCCATGATTCTACGCGCGCCGGGGCGCGTTGAGCCGGGCGAAAATTCCGCCCTTTTCAGCCATGTCGACTTCCTGGGCAGCTTCACCGCCATGGCCGGGATTGATCTCCCCGAGGACCAAATGGCCGATAGTCAGGAAATGAGCTCCGTCCTTCTCGGAACGGACCCTGTTGGCCGCGAGAACCTCGTCACCGAGGGCATTGGGGCCGCTACGGTTGTCCGGTCGGAAAACTGGATATACATCCCGCCCCGTGACGGACCACAACTCTTTGCCGACAAGGGGATTGAGACCGGCTGCTCAAAGGAGCCACAGCTCTATGATCTGGATGCCGATATCGGCCAGCAGGCGAACCTTGCGGAAATGCACCCGGAGAAACTGGAGTCCTTAAAGGCCTTGCTTGATTCAATCCACGGACCCGAACCCCCGGTCTATTCGAGCCCATTCAAAGTGAGCGATATCTAAACCGTGCACAAGGGTGGTCCGTCGGGAAACCCGCACCAGGCCAGATACAACAAGGCCCACCGGCCTTACCAGATCAGAAGCATCCATGTCCTTCTGGGGACATTTACCGCTTCACGTACAGTTCTGAATGCCTGAGAACAGCCAGAATCTTATTGATTTGGTACCCTCTTAGCTTTCCCCGAAATATCTCAAAATGGAAAGTCTTTCGCTCAACCAGCCCTGGCAGTTCAGGCAGGACCCCGATAATGTCGGCCTGACTGAAGGCTGGCACAAGTCCGGTTTTGATTTTGCCTCAGGCAGTATCGAGATAGTGGTCCCCTCCTGCTGGGAGGAGACGTTCGAAGACTACGAGGGCGTTGGCTGGTACGCCACCTCGGTCAATGTTTGTGCGGACAAGGCGGGGCAAGTCTGCCGCCTGATGTTTGCCGCCGCCAACTACCGCACGACTGTCTGGGTCAACGGTCACGAGGCCGGGACCAACGAGGGTGGCTACACGCCGTTTGAATTTCAAATAGAGCAGTATCTTGATTACGGTTCGGAGAACGCCATCGTGGTACGCATTGTCAGCCCCATCGTCACCAAAGCGCTCGAAGTCGACGGACTTGGCCCCAACGACATGCCGCATTGGCGGGGAGGGTTGACGGCCGGCATCTGGCAACCGGTACAGCTGGCCTTCAACAAGAGCGCCTGGATCGCGGATGCCTTCTACAAGCCGGACATGGCAGGCGGTTTATTCAGAATGGAACTGACTGTGAATTCCATGGCGGACACATGGGCCGATGTGGTCATCAGCCTTACCGATTCTGACGGCAAACCTGCCTGCACTGTCTGTGTATCAACAAAGCTGCTACAGGGAACAAATCAGGTCGGCCGATCCCTTGTGCTGGAAAACCCGATTCCCTGGACTTGCCAAAATCCGCATCTTTACACTGCCACCGTCACCATCACTTTCGGGAGCGAACCCGTGGCCCGTTCCGTTAGCCGCATCGGATTACGGGAATTCACCTACGAGAAGGAACGCTTCTACCTCAACGGTGAGCCTATCTACCTGCGAGGTGGGTTCTGGGAAGGCGTATACGCCGTTCATCAATCCTATCCGGCGGACCGCGATGTCATCCGCAAGGAAATCGAACTGGCCAAGGCGGCCGGGCTCAACCTCCTGCGCCCATGGCGCCGGCCGGTCCCTCCAATGATCCTTGAAGAGGCAGACGCTGCCGGCTTGCTGGTCATCGCCTCGCCAGCCATCGAGTGCATGAGCTGCTGGCCGACCATCACTCCGGAAATGCCCCAGCGCGTGGAACATGAGATCCGGGAATTGATTCTGCGCGACCGCAACCATCCCTGCATCATTTGGTGGGAGATGTTCAATGAGGTGACGCGCAAGGAAATGGCCGCCCTGATCGGACCCATGTCCCGTATGGCCCATGAGCTCGATCCCACCCGGCTTGTCCTTGACGAATCTGGCGGATGGGCAGATGGGGCCCATTTTTACCTGCCAAACTCGGAAAAGATTGAATCATTGACCGAACTCCACAGTTACGTGCGAGCGCCTGTATCCGATTATTTCTGGCAGCTATACCAGGACCTGGGGAAGCGGGATATCGTGGAAGGAAAAGTGGAGATCCAGAAGGATTCCGGGATATTTGTCTCGGAGTTTGGCTTTGGCGGCCTACCGGAGTTTGAGGAGAATTGCCGCCTCTTCGAGGAGCACGGCAACCCAAAGCTGCCGGCCTATCGGCACCATCACAAGATTCTCAAGGATCTCCGCTCGGCCATGGAGACCTGCGGACTGGATGAAATTTATCCCGATATAGACAGCTTCTGCAGGGATTCCCAAAGCCTTCAGGCCCGGGGGAACCTGCGCATGGCCGATGCCCTACTGTCCAATCCGAATGTCTCCGGCTATTGCCTCCATGCCTTCACTGACGGTGACTGGATACTCGGAGCCGGCATTATTGACCACTGGCAGCGACCCAAGGCGGTCTACCGTGCCATCCAGCAGGCCAACCAAGTCCCCCGGCTCCTATGCTTCCCTAAAAAGCGCAATCTGGAACCCGGCGAAAGTGTGACCTGTAACATTGTCCTGCGTGGGGAGAACGCTCCTCTGCCGACAAGTATTTCCCTCAAGGGACAGAGTACCGTGCAGCAGATCTCCAGCCTTGATTGGTCGGATGGGAACGATTACCGCCACCTCTCAATTGAGCTGTCGGAAAGTCTTTTGTCCCAAGGAACTAATCATATCAATCTGGAGGCGATGAATGAAACAGGGGGATGCATTGGTTTGGCTGAAATTGAAATCTTTGTGGTTCCAACGCCTGTGGTCGTACAGGAACATCCCCTTGTCGTCTATGATCCGGAAAACCTCATCATGCCATGGCTGGGTGCCATCGGCTGTGATCTCATATCCCTGCAAGATTGGTTTGGTCAAAAGCCGGCCACGTTCCTATTCGTTCCCGACGATGTCGAGACGGACGACCACCTGCCCATGGTTTCGGCCGCGCTTGCACATGTGAAAAAGGGCCTGGGCTCAGCCATATTCCTCCAGCCACCCGCTTCCCATGAATCCCCCTGGATGCTCAAGAACTATGAAGCTGATGGATCGGTGGACCTCGAGCACAACCGGCTTTATAACTCAGGAACCTTTCCATGGAAGCTGACCTGCCGCTCCTCCTTCGCCTTATGGGAATCTGCCATGCACATAGCCAAGAAGCACCCGGTCTTTGAAGGCCTTCCGACAGGCTGTGTCATGGACGAACCCTACCATGAAGTCGCCCCTGTGGAGAGCTTCCATGGGCTGGAATCTGATGAAGCCCCGGTCCAGACCATTACCTGGTTCCGGCCGGAAGTCGTCGAGACCAAGGCCAAAAAACGCACTTACCTGGGTGGCGAGGACCTCTGGCATGGCACCGATCTCGCGGTCAAGGCACACGGAAAAGGATCGGTCATCCTCAGTACCCTGATCCTGCGTCGGAAAGTTGGCCGGGATCCCGTGGCCGCTCTTATCCTTGGCAATCTCCTCAACTATGCTGACAATCTGGCTTGCCGCGATACGGCCAAAGCAATATCCACGCTCGATTGAGCATTAATCAACCTCCTGTTCCTATCCCCATGAAAACCCCCGACGAAGATCCGGCCCCAGTAGAAATATCCGCCGAAGGGAAGCACCAGCACCTTCCCGTCAAGGAGAAGATAGCCTTCGGTGCGGGTGAGTTCACCAACCGCTATGGAGAGAATGGCGTCATTGATATCGCCACCCCCGTCTACAACATCATCCTCGGGGTCAGCCCCGCCTTGATCGGGACCGTCATGATGGTGATGCGGATATGGGACGCCATAACCGATCCCATTATGGGATTCATATCCGACAACTGGCGCGGCAAGTGGGGCCGCCGCAA
>JBFOLZ010000106.1:0-13019 GCA_040830445.1 Puniceicoccaceae bacterium
GGCCACGGCGGTCGTGCCAAAAAGTCCGAGTGCCAATGTTGCCAATGTTCCAATTGCCAATTTGTGTAGTCGCATGCTGTTGTCTCCTGTTCGTGGGTTGCGTTGTCGTACTAAGCTCAGTCTGGCCGCAAGGTATGCAAATAGTCAAACTTATTAGACCGATAAGGTGCCCTTATGCTTTCAGCGGTCCGATTCACCGATTTTTGCCTTTCACTCCCCTTCCGGCTGGGATTCAATAGTGTTCATGAAAGCATTTCCGGGAACTGTCCTCATTCTCTCCGTCGGTCTCCTGCTCGGGGGATGTCAATCTGCCTATTACGCCACGATGGAAAAGTTTGGCGTGGAAAAACGGGACATCATGGTCGACCGGGTAGAGGATGCCCGGGACGCCCAGGAGGAAACCAAGGAGGAGTTCGCCGACGCGTTGGAACAGTTTTCCGCCCTCGTCAATTATGAGGGGGATGAACTGGAGAAGGTCTACGACAAGTTGAAGGCCAAGTTCGAGGACAGTGAAGCGGCAGCCAATGAGGTTCGTGACCGCATCCGGAGTATCGAAAGCGTTTCCACCGACCTGTTCAGGGAATGGGACGAGGAAATCGAGCAGTATACCAGCGCCAACCTCAAGCGCATGAGCCGGGATGCCCGTCTGCAGACAGAGGAAAGCTACCTCATCCTGATCAAGAAAATGAAGGCGGCTGAAGCGACCATGTATCCGGTCCTCGACCTGTTCCGGGACCAGGTCCTCTTCCTCAAGCATAACCTCAACGCCCGGGCCATTGCCTCGCTGGACACGGAAGCCAGTGCCATAGAGGAGGAGGTGCGCAAGCTGATCGAGGAGATGAATGCCTCAATTGCCGAGGCCGATGCCTTTATCGCCTCCATGAAGTGAGGCCGCTTTTGGCGGTCGCGCAGTCCTTATCGCATGGGAGAGGCCCCTGGTGAGGCGGGCCAGGACCAGGTAGTCGATTTTCTCCGGCGTGTCCTCTGCCGTGTGGTAGGGATTGGGGACACGGAAATTGGCCGTGTCGGTCACCATTAGTCCCTGGATGCCCCGTTCTGCAAACGCGGAATGGTCACTGCGCATGACATCGCCGACAATTTCCGTTGGAATGCTCAGGCCTTCGGAGGGGATCGTCGCGATCTCCCGGAAGCGACCAATCATCTGTGTAATAAAGGCACGGGACGGATAATCACCGACAAAGGCCACGAAGTTGCCTGCATCCGGGAAATAGAACTGCAAGGGGAAAGGATGGAGCTGGGAACCTGGTTCGTCGCTGAAATTACCCAGGGTATCAAAGGAAATCATCCCGAAGGGAGGGGATCTCCCATTTCCAGCCAGGTCGGCCAGCAATAGATCCGCGAAAAAGTCGCTCCCGGTAAATCCAGCCATGCTGGCCGGGTGTTCCTCGCAGGTAAAGGCCACCAGCAGGACGGAGACTTCCGGCCCGGCTTCCAAGAGATTCCGGCCAATTTCCAGGAGGCAGGCGATCCCGGCAGCGTTGTCATACGCTCCCGGACTGCCCGCAACCGTGTCATAATGCGCCCCGACCACCAACAGGGCATCCGGGTCCGCGGACCCGGGTATCCGGACCCAGAAATTGGTCACCTTCTGGTTCTCAATTTCATAACGGCCATAGCGGACACCCACACTTGAATGGGCATCGATGCTGCGCCGGATAGCCTCCGCATCGAGGATGTAGTCCTGCCGGCTGGGATTGAAACCCAACCGCCTGAAGGCTTCCTCCACCCAGCGGCTGGCTTCGGCCAAACCTGACGGGTCATAAATGCTCCGGTCGTAGGCCAACGCCTCGACATCCAGACGGAGCCGCCCGGCCGCTTCCAGCAGGCCCGGATCCGGCTCCGGCGCAGGGCCCTGGAAGGACTTGCCCGGCATGCCGACAACCTGAAGGACAAGGAACAGGTGGGCCGCCAGGACAGGGAGGATTACCACTGCGGCCAAAACCAGAATGAGGCGTGCAACCCACTTCGTCATGGCAAAAGCCTATGCTTCCGGTCCGCTTCGATCAAATGAAATATCCGCATGACTAAAGGAAAATCGGGACGCGCAACCTGTTGACAGCCGGACTCTGATTCCGTACAACTGCATTTCTCTCTTCCGCAGTTTTAGCGTCTTATTACTACCAAACAAAGGATTAATCATGGGTATTCTCGGATTTTTGGTGCAGGTTGGAACAGCCTGTTGGGTTGTTTACCTGGGCTATGTGTTTGATTTGAACTACATCATTCTGCTCCTCGCCCCGTTGGGCTTTATCTTCGGCCATGTCATCAAGACTAATGCCCGATCCTCGTCCAGTAAACGGGAGCGTGGGTTTAATGCCATCGGCGGGTTCTTTTCCGGCTATTTTGTCGGCTTGCTCGCCGTAGCTATCTTCTTCGGGATTGGAGTTGGGTTGTTCCATATTCTGGAAATGCGTCCAGCCGAAGGCGTTGGGCGCTATTGAGGTCACATTAATCCACACCCCTAACCCCAATCCGTTTTCCCACAATGACAGCCCGCTACATTCTTGCCATTGATCAGGGAACAACCAGTTCCCGGGCCATTCTTTTTGACCACTCGGGCGGCATCCACGCATCGGCTCAACAGGAGTTCAGGCAGCATTATCCGCAACCCGGCTGGGTCGAGCATGATCCGGAGGAAATCTGGGCCAGCCAATGCTCTGTCATTGAGCAGGTTCTGGTGGAATCTGGCACCGGGAAAGACGAAATTGCCGGCATCGGTATCACCAACCAACGGGAGACAACCGTTGTCTGGGACCGGAAATCCGGGGAGCCGATCCATCCGGCCATCGTCTGGCAAGACCGGAGGACGGCAGACATCTGCAATGAGCTGAAGCGGGAAAGGCTCGAACCCATTTTCCGCGAAAAGTCAGGGCTTCTGCTCGATCCGTACTTCTCGGGAACCAAGCTAAGCTGGATCCTTACGCATGTTGAGGGCGCTGCTGAGCGGGCTGCCTCTGGCGACCTTCTTTTTGGAACCATCGACAGCTGGTTGGTTTGGAAGTTGACCGGTGGCCAGGTCCATGTGACCGACGTGACCAACGCCAGCCGGACACTCTTGATGAACATCCATACCGGGGATTGGGACGAGGAGCTGCTCCAGATCCTCGGTGTTCCACCGGAGGTCCTGCCCCCCATTTGCTCGTGCAGCGAAATCCTCGGCATGGTGGAGTCTGTGCCAGGTATCGAAGGGCTTCCGATTGCCGGCATTGCCGGGGATCAACAGGCAGCTCTTTTTGGACAGGCATGCTTTGATCCCGGAATGGCCAAGAATACTTACGGGACGGGTTGTTTCCTCCTGATGAACACCGGCAACGAGGCCATCCCATCCAAGAACAACCTTTTGACCACGATTGCCTGGGGATTGGAAGGGAAGCTGACTTATGCCTTGGAGGGTTCGGTCTTCATTGGCGGGGCGGTTGTTCAGTGGCTCCGGGATGAACTAGGGATCATCCAGACGGCCCAGGAGTGCGACCAGCTGGCTGAGACTGTCGAGGACAGTTCCGGACTATTTATCGTACCAGCCTTCACCGGCCTCGGGGCACCCCACTGGGATCCCTATGCCAGGGGCGTTGCCGTGGGTATCACCCGTGGGACCAACAAGGCGCACTTTTGCCGCGCGGCACTGGAATCGATCGCCTACCAGTCATCAGACCTTATCACCTGCATGGAAAAGGATAGCGGATTGCACCTGAAGGAGCTGCGCGTGGATGGCGGGGCCTCACGGAGCCATCCACTGCTGCAATTTCAGGCCGACCTGTTGCAATCAAATGTGGTCCGGCCGGATTGCATTGAGACTACCGCCCTTGGGGCCGCTTATCTAGCCGGTCTGGCCGTTGGATTCTGGAAAAGCCGGGAGGATATCCGCCGCAACTGGCAGGAAGCCGCCCGCTTTCAGCCGGGCATCAGGCTGTCGGAGGCGGCCGAAAGCCAGTCCCAATGGGCTCGTGCGGTCGAGTGCTCCAAGGGATGGGAGCCGCGATGAGACGGGGGACCGGGTTTAGACACAACCGGACAGGATTTTCAACTCTTGGCCTATTCCCTTCTGGGCTCTGATCATCTCATTTTAGTCTGCCAAATAACCTTATTGCTTAATTGGTCTTCAAGGGTATCCCCCCGCACGCCATCCGTGTAGATGAAGGAAGGGTTGGCGGGTATCTGGTTAAAACCGGTAGGGCGCTCAATGTTGGGCATCCAGCGGGGGGATTCCGGATCCGGGTCATGCAGCCCTTCGGACTCCCAGGTGGCACCACCATTGGTTGAGCGAAAACAAACCAGCTCTGTCGTCGGATGGCCCCACTCATGATCATCAAGCGGTACCTGCATGATGGTCCCGACCAGCGTTGGCTGACCAGAGGCGCCAAAGGCGATCCCTCCATGCATGAAAAGGTCCCACTCCCGGAAGCTTGGTGGAAGAAACGGATTGAAGTGCAAATTGTGCCAGCCACCCGTTTCCATGGGTGAAGCGAGGTAGGCCTGGGAGGATTCCTGGATCCGGACCCCGTACGGCAGGAAGGGCCTCCCTTCTGCATTCACCCCGATGGAACCGGTATGGAGAATCCGGTTCTCCCTGCCCCGGCCCGTGGCAATTGTGTCGATCGTCTCCGCCGTTGCTGGCAATTCGACACGGGAACCATCGGTACGATACCAGGTCGTTCCACCGTCCGGGCTGACAAGGTAACCGACGGTCGTTAGGGCCCGGGCTGGATCCTCGACCGGCATCTCGTAAATGCGGGTACCAAGATGGATGCTCTGGTGGTCCGGACCCCATGCCAGGGATGCGGCAAACTGGGCATAGATGCCATGCCGGGAGCGAAGGATGGTCCCTTGACGCTGCCATGGCTCACCGGATGGCTTGCGCCATAGCTCCAATTCCCATGGTTTGTCATCGTAGCTGCGCCGCGCAACCATGATCAGTGTTCCATCACTGGCACAGACAAGGGCTGGATAGGTCAGGTTAACACCAAACTCCTCAAAAGGGGTCCACTCGGAAGCGTCATTTGGGCGGACAGAACGGCGATAACGGAAAGGATGATGATGGGAATAGTAGAGGACATGCAGGAAACCTTCCGCATCAATTGTCATTGCCGGACCGCCGTGATTGTCAGTGGCCTCCCCTATTGTCCATGTCTCCGACCAATTACCCGTCTCATGGTCGAGTGACCGCACCCGTACGCGGAATCCTTCCTCTGGTGAATCCAACCAGGCGACGTGGGTTTTCCCCTCGTAGGTGATGATTTTCGGGGATTCCAGGTAGGCCGTGGCCCGTCCGGAGCCTTCTGTGGAGACTACAAAGGCAGTACCCGGCTCTGGTTTTGCCAGAAGCGGGCCAACCAGGATCAATCCGCAAAGAACCAGTTGCCCGGTCCGTCTTGGGAACATACTGACGAATTGCCGATTCATAATAGTGCTCCGAATTCCTTGATAATCCGATTCGTCCGGGGATGAACCCTTGCGGTAGTTTACGGTAACAGGGGAAAGCCGCTGCCTGCTGTCGTTGCATCCCCTTGAATGGACGGACATTCTCTCCTCATGCTTGGTCTGCATCCTATCGATATCCTCGTTCTCCTGGCCTATCTCGCGGGCGTAACGGCCTTGGGCTTCCTCTCCATCCGCAAGGTCAAGGTGGTCAGTGACTTCATCATGCCACGCCGTTTCGGCAAATGGATGCTGCTGATGCATGCCTTTGGCAGCGGGACCCATTCGGATCAAGCGGTTGCCGTGGCCTCCAAGACCTATACCAGCGGCCTCTCCGGAATCTGGTACCAGTGGCTCTATCTATTTGGCACCCCCTTTTACTGGCTGATTGCCCCTGTCCTGCGCCGGTTCCGGGCGCTGACGACGGCGGACATCTTTGAACTACGGTTCAACCGCAGCGTCGCGACGCTTTATGCCATCATTAGCATTGCCATGATGATCACCACCATCGGGCTGATGTTGAAAGGATCCGTTGCGGTCATTGCCGGGGCCAGTGGAGGGGCCATATCCTCCAATACCGCCATATTCCTGATGACCATCCTCTTTGTCGCCTACGGCACAGCCGGTGGCCTGGGAGCGGCGATCCTGACCGATTTTGTGCAAGGCATCCTGACGATTATTTTCTCCATCATCCTGCTCCCATCTGTGCTGATCGCGGTTGGCGGGATGGACGGTGTCCGGGAGACCATCCAGGCTCCTCACATGTTTTCCCTCGCTGCACCGGAAGGAATCGGGGTGTTCTACATCACCATCATCTCCATCAATGCCCTTGTTGGGATTGTCACCCAGCCGCACATCCTGGCCAATTGCGCCGCCGGCCGCACGGAACGGGAAGGCCAGTTCGGCTTCATGGCCGGTAGCCTGACCAAGCGCTTCTGCACGGTCGCCTGGTGCCTGACCGGCCTTGCCGGGGTGGCCTACTTCGCCGGACAGGAAATCCATCCCGACCACCTTTACGGCCTGCTGGCCAATGAATTTCTCCCCGCACTCCTCCCGGGCGCCCTTGGCTTGTTTATCGCCCCCCTTCTGGCCTCTGTCATGAGCTCCTGCGACTCCTTCATGATCGCCGCTTCGGCCCTCTTCACGCGCAATGTCTACAAGCCCGCCGTGTCCGGCAAAAGTGACCGGCATTACCTGGTCGCCGCCCGGGTCGCGTCGGTCTTCGTTGTTGTCCTCGGTGTCCTCTACGCCTACTGGCTGGACGGGGTCATCCAGGGACTGGAAATCCTCTGGAAAATCGGCCCCATGATGGGGATTGCCTTTTGGCTCGGCCTTTTCTGGCGCCGGACTACCCCGGCCGGTGCCCTCGTTTCGGCCCTGGCGGCCTTGGCCATGTGGTGGGTAGGATCGCATGTTGTTACCGACATGAGCCTGCCCTGGCAAATGATCCTCTACCTCTCCGTCGGGCTGATGGCCGGGATCGGGGTAAGTCTTTTCACGAAGCCGACGAATCCCGCGAACCTCGAACGCTACTATGCCCTCCTGCGGACACCGGTCCTGACGGAAGAGGGCAACCATGGAGAACCCTGCCAGATTCCGGAAGGCATGACCCCCCTCCCCCGGCGGGTGATTTTTCCCTCCACCCAACTGGAAATTCCCGTTCCTTCAAAACGCGCCCTGTCCGGGTTCCTGATCGGCTGGTTCTGTGTTATCACGATCATTCTTGGCGTCTACTGGATTTCCATCGGTTAATTTGTATCCATGAATAACTACATTAGAAAAATTTCCAGACTTTCACTTCAAGCCACTTGTTTGGCGCTGGCCTTCATCGCGACCAACCCGTCCGTTTCCGCCGAAGTACCTGTCCGGCTATTCAACCCGGAGTACCTTGAGGGTGACTGCAGTTACCACAGCCTGACGGCTGCGTCCGACGGCATGATTTACTTTACTATCGGTACACATCATGAGCAGTCGGCGGCGCGCATTTACCGGTACAACCCCTCCGATGAATCCATTGATGAAATCGGCGACCTGACGAAGATTCTCGGAGACGACCCTTCGAGACAAATCCTCCACGGCAAGATTCATACTCCGTTGATTGAAGATGAAGGTTACCTCTACTTCTCCACCCATACATCCTCCTATGATGGGAACCTGCCCAACATGCGCCCGGCGGATGGGCGGGCGCCCTACCCGGGCGGATTCCTCATGCGCTATGAACTCGCCTCTGGAACCTACGAGAAGCTGGCTCAACTGCAGTTGCCGAACGAGGGAATCATCACCCTGACCATGGATACTAGCTCAGATACCCTTTACGCACTGACCTGGCCGACTGGGCTCCTTCTCAGCTACAATCTGGAGGAGGGTCTCCTGTTGAACTGGGGAGCCGTACAGGAGCGCGGTGAATGGGGGCAGTTGCCGGGCGAATGGAGCTTTATCTGCCGTCGGTTGGCGATGGATAGCGCCGGGAACCTGTTTGGATCAACCGACACCGGGCGGGTGTGGAAGTTTGTCAAGGGTCAGCAGCGTCCGGTCGAGTATCTTCCGGGGCTGAATGTGGCCGATGTGGCACCTTCCCAGGAGGGCGGATTTGAATTACTGGCGGAACCGCATTACTTCTGGTTCAACTGGCGGACCATCCTCTGGAACCCCAACACCGCCAGCTTCTGGGGTCTTCAGGGAGGCAGTACGCAGTTGTTCGAGTTTACTCCCGAGAACTTGTCATTGAGGTCGGTTCACAGTTTGCGGCCAACCACTGTATCCGCTGACTCCCGTCGCAATCCCTTCCGTACCCAACTGGGGCTGACCCTGGGTCCGGACAATACACTCGCCTATTTGGCCCATGCGCCCGGAATCGAAAATGACGACCGCGAGCCCCTGGCCACCTCGGTCCACTTAGTGACGTATGCCATCGGTTCGGGGAAATTCAAGGATCACGGACCCTTGCTGGCTTCCAGTGATGCCCGGGTCTTTTTCGCGGAGAGCTTGGAACTCGGTCTTGACGGTCACCTCTACACGGTTGCCTGGGTGGAAAGTACGGACCCGGCCAAGCGGGAAGCAGTGCAAAAGGCACGCGGAAAAGCAGCGCCCAAGGAAACAGAGGAAGTCATTTACGAAATCCAGCTGGTCCAGCTGCCGAAGTGGGACGATCTAATGAATTAAAGGAGGGAGGCCGATTCCGGCTCGAGGAAAAGCCGGGCTTGGGAATGTCTCCGCATGAGGGTGGCCGGGCATTCCGTGCCGATAGGCCCTAACAGGGTGTTGGCAACAGCTTGCGCCTTGGTCCGCGCGGGGACGACACAACTGAGCCAATGTGCCTGGACGAAGACTGTCAGGGTTAGTGTGATGGCATGCGTGGGTACCGTGTCCAGCTCGGGAAAACAACCATCATTGACCTGCTGCTGCCGGCAGACCGTGTCCATCTCAACCACTTTGACCAGTCGTGGATCTTCAAAATCGGCCACCGGCGGGTCATTGAAGGCCAGATGCCCGTTTTCTCCAATCCCGCAACAGGCCAGATCAATTGGCACTTCGGCCAGCAGCTGCTCAAGCCGCCGGCACTCCGCATCCGGATCTCCAGCTTCCCCGCGGATGGCATGGAACGCCTTGACCGGTACCTTTGAAATGAAGTGTTCGTCCTGATACTTGCGGAAGCTCTGCGGGTGGTCACCAGCAAGCCCGATATACTCGTCCATGTGGAATACGACCACTCGGGACCAGTCGACTTCGGGCTCAACTGTGGAGGCGACAAGATTGGCGAAGAACTCGTCCTGTGAAGGCGCGCTGCCGACAACAATGCGCACTTCCTCCTGTTCCTGCAAAAGCTGGCTCAGGACTTCCCTTACATGCACTGCCGCTGCGCGTCCCATGGTCTCGCGGTTGGCGTAGACGGCAGCCTTGAGGAGGTCTGCCTGCAGGAGCCGCAGGGGTTCTTGCGTGAATTCATTCATGAGAGGGAGAGGTTGAAGTGTTCGGCGGAGGTAGCTGAACAAATATTAATGACATCCGCCTGGGAAAGGTCGAGCCACTTGATGATATTATCCACCGCCTTGTCCATGGTCAGGGAGGAACCGGCAAACCGGGTGTCGCCGGGTAAATGGACTACCCCATCCGGTCCCACATCCATCTCGTGGGGGCCGATCCGGTACCGCCCGGGTGGAGCCCCGGCGGCGGACATGCAGTCGGTGGTGAAGAAGACATTCCCCTTCTTCGCATTGTAGAAATTGCTCAACACAAATGGCGGGAGATGAATGCCATCCGGAATCAGGCAGGCAATCAGTGAATCCTTGGACAACAAACGCTGGATGACATTGTCATGTCGATCCATGACGGCGGGAACCGCATTGCCAAGGTGTGTCGCGAGGGTTGCCCCGCAGGCAATGGCGGTATCGATGGCAACCATTGATGGATTGCAATGTCCAAGGGCAATGCGGATTCCATCGGCGCTGGCAGTTTCAATCAGTTCCGGGCATCCCGGAAGTTCGGGAGCGAGGGTAATCAGTTTCAGGTTTCCGCCTGAGGCTTCCCGCAGGCGCCGGTAATCTTCAAGGGAAGGAAGACGGGCCAGTTCAACCGGATGGGCCCCGTGGTATCCCGGTTCCGTTGTAATCCAGGGTCCCTCAAGGTGATAGCCGGCAATTGTCCCGGCAACCAGCGGATCCTGTTCACGAAAGGTCTCTATCCGCTCCAGCTTGCGGCAGAGATTTTCCACTTTATCGGTGATCAGGGTAAGGAACATGGCGACCGTTTGGTGGGCATGAAGCGCCTCCACCGCCTTTCGCAGATCCTCAAGGGTCAAATCGTCCGACTGGAAGTCGACCCCGGCAAACCCGTTGACCTGAAAGTCAAACAGACGCATCAGAAGCGCCTCCAGCCCATTTGGCGCCGGATGGATTGCATAAGATACATCAGGCAGCGGGGCTGATGGAAGTTACCCATCCTGTACGGGGAAATGCCCTCCCGCTGCTTGTCGTTGCCCTGCCTGTCGACAGCCTGGCGCCAAACACCGTGGGGGGTGGTCATGGTCTTCTGGAGGTAGGACCAGCTCTTGTTAAACCAGTCGAGGGCCCATGTTTCGCCCGACAATTCATAGGCCAGCATGGTACCGATGCACACTTCCGTCTGGGCCCACATGGTCTTGATGTCCATTACGGGCCCGGCGGGGTGGCCACCACCGGCCACCGCGTAGTAGGCGGTATCGCAGGTGCCGCCGAATTCCTCATCCCAGCTGATTTCGATGAGACGGCGCATTCGCTCCCGGAAAGTTGCCTCCATATCGACTTTACCCATTCGCCTTGCTGCCAGAATGCCCATCCATTGGGCCTCTATGCTGTGCCCGGGAACCATGAATCCAGCTTGTGAGGGAAGCCGTGAATAGTCGTGGTCGAGAATCTCATTGGAAATACCGAATTCAGGATTCCAGAATTTGGAATGGAGGATATCCAGCTGTTTCGAAAGCACAGCCTCAAGAACCGGATCCGGGGATAACTCGAGCAATTGCGGAATCACCCAGAGAAGCATGAAGGTATGGCCCTGCGAACGCAGCCCACGCTTTTCCACTCCCGGAGCGGTGACACCGGGATAGGCGGGATCGTCATAGCGCTTAACCGACTTCCGCAGCGAGAGACGGGCATGCTCGAGGTCCTCCTCCCTTCCCATGGCCTTGGCAAGGGCAATCAGACCCACCGCGGCAAACAATGCCCCGTAAATGTTTTGGGAGCGATCGATGGCAATGCTCCCGGTAGCCTTTCCGGCGCGGTCAACCGTGGTCAACCAGGTACCGTCACCTTGATGCATGTACCGGACCATGAACTCCCTCGCCATGCGGGCCCGGGTCAGGAGCCAGTGCCGGTCGGGAAACTCCGTGAAGGTATTGTAGAAGTGGGAATAGACCCAGATACCCCGGCCTTGGTACCAGATGTCCTTGCGCGGATCCTGGACTCTGCCATCCGGATACAGGTAACAGATGAATCCGCCCAGGTCGGCATCATGTCCGCCGTTCTCCCAGAAGGGAAAGTATTCCTTCACCAACTGTCGCTGACAAAGGTTGTAGAAGTCGCCCAGCGTTGCTTTTGAAAACCGAAGGGGGCCTTCCTGAGCGGTACCAAAGGCCCACGGCCGTCCGAAAAGTGTCCCTCCAAGGCCAGCGGCGAGTGTACGTCCTATGAATGTCCGTCGATTCATTGAATTCGAATTCATGGTGATTGTGGGTTGGATTGTCCGCCATTCCAAGCGCGAACCGTTGTTCCGTAAACCGTAATTTTAACCTGCCATGCGGCCCTGGAGCTTGCATAATTATCATCATGAAACTTGGTCTCGGCCTTTACCGGCAGTCCCTCACGGCAGAAAACTTCCGCTTTGCCCGCCAATGTGGGGCAACCCACGTCGTGGCCCATCTGGTCGACTATTTCGGGGGTAGCAATCCCACCCTGAACCGTGGGGACGATTTCAGGGGCTGGGGAATAACCCAAGCGCAGGGACAAATCTGGTCAGCCGAGGACCTGCTTTCCCTCCGCAGGGAAGTTGAGCGGCACGGGCTGGTGCTTGAGGCAATCGAGAATTTTGACCCCGCCCATTGGCACGATGTCCTGCTCGATGGGCCGAACAAGGCTGCCCAATTGGAGGACCTCAAGCAGCTGATCCGCAATCTCGGCCAGGCAGGCATTCCGATTATGGGCTACAACTTCAGTATCGCCGGGGTGTGGGGCTGGACCAAACAGTCCATTGGACGGGGGCAAGCCCCTTCGCTGGTGTTCGATGACAACGATGTTGATCTTTCCATGCCCATGCCGAATGGGATGGTCTGGAACATGACCTACGATCCTGACGCTCCGGACGGGAAGGTTCCAAATGTATCGAAAGAGGAACTGTGGCAGCGGCTGGAAGCCTTCCTGCAGGAGATCCTGCCCGTTGCCGAGGAATCCGGCGTACGGCTGGCTGCGCATCCGGATGATCCGCCGGTTGAGACCCTCCGGGGTCACGCCAGGCTGGTCAACCATCCGGACAAGTTCCACAAGCTTCTGAATCTGGTTTCCAGTCCCTCCAGCGCCATCGAGTTCTGCATAGGTACCGTCCAGGAAATGCCCCAGGGAGATCTGTATGCCAGCCTCGATGGACTCTCTTCGGCGGGCAAGATCGCCTATGTCCACGCCCGCAACGTCATCGGGAAAGTCCCGCGCTACCGGGAAGTCTTTATCGACGAAGGGGACATCGACATGCGCCGGGCATTGGGCATTCTGGCGAAAAACAACTTCGACGGGGTGATCATCCCCGACCACACGCCGGAAGTTTCCTGTTCTGCCTCCTGGCATGCGGGCATGGCTCATGCCATGGGCTATCTAAAAGCATTGATTGACACCGCGGATTCCTGACAACTACCTAGTTCAACGTTTCGATGGAATCTGCGCAGGAACCAGTAGCTTTAAGCCCTCCCCGGCCCTGGGCCTTCCTCGGAGGACGGATATTAATCTATGCCCTGATATTGGCGTCGGTCTTCACAGCGGCGGGTGTATTCACGGTGTAACGCTTTTACGACCAATTCCCGCAGGTGTACATTTTCCAAAACGGGTAATTTTAGGGCCCAC
>JBFOLZ010000107.1:0-17311 GCA_040830445.1 Puniceicoccaceae bacterium
CCCTCCGTCGGGCCGTGCACCACCGGGCCGCCGCCCTTCTCCGGTGCCGCCCCCCCGCCTGCCGCCACCCCCCACCCCGGATGCTGCCCCTGCACCCCCCGGGAAATCGGGGCGGCGTGCTGGTCCCCCGAATGCTCGCCCGCCACAAACAGGACATCCGCTTCCCGGGGCGGTGCCGGCAACTCCATGGACGGCTGCGCCACCTCAACCGCCTCCCCGTCGCTTCGCCGATTGCGCGCTTATCTGGTCAGTGATTTGCATGGCCACTTCCAGTGCAGTGGCCCCTTCAACACCACCGACCTTGGGTGACTGCTTCTGTCGGACACATTCCACAAAGGCTGCCAGTTCCAGCTTCAGGGGCTCGTCCTTTTCAATCGGGATTTCCTCTTTTTCCAGACTCAAGCCGTTCTTTCGGACAAGGTGCCCCGACTGCTCCATGAAATTAAGCGAAAGATATCCATCCCGCTGAAAGACCCGTATCTCACGTACCTTCTTCGTACTGACCCGGCTGGTGTTGATATTGGCCACACAACCATTCGCGAACTGGATACGGGCGTTGGCGATGTCTTCCTTTCCGGAGAGCACCTCCACCCCAACCGAATCGATCCGCTCAATCGGGGATTTGACCAACTGCTGGATAATCCCGATGTCATGGATCATCAGGTCCAGTACCACCCCCACTTCCGTTCCCCGGACGATGAATGGCGCGAGGCGATCCGCGGTTATGTAAAGTGGTTCGCGGACGTTTTCCTCAAGGTAGCTCATCACAGGATTAAAGTGCTCAATGTGGCCGACCTGGACCAACCGGTCATGCTCCCGGGCCGCTGCGAGAACGGCGTGGGCCTCCTCGAGGGAGGCGCAGATCGGCTTTTCTATCAGGATATGCGCACCCTGCTGGATGACCGGAATGGCCATCTCGGCATGGAGGTCGGTCGGGACAACCAGGCTGATCGCATCACAGGCGGCGGCTAGCGCCTCCGCCGAGTCAAAGACCCGGGTCCCCTGCTTTTCAGCGATCTCCCGGGCCCGCTCCGGGTTGGAATCCACGATTCCGACAAATTCAACATCCGGCAGGGCGGCATAAATTCTTGCATGGTGCTGTCCCAACGAACCAACACCAATAACCCCGCATTTCACCTTTGCGTCGTCACTCATCCTTGGATTGAAGCTGTTTGCCAAGCGAAGATGGTCAAGCTTTGGCTAAAAAAGTGGGCCGAAAACGGGATCCGTTGCCCCCCTGATAATGAAGATCCTGCTTCCGGCCCTTTCGGATAACTCCGAATAAACGTAGTCCAGCTGGGGCTTGCTGGTCCAATAAATGGATATGGGGTAATGCTGTGCTTTTCGCTAGTGGCATAGGCTGACCGCCTTTTTCAAAAAACGCAAAGGATTTTTACGTTCAGAAAACGGTTTGCGGCTTCCTAATAATGCCTTAATGGTCAGCTTATGCTGATTGAGACGCTGGAAAAGTGGGTGAACATCAATTCCGGTTCGGGGAACCCGGAGGGATTGCGAAGGATGGCCGATGCGCTTCAGTCCCACATGGAGGGCATTCCCGGCACCCTTGAGCGGATACCCCTCCCCCCTCATGAAAACCTCGATGGCAGCACCCAGCAACCCGGGGACATCCTCAGCCTGCGCTTTAACCCGGAGGCTCCCGTGCGCGTCCTCTTCAGTGGTCATATGGACACAGTCTACTCTCCGGAGAATCCATTCCAGACCATGAGCCGCTTGCCTGACGGGCGGCTTCACGGACCCGGTGTCGCCGACATGAAGGGCGGTCTGCTGATCCTGATTGAGTCCGTCCGTCGGTTTCTCGAGTCCGACAAGTCGGGCCGACTCGGTGGGGAAATCCTCATCAACGGGGACGAGGAGACGGGGTCGGTCGGCAGCAAGGGCCATATTCTGGAAGCAGCCCAACGGAGTCAGTTGGGTCTGGTTTTTGAAAGCTCGCTCCCTGGGGGTGAGCTGGTGAGATGCCGCAAGGGATCGGGCACTTTCCGCGTCATTGCCCATGGGCGGCCAGCCCATACCGGCCGGGACTTTGAAAACGGCCGCAACGCGGTTGTCGCCCTGGCGGACCTCATGCAGGCCTGTCATGAACTCAACGGACAGCTGGGGGACACCATTGTCAATGTGGTCAACTTCTTTGCCCCGGGCCCTGTGAACGTCGTCCCCGAAAGGGCGGAATGCTGGCTCAATGTCCGGATTTCCCATATTGATGAGATGGAACGGTTCCGGGAGGCCCTGGCCGGCCTGATCCGGCAGACCATGGAACGCCGGGAGGACATTGAACTTGAATTGCAGGGCGACTTCCAGAGGTCTCCGAAGGGCGAGACACCGGCCATAGCCGCCCTGCACGAGATTTGGAACACGGCAGAGGCTGAGCTGGGCCTCCCGCCTTCCAGCAAGCGGGACACGGGTGGAAGCTCGGATGGCAACATCCTCAGCGAGGTTGGAATGCCACACTTGGACGGCGTTGGTATCCGGGGCGGCGCCATCCATTCAGCGGACGAATTTGCCTTTGGCGAAAGCATCGAGACTGGTATCGATCGGACCGTGAAGTTCCTTCAATTGCTGGCCCAACAACCGGATTGCCTTGGCCAGCTTCCCCCTGCAGACTGATCACTGATGGGTCCCGAATTTCTATTGCGCCCGGTTGAGGAGTCGGACCTTCCCCAACTGGAAAGCCTGGTGAGCAATATCGCCGATGGCATGACGACGCTTCCCGAGCACCCGGAGCACTTGGAAAACCGGATCCACGATTCCGTACGGGCCTTTGATCCAAGGATCCGCAAACCGGCCGGAGAGGTTTATCTCTTCGTTCTTGAGGATACAGGCAATGGGCAACTAATCGGTACTTCGGGCATTATCTCCCGCGTGGGAGGATTCGACCCCTTTTACACCTACAAGGTGAAAAGCTCCCTTCAGGAATATGAGCCCCTCAACATTCACAATACCCTGCGAACCCTTGAGTTAATCCGGAACCACAAGGGGCCAAGCGAAATCTGCAGCCTCTTCCTACATCCGGATTACCGGCAGAAAGGCACCGGCAAACTGCTTTCCCTAGCCCGTTTCCTCTTCATGAAGGCCTTTCCGGATCGCTTCGACGAATCGGTCATAGCTGAGTTAAGGGGATTCATTGACGGGGAGGGAAAATCCCCCTTCTGGGAGGCTGTCGGTAAAAACTTTTTCTGGAAGGATTACTACGAGGCGGATGTGCTCAGCGGGATCGGAGAAAAGGACTTCATTGAGGCCTTGATGCCAGACCACCCCATTTATGTGAATCTTCTCCCGCGTTCGGCACGGGAGATCATCGGCACGGTTCATCCGCAGACCGAACCGGCCAAGGCCATCCTGATCAAGGAAGGATTCCGGGAATCGGATGAGGTGGATATCTTTGATGCCGGTCCTATCCTCCAGGCCACCCGCCAGGACCTGCAGACTTGGCAAAATTCCGGGACTGCAACACTGGCTATTGGCAAAAAGGAGATCGCCGGAGGACAACCCATGCTCCTGGCAAACCATTCACTTGAATTCCGGTCCACGGTCAGTTGCGCCAGGTTGTTGGAAGACAAAACGCTGGAAACCAGCCCGGAAACGGCCACAGCTTTGCGATTAAAACCAGGCGAACCGGTCCAGTTCATGACGTTACAACGAGCCTGAGGAGACCGTTCGATGCATCAGGGCACGCCATTTCAATCCATCAACCCCAGCGACGGAACGGTTGTCTGGGAGGGAAGCAGCGCCAGCAGCGAAGCCGTCGAGGCCGCCCTTGCGGCGTCCCGGTTGGCATTTTCAGACTGGTCCCAAACAACCATTGAAGAACGGGAAACGATTCTCAGGCGCTTCGCTGAACGGCTCCGATCGGAGGGGAATGAACTGGCCGAATTGATCGCGCGGGAGATTGGCAAACCCTTATGGGAGGCACGGACGGAAGTGGCTGCCATGGCGGGGAAAATAGAAATCAGCATCGAGGCCCATGCCCGGCGCTGCGCCGAATTTCCCGGTGGAGTAGCCGTTACCCGGTTCCGGCCGCATGGCGTGCTGGTTGTCCTCGGTCCCTATAATTTTCCCGGTCACCTGCCAAATGGACACATCTGTCCCGCCCTTCTGGCCGGGAATACAGTCGTATTCAAACCCAGTGAACTGGCCCCGGCCACGGGTGAATGGATGCTCAATTGCTGGCTCGGGGCAGGTTTGCCCGAGGGCGTGCTGCAGGTGCTTCAGGGAGGGGCCGATACGGCTGTTGAGCTGACCCGGCATGCGGAAATAAACGGCATTCTCTTTACCGGCAGCGCTGCTACCGGAAAGCGTCTCGCTGCCTCCATGGCCTCCACTCCGGGAAAGATACTTGCCCTGGAAATGGGTGGGAACAATCCCTTAATCGTTGATAGCGATAATGTTAAAGATATTCCATCGGCTGCTGAGATCATCCTCCGAAGCGCATTTCTCTCTGCCGGCCAGCGCTGCACCTGTGCCCGGCGACTCATACTAATCGAGTCCTCCCGGGCCGATACTCTCCTCGATGAGCTCCTCGACCGGACCCGAGCCATCCATGTGGATGATCCCTTTTCAGAGCCACCTCCCTTCATGGGACCCCTGGCCAGCCCGGCCTTTCCCGGACAGGTACTCAAGGCACAGGAGAATCTGTCACGAACGGGAGGAAAGGTCCTTTTGGAAGCCCGGGAACTGAAACCGGGAACCGGTTTCCTGACTCCGGGGATCATTGATGTTTCGGATGTGACGGATCTACCCGATGAGGAAGTTTTTGGCCCCCTGCTCCAGGTAGTTCGGGTCAAGGATCTGGATACCGCCATCAATGTGGCCAACAATACCCGTTATGGACTGGCAGCCGGAATCCTCACCGATCTGTCCGGACATTACCAAATGGCCAGTGAGCATCTGCAGGCGGGTATCATCAATTGGAACGTGCAGCTGACTGGAGCCAGCAGTGCAGCGCCATTTGGAGGGATCAAGGACTCCGGCAACCTGCGCCCCTCCGCTTTCCTCGCGGCCGACTATTGTTCCTACCCTGTTGCCTCCATGGAAATCCCGCATTGCGGGCCACAGCCGCCTATGCCCGGCCGGCCCGACTAACAGCCTACTTGGATGAACGGTGCTGGACAAGGAAACCCAGCAGCCCGATGGCCAGGGCGATACCGGCCACCTTCAAGTCGAAGTCAAGGTAGAGAATCCACCCCTCCTCTCTCTCAGCGGCCTGGTGCACGGTCTGTCCTGTGACAAAAAAGAGGGCGCTATGGACCAGCAAGAGGGCTCCCAGCATGGCGGAAGCAAGTTGAATCATGACATTCGTCAGGGCAGTGGCAACGAGAGCCGCGAACAGGCAGGCAACCCCGATGACGGACCATTGGATAACCGGTTCGTAGGGCTGGACCCAGGGAAGCAGCGAAGTGGCTACAAAGAGTGCGGCAATGGTTCCCACAGCCAGGGAGTAGAAGAACAGGGCAAGAACGCCCCCAAGGATGGCCCCGAGGAGAAAGCCTCCGGCTGACCAGAGAACCGGCTCATCGCCAATATTGAACCCCACCCAGGCCAGCAACGCCGCTCCCGACAAGGCCATCAGGGCAACGACCAGTCCCTTGAATAGCTTGTAGCCGAAAAAACAACTCACCAGGCCGACAATCCCGGCCCCGCCATATAAAAGGGGAACGTATAACTCTGGAACCTCCGGCATATCGGAATCAGGATTTCACCGGGGAAGCAAATTGGCAAAGCCAATTTAACGACCCTATCGCAGTGACTCAGTCATCAAAGGCCCGGAAGACAATGGTCGCGTTATGACCACCAAAGCCAAGATTGTTGCTCAAGGCCACATTCACTGTCGCCTCAATTCCCTTGTTGGGAACGTAGTTGAGGTCGCAGTCCGGATCCGGGTTCTCATAATTGATGGTGGGAGCTATTTTCCCGGTCCGAATCGTCTGGATACAGGCAATGGCCTCAATACCTCCGGCTGCTCCCAAAAGGTGCCCCGTCATCGACTTCGTCGAGCTGACTTTCAACTTGTAGGCATGGTCCCCGAAAACCGCCTTGATGGCTGCCGTTTCGGTCTTGTCGTTGTAGGGCGTTGAGGTGCCATGGGCATTGATGTAGTCCACATCCTCAATACCTGTTCCCGAATCTGCAAGGGCATTACGGATACAGGCCTGCAGGCCCTTGCCGTCCGGATCAGGTGAGGTGATGTGGTAGGCATCACAGGTTGCCGCGTGCCCGGTAACTTCACAGAGGATATTGGCTCCGCGGGCCTGAGCATGCTCGAGGGTCTCCATGACAACAATACCGGCACCTTCACCCATGATAAATCCATCACGGCGGGCGTCGAAGGGACGACTGGCCCGTGTCGGCTCATCGTTGTAACTCGTGCCCATGGCCTTCATGTTACAGAATCCGGCATATCCGACGCGGGTGATGCTCGCTTCACTGCCACCGGCCAGCATGACGTCCGCTTCACCCGCACGGAGGATGCGAATACAATCCCCAATGGAATGGCTTGCAGTTGCGCAGGCACTGACAATCCCGTAATTCGGTCCCATCGCGCCAACTTCGATAGCCACCACACCGCTGGCCATGTTACTGATCAGCATCGGGATCATGAAGGGCGAAACCCGCCGGGGACCACTTTCCCAGAGCTTGAAGGTCTGCTGTTCGATGGTATCCAACCCACCGATTCCGGAACCGATGATACAGCCAAAACGTACGGGATCGGCAAGGTCCTTGACGTCGAGCTTGGCATCGGCCATGGCCATGCGGGTCGCTGCCACCGCCAATTGAGTGTAGCGGTCATTCCGCTTGGCGTCCTTCGGGTCCATGTATTCACTCGGATCGAATGCCTTGACCTCACCGCCAACCTTGCAGGGATACTTCTCCGTATCAAAGGCAGTCACTGGCCCGATTCCGCTTTTGCCAGCAACCAGTCCTTCCCAGAAGGATGCAACATCATTCCCGAGGGGGGTAAGTGCCCCCATGCCTGTCACCACAATACGTTTCTTCTCCATGGTCACCTCCGGATATGGAAAGAGGCCCCTGGAGGCCTCTTTGCAATTAAATTGGATAATTCAGGAAGCTTAGCTTCCGGACTTTTCCTTAACGTAGGCAATGACGGCGCCCACGGTCTGAAGCTGTTCAGCTTCCGACTCCGGAATTTCACCGTCAATTTCGTCCGCAAACTCTTCTTCAAATGCCATAATCAATTCAACCGTGTCGAGGGAGTCAGCACCCAAGTCTTCAAGGAAGGAAGCCTCCGGGGTAACTTGCTCTTCGTTCACGTTGAGCTGGTTGACAATGATATCCTTAACTCTTTCTTCGATGCTCTTATCTGCCATAGCTGTATATAGGTAAAAATTAAGTGACGAAATATCCTCACATCACCATGCCACCGTCAACCGTAAAAGTCTGACCGGTGATATATCCTGATTCCTCAGAGGCCAAAAAGGCAACAATATTGGCGATATCCGCCGATTCGCCAAGGCGCTTGAGAGGGATTTGTTGTAAAATAGCCGAGGTCACATCCTCGCTGAGGGAGTCCGTCATGTCAGTCTGGATGAAGCCCGGAGCGACCGCGTTAACGGTAAGGCTGCGCTTCGCGTACTCTCGGGCCAGGCTCTTGGTCAGCCCGAATATACCGGCCTTGGCGGCGGCATAATTGGCCTGGCCGGCGTTCCCCATGAGGCCGATCACCGAGCTGATGTTGATGACACGGCCCCAGCGCTTGCGGGCCATGGGCTGCATCAGGGCGCGGGACCAGTAGAAGCAGCTGTTGAGGTTGGTCTGGATGACGGCATCCCATTCCTCATCCTTCATCCGCATAATGAGCATATCACGGGTGATGCCGGCATTGTTGACGAGGATATCAATGACCCCGTGCTCCTTGAGCAGCTCGTCGGCCAGAGCCTTAACCGCTTCACTGTCACTGACATCGACGGCGTGGGCCTCGGCCGAGCCGCCAGATGCCTGGATGGCCTCCGCTGCGGAACCGCAGGAGGCAGGATTCTGGCTCACACAGATGACGTGGACGCCCTGGCGGGCCAGTTCCTCGGCAATGGCCTTGCCAATACCGCGACCGGCCCCTGTGACCAGTGCTTTCCTGTTTTCAAAGGTTAACTGCATGGGAAAAGGTAACGCGAGGATGCTGCCTGCTGGCAAGTCTAAGTTTGCGCCCCCTTTAGCGCCGGACCTGCATTCCCTCAGCCGCATCCAGGTCATTCTGGATAAGCTGGAAAACGGCGTTGACCTCCTTGTCATTGAGGGTCCGGGAAGGATTGCGGAAACTCAACTTGCAGGCCACGGAGACATGCTCCTCCGGAAGTCCCTTGCCGGAGTAGATATCAAATACCTCCACCGACTCGAGAGTCATCTCATCCCCCACCCGGGCTTCGGCGGCTGTGTGGATGGCTTTCTGCACCGATCCGGCCGGCATGCTCTGCGGGACAACAACCGCGAGGTCACGGATTGCCGGGGGAAAGAGGCTGAAGGACTGGAAGGCCTTGCGGGTCTTGGGTTTCTGCAGGAACTCCGGCAAAAAGGTGACAACACCGGCAAGGACGGGGCTGTCGATGTCCCATTCCCGGGTCATGCCAACATCCAGAAGGCCGAACTTTGCCTCCCATCCATCACCCGCTGAGCCGACTAGGGCAGCCTGCCCCTCCTGCCAGGCGGATTCGCCGGACAAGTTCTCCATCTGCCAGTTGTTGACGACAATTCCTGCCGCTTCCAAAAGGTCGGTGACCAGGCGGGAAGTCAGGTAAAAGTCGGGCCTGCCCTCCTTCTGCCATGACAAGCGGCCTTCCTGCAGGACCACAAATGCCACACTGAAACGTTCGTAGACCTTGCCCTCCAATTCCGAGAAGATCCGGCCGCACTCGAACAGCCGTTCGACCTGGTTGTGGCGGGCAAGATTCAGCTTGAGACAATCAAGGAGCCCACCGAGGAGACTGTTCCGCAAGTGGGAGGCATCGCTGGCCAGTGGATTCGCCAGGGCGAGGGACTCACTGGCACCCCGCGCATCCCAATGGGTCAAATCCTCCTCGCTTCGGAGCGTGTAGTGGAGGGTTTCCTGGAAGCCCTTGCCCGTCAGAATGTCAGTCGCAGCCCGTTGGTAGACAGGAACCGGGTCATCGTCGGACAGGGTAACGGTCGCCTTGACGGTACTTTCCGGAATGCGGTCTGAGCCGTACATGCGGATGACTTCCTCCACCAGATCAATCGGCCGGTAGAGGTCCTGCCTGTGGCTGGGAATATCGACCCTGAAGAGCACCTTGCCCTCGGCATCCTGAGTCTCGGCAATACCCAGTTCCAAAGCGGCCAGGGAATTGGCAATCTCCTCATCGGAGACCGTGAATCCGAGCCGCTCCCGGACCCAGTCCGGGGAGAGGTCGATTTCCTTCTCCACCAGGGGAGCTTCACCCGTAACCAGAGGTGGCCCCAGCAGTTCCCCGCCGGCGAGTTCCATAATCAGGTCGAGGCAGCGCAGGGCGGCAAATTCAGCGCCCTTGGGATCCACTCCCCGCTCGAAACGGTAGGAGCTATCCGTCGAAAGGCCGAGCTTGCGGCTGGTCCGGCGAACCGACCGGGCATTGAAATAAGCCGATTCGAGGAAGATATCCTTGGTTCCATCATCCACCTCGGCATCGACCGAGCCCATGACTCCGGCAACCACCAGGGCCCGCTCGCCATCGGCGATGACAAGGTTCTCCGGTTCCAGTTGCCGCTCCTTCTCATCAAGGGTGACAATCTTCTCCCCTTCATTGGCCTTGCGGACGATGATCCGGTTGCCCCGAATCTTGGCCACGTCAAAGGCATGGAGGGGTTGCCCTGTCTCATGCAGGACGTAGTTGGTCACATCAACGACATTGTTGATAGGGCGCAAGCCAACGGCGGTAAGCCGCTTCTTCAGCCAATCCGGGCTTGCTGCGATTGTCACTCCCCGGAGGCTGTAGCCCCGGTAATGCGGGCACAATTCCGGTTCCGGGCACTCCAGGGAATCAACCAGCCGCCCTTCCTGGGCGGTATTGGGATTTACCTTCAGCTCCGGGTAGCGAAGCTCGCGCTTGAACCAGGCAGCCAGTTCCCGGGCAATTCCCAGATGGCTCAGGGCATCCGGACGGTTGGGAGTGATTTCGATATCAAAAACGGTGTCCCCTGCCGGATAAATGTCATTAACCGGTGTCCCAATGGCCGGCCGGTCCTCAAGAATGGCAATCCCGGCATGGTCATCCCCAATGCCCAATTCACGCTCGGAACACATCATGCCCTTGGAAACAACACCCCGCAACTTGCTCTTCTTGATCTTGAAATCCCCTGGCAGGACGGCTCCGACCAGGGCCACAATGACCCGGTCGTTCTGCTTGAAGTTTTTCGCCCCACAGACAATCGTGCGCTCCGTTTCATCCCCTACATCGACCTGACAGACGGACAAGCGGTCCGCATTGGGATGCTGTTCGTAGGAGAGAATCTCTCCCACGACCACCTTGTCCAACTGGGCCAGGCCGGCCGTTTCAACGCCTTCCACCTCAAACCCGACCATCGTCAGGGAGTGGCTGATCGCATCGACGTCAAGGCCGCTGAGATCCACGTATTCATTCAACCATTCTAAACTGACTTTCATCTAAATTGACTCCTCGTAATGTCGATTGGCAGGCGGTTCACTTGAACTGGGAAAGCAGCCTCACGTCGTTCTGGTAAAGGTACCGGATGTCATCGATCCCATAGAGCGTCATCGCAATACGCTCGATTCCGAGGCCGAAGGCATAGCCGGTCCAGACGTTCGGATCATAGCCCATTTCCTCGAAGACGGCCGGATCCACCATGCCGCAGCCCATGATCTCCATCCAGTCAGAGCCCACCTTGCCCAGGTGGGCTGATTTCAAGTCCACTTCAAAGCTGGGCTCGGTGTAACTGAAATAATGCGGCCGGAATCGGGTTTCCGCATCGGGTCCCAAGAGGGAACGGAAGAGGTAGTCCAGATCCGCTTTCAGGTCCCGAACTGTGACCCCCTTATCAACGTAAAGGGCCTCCATCTGGTGAAAATTGGCCGAATGGGTGGCATCCGCGGTATCGCGTCGAAAACACCGCCCGGGGGCGATGATCCGGATGGGAGGCTCCTGCTCAAGCATGGTCCGGATCTGGACACTGGAGGTGTGGGTACGCAGAAGATAGCGTTCATCCCCCTTGCTGGAAATATTGCCAAAAGTGGTATTCGGGTTGGTGTAATAAGTATCCTGCAGGTCCCGGGCCGGATGGTCCTTCGGCGTGTTTAGCGCATCAAAGCAGTAATACTCGGTCTCAACCTCTGGCCCGTCCGCGACAATGAAACCTATCTTGCGCAGGATGGAGACAATCTCCTCCCGCACCTGGGTCAAAATATGTTGGGTGCCAACCGGAATCTCCGGGCTCTCCAGGCTGGTATCCACCGCCGGGCCAATCTTCTGGGCCAGCGCTTCCGCCTCCAACCGGGCCAGGGCTTCATCCCAAATGGCCTGCAGTTGCTGCTTGTAGACATTAATCAGCTTGCCCGCGACCGGGCGCTCTTCCACCGGCAATTGGGCAATTCGCTTGCTCAGGGCAGTGAAACGGCCGTTCGGACCACTGATCCGGGCCTTGTACTGCTCAAAGTCAGCAGCGGAGGCCACCGAGCCGATTTCCGTCCGGACCGTCGCTATGATGCTCTTTAGTTCCTCTTCCATCGTAAATTCCTGTTTGTTAAAAAAAATTCCGCCACCGGAAATAATCCGGAAGCGGAAGCTGGTAAATTTGAATGGCAGGCACCCGTTTCAGGTGCTGTGTTGGGCAAATTAGCCTCAGGCCTCGGCCAAGGCACTTTGCGACTGCTCGACAAGCGCCTTGAAGGCTGCCTCGTCATGGATGGCCAACTCTGACAGCGCCTTGCGGTCCAGCTCGATTCCGGCTTTGTTGAGACCGGCGATAAATCGGCTGTAGGCAACCCCGTGCTGGCGGCAGGCGGCATTGATGCGGACAATCCACAACTTGCGAAACTCGCGTTTCCGGTTGCGACGGTCCCGGTAGGCATATTGCCCGGCCCTGTCTGTAGCCTGCTTCGCATAGCGGTAAAGCCGGCTGGCGTTTCCAAAATATCCCTTGGTCCCGCGCAAGACCCGCTTGCGGCGTTTCCGGGATGCTTGATGATTTGTTGCTTTTGGCATGTTCCTTCTCTCTTATTTGAATGGCTGCCGGGTCGCCTTGAATTCACCCGGACGAGCCGCGTTACCGTTGACTAAAACTTGTTCGGGCAACCGATTTTGACAAAGCGCGTCACTCCGGCCGAGCAGGACTTGTCCTGGCTCATGCGACGCTTCTGCTTCACGGTCTTGTTCCGCAGGAAGTGACGCTTGCCGGCTGTGCGACGCAGTACTTTCCCGGTACCGGTCACCTTGAACTTCTTGGCAATGGATTTGCGTGTTTTGATCATGGGAAAAACGAGCAAGGAAAAGCTGTTCGCTCTCCTTGTAAAGGTAATTCGATGGAAAATTCCTCAAAAAAAGCGCCCTTCCAGATGGAGGGGCGCTTGTAAAAATTCAATGTGCGTCCGCCTAGAAGACCGAACCCCAACTCCCGGTCGCGTAATTCCAGTAGAATCCGCCGTAGGACTCAATGGTCCAAATCCAGCCTTCGGCGGAGCCGTCGGTCGGGACGCGATAGAAGTAGATACCGGTGGCAGCCGTTCCGGAAGGAGCGAGCAACCAGCCAAGGGCGGTGGTATAGAGGATTTCCGGATGATACCCGCCAAAGACGGTGCCAAGCATCTGGGAACTGCCCCATTCCGTGGTCAGGCCATAGGTCCAGCTGAGCAGGTCATCATAGATATAACCGCCCACGTTGAAAACCAGACCACCTGCCGAGATTTCCCCGTCGGAGATATCCGGAACACCGTCTCCATCAACATCCGGAATGCCGGTGAACTGGATGGCAAATATCAGGGAGTCATAGAGGGCGCCGGTCGTCAGGTTGGTCAATGTACCGTAGAAACGAGCTCCATCCCGGAGCAAGGTGGCCCCGGACATGTTGTAGGAGTTCAGGTTAGTGCTGGTAAGGGTAAAGGGATCCAGTTCGATGGTGTTCTCATCGAGGACCGTGTAAGTGGCAGTCCCGGTAAAGGACTCAGCGTCACGGACGAGGGAAAGTTGGATAGAACCGGTGTCGTAATCCCCGGCACCCGTCGATCCACCGACGCTTGTAGCGGGATAGGAAAGGCTGTAGTCGCCCCAGGAACCAGTCCGTTGGACGACACCAACCACCGGTGAGGAAACAGTTCCCTCGGGAAGGGCAGAACCCTCGGGCATGTCCAGGAAGAGGACACCGACGTCCTGCACTTCACCACTGTCGACATTGATGCCGGAATAGGTACTGGCGTAGGTCATGGTCCCATCCTCGAGCGGGGACAGGCCTTCAATCAGGACGTGGGTGCTGAGATTGTCACCCTCCGCTGGAACCAGCTCCGTCACCCGGAGGCTCAGGTCCGACGACTCGGTAATGCTGAACGTTGTCGGATCACCGAAACCATCGATGGAAACGGTCATCTCATCGGCAATCAGGCCCGCGCCTGAAAAGAGAATAGATGTTGCAAGCAGGACAGAGGGATACTTCATAATTAGTGTACGTTATGTTGAGTAAGTAGGATAATCGAGAGAATAGTTCCCTCGCAAGTCAAAAACCCTCTTTTTGGGGTGCTTATTTGTACGATTAGAGGTATTCCACCTGCCCTAAAGGCCAACTTAAGGAAGAGGAGGCGTATACCCGGCCAAACTTGTCAGGACGAAACAAGGATTTTTCCCGACCCTGTCGGGACTCACCAACTGAGGTGAAAAGTGGTGGCCAGACCCAGAATTGAACTGGGGACACAAGGATTTTCAGTCCTCTGCTCTACCAACTGAGCTATCTGGCCATCACAGAAAGCCCGCGATATAGAAGAAGGATTTTTCATTCGTCAATCGGCTTTTCTCAAAAAAATGAGGAATCGGTCTTTTTGTTTGACGCAGGCGGACCACCCTGTAGCGGTAATCCTCTTTGATTTGAATGGCGGGGCGTGGCGCAGCCTGGTAGCGCGCTTCGTTCGGGACGAAGAGGTCGCAGGTTCAAATCCTGTCGCCCCGACCATTCGAAACAGGCCCGTGGTGTAATGGTAGCACAGAGGATTCTGGTTCCTTCAGTCGGGGTTCGAGTCCCTGCGGGCCTGCCAGTTTTGGCTATCCCTGGAGTCCTTTGCTCGCGCTTCCCTTGAGACTCCTGCTACACGTTTTCCTGCAGGGTGAGCCGGGCGACAGACCTTACCGGACAATTCAGACCATCTGAATTTGTTTCCCTTGAAGAGGGCAGATCACTGTCAATATTCCCATCCATGATACCGGCCAAGAAATACATCTGCCTTACCCTGGTCACCCTGGTAACCGCTACCGCCTTTGCCAATTCCGTGAAGGTTTTTCCCAGTGTGGCCCTTACTGCAAAAACCAAAGATGGCACCGAATGGTGGCCGGTTGTTGGCATCGGAAAAAAGCGACCCCTGATCGCCAGCGACAAGGGCCTCGAGGAGGTGACTGCAAGGGCAATCCGTTGCCAACGCAGAATGGTGGTCAACGACATTTACGTCGAGCGGTATTCTATTGAAAAAAGCCGCACCGAAGACCGCGTATTCGTAAATGTCGAAATCAAGAGCAGTGTGCCGCTGGAGAATGCATTTGCGATGATCCTGTACACCCCGGAGGGAAGTAGGAATCCCAAAGGCAGGTGGACAAAGATGCGCCCTCTGACCGGCGGGGTTCAAACAATGAAACTGCAATTTCTTCCGAAAGGCATCCCCGAGACAGGCTGGACATTGCATTTCTTCCATGGCGGAAAAGAACTCTATGATCCGGCAAGGACCGATCTCAAGGACGCGATGATCGGCGATGCTTACCGGCTGTACTTGACACGCCACATCCAGAACGCCGATTCAGGCGATGCCAATCCCGTTCCGTTCATGATGCCGATAAGCCAGGCCGATCCGGAGTTACTGCCCAAAGGCACGGAGCCCTACCTGGTGAAGGTGAAAATCAAAATCGCCAAATCAGGCAAGGTAACCGAGCATACCATCATGGATGAGCTCAGTAATGAATTGGCCCAGCACATTAGCCAGACGGTGGACGGTTGGTGGTTCTTGCCGCGAATCAAGGCAGGGCAACCGGTTGCGACAACCGTCGTGATGCCGCTCAAATTGCGTTAGCCTTATCATTTGTTGTTCACTTCAAACAGGCTCTGCAAGCAGGCCCGTGGTGCAATGGCAGCACAGAGGATTCTGTCTCTTCCATGCGGGATTCGAGTCCCTGAGTACCCGCCAGCTTCAAGGAAGTACCAAAAGGGTAAGAAGGATTCTCGACAAGCGGCATGGAGCTTCCTAGAAGATGCCGCATGAAAATTCCTCTAGAAGATGAGTTCGCGGATATAATCCGGAAAGCAACCTCCGGGCGGGACTTGAGCGTCACGGCCCTGAGCCGGCAAACCGGTATCCCGCTGGGCAGGATTGATGCCGTACTGGAGGGCAATTATGACTCCGGCATTGTCGGTCGCCTGGCCAAGTACCTGGAACTGGATGCTGAGTGCCTCTTTGAGCTGGCCAAAGGCAGCTGGTATCCCGAACCGGTCGAACTGGACGGCCTGGCTGCCTTCAACACCCCCTTCCCTATCCGTGGATATGAGGAAATGACGGTCAACAGCTACCTTGTCTGGGATCCGACAAGCAAGAAGGCGGCTGCCTTTGACACCGGGGCAAATGTTGACGGCATGCTGGAGGTCATTCGCCAGAAAGGCCTCAAGTTGACCATGGTCTGCCTGACCCACAAGCATGACGACCACATAGCCGCCCTGCCGCAGTTGCTTGAAGCCACTGGCAATCCTCCTGTTCATGCCTGTTCCTACGAACCTTACAAGGGAGCTGAGCTTTTTGATCCCGGTAAAATCATGTTCCTGGGCTACCTGCAGATTGAGACCTGCCTCACCAACGGCCATTCACCGGGAGGGACCACTTACGTCATCTCCGGGCTGGGCCGTCCGGTGGCCATTGTCGGTGATTCCCTGTTTTGCTGTTCGCAGGGGGGAGCCAACGACCACTTCAAGATGGCCCTTGAGAACAACCGGCGCCACATCCTCAGCCTGCCGGAGGAAACGGTCCTCTGCCCGGGACACGGGCCCATGACATCCGTGGCGGAAGAGTTGGAGCACAATCCTTTCTTTGCGACGCGATCGTAGGAAAGTTACCGAAAACCACTACCGGATTGCGCAATTCCGGTGGAACGGTAAACTGATCTTTTCATGCGTTTAATTTCAAATGCTCCCAGAAGTCTTTTAAAGGTGCTCTTGCCGGTCGTCGTGATTGCGGCCTGCCTGGCATTTGCCACGGTCATCACGGGTCTCCGGCCCGAGCAGGAAAAGAAGGAGCCGGTGCCAAATTATCCGAAGGTGGAGCTCTATGATGTCCGCTCCGAGCCGGTGGTACTGGCTATCGGTGCTCAGGGCACCGTCCAGCCACGTCAGCAGACGCGCCTCACGGCCCGCGTATCCGGGCACATTGAGTCCGTTTCGGCCAATTTCTACGAGGGCGGCTCCTTCAAGACGGGGGATATCCTCCTGCGGCTGGATCCCCTGCCCTACGAAAGCGCGGTCGCGGAAGCCCGTTCCCGGCTGGCGCTGGCCGAGGCAACCCTGCTTCAGGAACAGGAGGCTGCCGAACAGGCCCGCATTGACTGGGCTGCCGTTGGTTCCGGTGAACCGAACCCGCTTGTCCTGCGCATTCCCCAGCTGGAAAAAGCCCAGGCGGATCTTGAGGCATCACGGGTGTCCCTGCAGATGGCCCGGGAGAACCTTTCCTACACCGAAATCAAGGCACCCTACACTGGGCGGGTTCAGGCCAAGCATGTCGATGTCGGTCAGGCCATAACGGCCCAGGCAACCATTCTGGGAGAAATATTTTCCACCGATGCGATGGAGGTTCCCCTCTCCATTTCATTGGATGACCTCGCCTATATTGGACCCATCGATGAGGCTGTCGACACCTCCGACAGACCCAAGGTTTACCTACGACGGGAAATTGCCGGCGTACCCCACACATGGGAAGCGTTCCTTGACCGGACCGCCGCCTCGGTTGACCAGCGGACCCGCATGATCACCGCCTATGCCCGGATGAATCCTCCTTTTGTCAGCAACCAGGGAGCCAGCTTGACCCCCGGCATGTTTGTCAGTGCCACCATTGAGGGTGAAGAGGTTGCGTCGGCCAAGCGCATCCCCCGCGCCGCCCTCCAACCCGGAA